>NZ_JBITIH010000042.1:0-32631 GCF_044458865.1 Micromonospora sp. NPDC050417
GACCGCGTCATCACCTGCTCCGGCTACATGCGCGACCAGGTCAACAACCTCTTCAACCTCCCCACCACCCGCATCGACGTCGTCCCCAACGGAGTGGAGACACACCGTTGGCAGGCCAGTGCCGCCGCCGTCGCCGCCGCCCGCGAGCGGTTCGCCGGCGAAGGCCCGCTGGTCACCTTCGCCGGGCGGCTGGTCTACGAGAAGGGCGTCCAGCACCTGATCGCCGGCCTGCCCCGGCTGCGGCGGGAACACCCCGGGCTGCGTCTGGTGATCGCGGGGGACGGGCCGTACCGGGGTGAACTCGAGGCGGACATCGACCGGCTCGGCGTACGCGCGGCGGTGACCCTGCCCGGGTTCCTGGGCGGATCCGACCTGCCGGCGATGATGGCGGCCTCGGACTGCTTCGCGGTACCGAGCATCTACGAGCCGTTCGGCATGGTCGCGTTGGAGGGAGCGGCGGCTGGTGCCCCGCTCGCCGTCGCCGCGACCGGTGGACTGGCCGAGATCGTCGAGACCGGGGTGACCGGGATGACCTTCCAGCCGAAGGACCCGGACGCGTTGGCGGACGCCGTACACGCCCTGCTGGCCGACAGTGGCCGGGCACGGGAGCTGGCCCGGCGGGCTCGGCGGATGGTGGCCGACGAATATGGCTGGGCGTCGATCGCACAGCGCACCGGGGTGACGTACGCGAGTGCGATCAGTCAGTCGGCGACGTTCACTGCCGAGCAGGCGACGCACCGGATGGCACACGGTCGTCCGGCGCTCTCCATCCCGGCCGGGAACCTGCTGGTGGGCGCCGGCGGGCGCTGACCCGGCGGATACGGCACCGGCCGCCGATGCCCGAGGGCGTCGGCGGCCGGTCGCGTCGCGGCGGTCTGTGCCGCGCGTGGTTCAGCGTTGCTCGACCGGTACGAAGGCCCGCTCGGCGGCACCGGTGTAGATCTGCCGGGGACGGCCGATCTTGGTCTCCGGGTCCTGGATCATTTCGCGCCACTGGGCGATCCAGCCGGGAAGCCGGCCCAGGGCGAAGAGCACCGTGAACATCTTCGTCGGGAATCCCATGGCCTTGTAGATCAGGCCGGTGTAGAAGTCCACGTTCGGGTAGAGCCGCCGCGATACGAAGAAGTCGTCGGCGAGCGCGATCTCCTCCAGTTGCAGCGCGAGGTCGAGCAGCGGGTCCGGCTTGTTCATCCGGGCCAGTACGTCCTGCGCCGCCTTCTTCACGATGGCAGCCCGCGGGTCGTAGTTCTTGTAGACCCGGTGGCCGAAGCCCATCAGCTTGACGCCCTGCTCCTTGGCCTTGACCCGGCGCACGAAGGACTGGACGTCGCCACCCTCGGCCCGGATTCCCTCCAGCATCTCCAGCACCGCCTGGTTCGCGCCGCCGTGCAGGGGACCGAAGAGGGCGTTCACACCGGCCGAGACCGAGGCGAACAGGTTGGCCTGGCTGGAGCCGACCAGCCGGACGGTCGAGGTGGAGCAGTTCTGCTCGTGGTCGGCGTGCAGCACGAAGAGCATGTCCAGCACCCGCGCGACCACGGGGTCGACCTCGTACTCCTCCGCCGGTACGCCGAAGGTCATGCGCAGGAAGTTCTCGACGTAGCCGAGCGAGTTGTCCGGATAGAGCTGTGCCTGGCCGATCGACTTCTTGTACGCATACGACGCGATGGTCGGAACCTTGGCCATCAGGCGCACCGTGGAGATTTCCACGTGCTCCTGGTCGAACGGGTCCAGGCTGTCCTGGTAGAAGGTGGAGATGGCGCTCACCGCCGACGAGAGCACCGCCATCGGGTGGGCGTCACGCGGGAACCCGTCGAAGAAGCGCCGCATCTCCTCGTGCAGCAACGAGTGCCGGCGAATCCACTCGCTGAACTCGGTCAACTGCTGGGCGGTCGGCAGCTCACCGTAGATCAGCAGGTAGGAGACCTCAAGGAAGGAGGCTTTCTCCGCGAGCTGGTCGATGGGGTATCCGCGGTAGCGGAGAATACCCGCGTCCCCGTCGATGTAGGTGATCTCCGAGGAGCAGGCGGCGGTGTTGACGAAACCCGGGTCGTAGGTGACGTACCCGGTCTCGCTCAACAGCTTGCCGACGCCGATCCCGGACGGGCCCTCGACAGCGGCCCGCACCGGCATAGACAGTTGCCCGCCGGGGTGGTCGAGCTTGACATCCGTCATGTGGTTCCTCGCTTCGGCGGCAAAATCTTCGTTGAATTGCCTTTGTTCCTACGGTATCCGCGGCGTGGAACCAACATCTGGTCATGGTCGAGCGGTGAGGGATGCGTCACGCATCACCCCACTTGCGAAACTGGGATCTCGGATGTCGACGGAGTCACACCCGCAACCGGCGCACCGCCTGACCGTCATTGACCAGGAACAACTCCAGTCGGTTCGCCCCTGGCACGAAGAGTGACTCGTCGCTGATCAGGGCCCCGAAACGGCGGCCGTTCTTGTCCGGCTCCACCACCGGCACGACCGCGCCGATGCGGCCGTTCACCGCGACCGCCAACCGGGCACCGGTGGGCACCGACGCCGGCACCGTGCCACAGATCAACGCGGGCAACCGCCCACCGGCCGGGTCGACGTTGTCGAAGGCCGCCCGGTTCGTCACTGTCGCGGCCGTGTTGTCGTTACTGACCGACAACTCAGTGACAGCGCGGCCGACCAGTTCCGGGAACGGCGGCGCGGGCAGCTTCGGCCAGGCACTCCCGTCGAGCACCTTGGCAAAGGTGTCCCCGGGAAGCTGTAGCGCGAAGGTGGGCTGGTCGTGGAAGCGTTTCTCGGACCGTTCCCGAGTCTCGCGCGGCGCGACCAGGCCCTCGACCGGCCACGGAATCTCCACGTGTGCCTGGTCGGCGATGGTCGGCAACAGGTCGACGTGCTCCCAGTTGCGGTCGTCGACCCGCCCGGCCCGCTGGCCCGGCTCCTTGATGAACAGCGGCACCCACGCCACCTCCCCCGGGGCCCGGTCGATCGCGGCCCGCCCCCGGCCCTGGACCCCGGGGGTGAAGCTGAGGCCGTGGTCGGCGGTCACCACCAGCATCGCGTCGTCGTAGAGCCCGGAGGAGCGCAACGTACGGAGGGTTTCGCCGATCAGGCGGTCGGTGTACCCGAGTTGCCGCAGATGGCGTTCCCGGGCAAGTTCCACCCAACCGTCGCCGTCGTTGGGCATCCCGGGCGGGGAGTCGTAGCGCATCCCGGAGGGCAGGTAGTTCCACGGCGTGTGCGGCATCAGCAGGTGCAGGAAGTGCAGCGTCGGGCGGGGTGCCGGGTGCAGACCGGCGAGGAACTCGGTGAACCGGGCCGGCTGGTTGACGTCGAGCTGACCCCAGCGGAACCTCGGGTCGGTCGGTGGCGGCTGCTCCTCCTCTTCGGCGAGGCCGGCTTCCTCCCGGGTCGCCTCGCGGTACGACGACTCGGGGTCGTCCGGCACGTCGACCGGCGAGGCGATCTGCCGCAGCAGCCCGGCGCTCTCCCGCAGCAGCACCGGCAGGCCACCGGCAACGGGTGCCTTGCGCTCGGCGCAGGCAGTCGGCGGACAGAGTTGGCTGATGCTCTCCTGCACCTTGAGGTCGTAGGTGCCGTGCAGGGCGGTGAAGAGATTGTCCGGGTACTGCGAGTAGTGCGGGGCCCGCACCGACGACGGATAGCGGCCGGTCAACATCGCCGGCAGCGCGTACGGGGTCCAACCGCTCACCCCGGTGGCGTTGCGGTACCAGGTCGACTCGCCGGCGAGCGCGGCGAAGTTCGGGAACCGCTCGGCGTCGATGGTGCCTCCGGGCCCGAGCAGGGAAACCAGCGGCAGCTCGTCGAGGACCAGCATCACCACCGGTGGGTGGCTGGCCGCCCGACGGGCCGCGCCCGGCCCCGAGCCGTCCTCGGCCGGCAGGACCACCGCCGACGCGGGTGAGGTGAAGACGAAGAGCAGGGCGAAGACCAGCGGTCCGACTGCGGCCACCCGCAGCAGTTGTCCGGCCGCCCTGAAGCGCCGGTAGGCGTACGCGCCGGCGGCGCCGACCAGCAGTGCGATCAGCAGCAGCGGCACTCCCCGCACCGGCAGCAGGTGCTTGCCGACCTGGATCGCGAGTGCGGCGAACAGCAGTCCGAGGGTGCCGGTGTGTACGGCGGCGCGCACCACCGGGCCGATCAGTCGGGTGAGCGCGCCGATTCCCCAGAGCAGCAGCGGGACCGGCAGCGTGAAGACCGCGACCAGGAGCAGGACGTCGGCCGGCCCGGCACCGTAGAAGAGGAAGAAGTCCGGGCTGCGTCCGGTGACGTCGAGCAGCGGCTGGGTGATCACGAGCCCGCAGAGGGCCAGGATCTCCAGCAGCCTCGGCGCCTCACCCCGCCCCCAGCGGAGAAAAGTCCGCCTACCGTGCTTCGTCGCGCTGCTGGGCACCGGCGGGCCGGACACCTCCGGCGGTCGGGGCGACTCAGCCACGGGGCACCCCGACGTAGAGGGTGCGGGTGCCGGACGGCAGCTCCTCCCGGGCGATGATCTCGCACCGTCGGGCCAGCAACCTCTCGAACTCCTCCCGGCGGTAGTCGGGGAAGAGTCCGGCCGGCTTGTTCGCCAGTAACCGCTGGGCCATCGGGTCCTCCGGGTGCACGAACTCCGCCACCAGTCGGCCCCGGGGGCCCGCCTTCGCCAGGAAGCCCACCAGCCAGTCGACGATCTCGTCCAGCGGCACGTTCCGCCCGATGGCCAGGTGGTGGATGACGGCGAGCGCGAGCACGGCGTCGGCGTCGGCCCGTGCCGCGAACGGGGCCCGTTCGGCACCCCGCCAACCACCGCCCGGCGACGGGTCGGCCAGGTCGAGCAGGAGTGGCATGATCCGCCGCTCACCGTCGGCGCGCAGCCGCTGGTAGAGCTGCTCGACCATGCCCGGGTCGCTTTCCACGGCGACGACGTACTCGCTGTGCCGGGCGGCGAGGCGCGAGTAGTCCCCGTCGTTGGCGCCGAGGTCGAGCACGAGTTCCGGACGGTTGCCGGTGCCGGTCAGGGCCGTCTCGACGAATCGCTCCTTGTGCTCCCGGTCAGCCTCGGAGTAGCTGCACGTCGTGCGGTAACGCCCCCAGTGGCTGGCCGCTGGTGCCCCGTCGAGTCGGCGTACCAGCCGCTCCAGGCCCCGTACGGTCGCCTGCACCAGCTCGCGGCTGAACCCGGCGTGGCGCAACTCCTCCCGAACCGCCCCGGTGCTCGTGGTGGCGTGCCGGGCCTGCATCGCGTCGTGCAGGCGTACGTGTGTGAAAACCCCGGCGGCGAAGCGGCGGGTGCCGGCGAAGAGCCGCCGCATCTGGCCCGGTTCGACGCCGTCGATCCGGGACCGCAGCCACGGTTGGAAGTCCAGTCCGAGGTGGGCCTGGATCATCAGCGGGTAGAGCATGGTCTGGCAGAACTGCCGGTAACCGGCCCAGGGTTCGCCCTCACGCGCCGGTTCGAACGAGCCGATGTCGATGAAGACCGGTGCGGCACCACGCCACTGGAGGTTGTACGCCGAACCGTCCTTGGTGCTGAAACCGGCGGGCAGCGCGGCGGCCAGGATCTCCAGGTGCAGCAGCGCGGCGTCGCGGAGCATCCCGAACGACCACTCGTACGGGTAGGAGACGAAGGGAATCCGCTCGTGGCGCAGCACCGTGTCCCACCGGTCACGCGCCGCCTCCGGCAGCGGTTCCCGGTCGACCGGCTCGGTGCCGCAGATTTTGCCGCTGGTGAGCAGGGGCGCGAAGAAGTCGCTGGCGGTCAGCGCGTGCCAGTCCTCGGTCGCCTGACGGTCGAGCCCGCGCAGCACCTGACCATCGAGGTAGAAAACCCGGTTGCCGGGGTCACGGAACGAGCCCGCTTCGGTACGGAGGCCGTCATCGGTGAGCGAGAGTCGTGATGGTGACATCGGCGCCCGGGTCCCCACTCAGTCCTTCTCGGCCGGCTGCCGGCGGAAGCGGCCGAAGAGCCGCCGCCAATAGAGCTTGGCGGCGACCGCCACCCCGGCGGCACCACCGATCACCGCCTGCACGATGAGACTGCCGGATCCGGCATCCAGATAGGCCAGGTCCATCTCGGCCGCCCCTTTCCTGTTCCTGTTCGTCCCGCCTGGTGACCCGAAACCCGACTGGAAACCTTGTGCTGGTCTGGGGTTCAGGTCCCGTTAACCACACCGTACGCGGCAGATCTCCCGCTCGCAGACGCACTGCGGACCTTGTCCCCGGTGTCCGCTTTCGGCTGCCGCGCGGTGTCCGATTCCTTCAAGACGGACGGCTCGGCGCACCCCTACGGTGGGCCGATGACACCTCGTCTCAACCTGATTGGCCTGGCCGTGGCCGACATGTCCCGTTCCCTGAGCTTCTACCGCCAGCTCGGTTTCGAGATCCCCGCCGAGGCCGACAGCGAGCCGCACGTGGAGGTGACGCTCCCCGGCGGGCTCCGGCTCGCCTGGGACACCACCGAGATGATCGCCTCGTTCGACCCGTCCTGGACGCCGCCCACCGGCACTGCCCGGGCCAGCCTCGCCTTCCTCTGCGACAGCCCGGCGGAGGTCGACGCCATGTACGACAAACTGACCGAGGCCGGCTACACCGGTCACCTCAAGCCCTGGGACGCGTTCTGGGGTCAGCGCTACGCGACACTGCTCGACCCGGACGGCAACGGCGTGGACCTCTTCGCCCCCCTGGGCTGAGCCACACCCGGCGGGCGACCGTCAGGTGCGAGACCGTCAGGTGCGAGACCGCCGGTCAGGTGACCAGCTCACGCGGCGGTACGCCGGTCAACCCCCGGAACTCGCGGGACAGGTGCGGCTGGTCGGCGTAGCCGCTCCGTGCGGCGACCTCAGCGGCCGGGACCCCGGCCCGGAGCAGGGCCAGCGCCCGCTGCATCCGCAGGATCCGGGCGAGGGTCTTCGGCCCGTAGCCGAACAACGTACGGCTACGCCGGTGTAGCTGACGGGGATCGAGCCCGAGTGCGGCGGCGGTGCCCGCCACGTCCACACCCCGGTCGAGTCGGGCGACAACGGGTCGGGCGATCGGGTCGGGGCCGCCACCCTCCCGTAGGCGCTCCGACGCGATCGCCTCCAGCACCCGGTCGGGCCGGTCCGCGTACGCGACCCGCTCGTCGAGTTCCCGCACACGGGGGCCGGACCAGAGGGCGGCGAGCGGGACCCGCTGGTCACGCAGTTCGTACGCGGGGACGCCGAAAACCGCCGGGCCGGTGCCGGGCGGAAACCGCAGTGCGACGTACCGCTCCCCTGCTGTTCCCTCCCCCACCTGGGCGGTGGTGTCGGGCCCGGCGACCAGCAGGCCCTGGTGCGAGGACCAGATCAGGTCGAGACAGCCGTCCGGCAGGATCCGGCTCGGCGCGGCCTCCGGGGGCACCGTGCTCCACCAGAGCACCGCCCCGGCGACCGCCTCGGACCCCGTCTCCCGGTACACGCCCACCAGACTGCCACCGCGCCCGCACCGAGTCACCTCCGACACCGCGAACGGAACGCAAGGAAAGAGAAGAGGTGAATAAGAGGAACGGCTTCCGTTCCGTCCGGGACCTTTCGTTTCCGTCCCGGTACCTCGAATGACGTCGGAATGTGGCGCTCGTGCCGCTGGTGCATGTTCCGGCACGGGCATTGTCCGTGAACCCGACACCGCGCGACGGGTCGTGGTGTCAGCCTGAGGGTTATGACAAGCTTCGCCACGGGCAAGATCGAAGCCTTCGTCGGGCCGCCCGAACTCGGCGCCGCAGACGATCTCGAACAGGTCATCATCGGGTTCATCGCCGATGCTCGTGAATCGCTGGACGTGGCCGTACAGGAACTCGACTCGGAGCCGATCGCGCAGGCACTGCTGGACGCCAAATTTCGTGGCGTCGATATCCGAATCGTTCTCGAACAGGACTATCTCCGTACGGCCAAACCGCCGAAAGTGGCGGCGCGGACCGGCGAATCGAGTGTGGCCGCCCAGCACCGGGTCCAGTGGTCGGCCGAACCGGGCGCACGCAGCCTCGAACCGAATCGCACAATCATGGCGGCGCTGCTGCGCTGCGCGATCGATGTGAAGGCGGACTACAACCCGGAGATCTTCCACCAGAAGTTCATCGTGCGCGACTATCGGAGGCGAGCGGGCGCCAGCTCGGCGGTGCTCTCCGGGTCGGCGAACTTCACCGGTACCGACTGCCATCGCAACCTCAACCACCTGGTGATCTTCCACGACGCGCGGATCTGCCAGGCGTACGCGGGCGAGTTCGCCCAGCTCCGCGCCGGACAGTTCGGGCGGGGCGCGCACGGCCGGGTGCCCCGGGCCTACAACGTCGGCGGGGTGCCGGTGAAGGTGTTGTTCGCGCCGGACCATGCCCCCGAGTTGGAGATCATGAAACAGATGTTGAAGGCGACCGAGCGGGTCGACTTCGCGGTCTTCACCTTCGCCGGCTCGTCCGGGCTGGACGACGCCATGATCGCGCTGGCTGCCGCCGGCCGTACGGTGACCGGGGCGGTCGATCCCGGGCAGGGAGCGCAGCGCTGGGCCGCGACACACGACCTGAACCGGGCGCAGATCGCGCTCTACGCACCGGTCAGGTCCCCCGCGTTCGGCAAGCTGCACCATAAGCTGATGACGATCGACGACAGTACGGTGATCGCCGGTTCGTTCAACTACACCGCACCGGCGAACCAGTACAACGACGAGAACATCTTCGTGCTCGGCAGCCCGTACGCGGAGCTGCCGACCAGCGAGGGCGGCCCGGTCAACCTTGCCCGGTGCGCCGAACTGACCGCCTTCTTCCGAGCCGAGATCCAACGGATCATCGCCGCGGGCGAGCGGTTCGCCGGCGGCGCCTAGGGGTCGCTTCGCCTAACCTGCGACCCATGACGGAACGACGCCTGATCCTCAGCGGCTCGACCTTCGAGGAGCAGATCGGGTACGCCCGCGCGGTGGTCGACGGCGACCGGGTGTACGTGTCCGGGACGACCGGCTTCGACTATCGCACCATGACGATCTCCGACGACGTGGTGGAGCAGGCCGAGCAGTGCCTGCGCAACATCGGGGCCGCGTTGACCGAGGCGGGGTGCGGCTTCGCGGACGTCGTACGGGTGCGTTACCTGCTGCCCGACCGGGCGGACTTCGCACCGTGCTGGCCCGTGCTGCGCCGCTACTTCGGCGCGGTCCGGCCGGCCGCCACGATGATGGTCTGCGGACTCGCCGACCCCCGCATGAAGATCGAGATCGAGGTGGACGCCCGGCGGGCCGGATAGCGGGCGCCCGTTCTCGAACACGGTGCGACGAAGCTCAGCCGTGCCAGCTGTGCCGGGGCTCGTAGCCGAGGATGCGGCGGGCCTTGTCGATCGACATCAGGGTCTCGTTGCCGACCAGTTCCCGGGTGAGCGGGACGTCCGGGAAGTACTCCGCGGCCAACTCCGCGCTGGGTCGGCTCATCACCGTGTCGGCGTTGGCGATGATGAACACCTCCACCCCGGTCGCCTGGTGCTCCAGCGCCAGGCGGACGGCCTGGGCGCCGTCCCGACCGTCGATGTAGGCCCAGAGGTTCCACTTGCGCAGTGTGGGGTCGGCGTCGAAGCCGGGGAAGGCTGCGTAGTCCGCCGGTTCCATCACGTTGGAGAACCGCAGGCCGAGCATCTTCAGTTCCGGCTCCCACCGACACAGCTTGCCGGCCAGCTCCTCCTCCAGGTGCTTGACCAGCGCGTAGTTGCTCTCCGGTCGGGACGGGTAGCCCTCGTCGATCGGGAGGTACGGCGGCGGGGTCTCGAACGGCAGCCCGAGCAGGGTCTCGCTGGACGCCCAGACCACGTTCCGGATGCCGACGGCACGCGCGGCGGTGAAGACGTTGTAGGTGACGGCGATGTTGTGGTGGAACGTCGCCGAGTTGGTCCGCAGACCGGGGGCAGGGATCGCGGCGAGGTGCACCACCGCGTCGACACCGCCGTGCCGGTCGTCGATCGCGCTCAGCGCCTCGACCGTCTGGCCGTAGTCGGCCAGGTCCACCTTCGTGTACGGGCAGCGCGACTCGGCCGGCGGTGCCACGTCGAGGTTGACCACCTGGTAACCGTGGTCGAGCAGCTCCGTCACCACCGCACGACCGAGCTTGCCACTGCCGCCGGTGACCGCGACCCGGGTCACCACTGTTCCGTACCCACACACGAGATCATGAGGTCAATCTAGCCAATCGGCCGCCGGGAATGACTCCCCGACGGCCGATTCGGTGCTGACGGTGCGCTGTCGACGTACGGTGCTCAGAAACCGAGCGCGGAACGCCCGCCGACCACGGGGACACGCAGCTCACTGTCGTGCGGCGCGACCCTCAGCCGGGTGCCTCCGAGCGGCAGCAGGGTGTACTCCTGGTCGGTGGAGAAGACGACCACACCGATCCGGTGCCCGGCGGCGAAAATGTAGTCCTTCGGCTCCAGGGTCCACCGGTAGTCGTACAGTTTGCCTTGTTTGACCTTTTCGGTACGGTCGTCGTCCTTGCGGTTCTGCGGGTCCGTCCAGCCCCGGGTGACCACAACCGGAGCGGCGGTCGAACCGGCCGGACCGTAGTCGACCAGGTACGCGGTGAGGTTCGCGTCCGGCTTGTTGTCGATCGCCATCCGCAGCCGCATCTCCGGCCGACCCGAAAGCCGGACGTCCTGGTCGAGCACGGGCGAGGTGTAGACCAGCCGGTTCGGGTTGGCCGCGTCCGGCTGCGCGACGAGGTCGGTCGGCGCGATGGTCCGCCCCTGGTCGACGAAGCTCTGCTCGACCTTGCCCTTCGGCTGCTTGCCACTGGTCAGGGTGCCGGGCGCGGTCGGGCTGGTGGCGGCGAACCGCAGGTCGACCTCGCGGGCACCCGGGTCGGGCCAGTTCGCGTACGTGGTGTAGCTGCGGTTCTCCCGCTGCACCACCGCGGTCGGCTCGTCCATGATGCCGTTGGGCACCCGCCACAACCAGTAGTCGAACCAGCGGTTCTCGGTCTGCTTGTAGGTCCAGGACCGCCCGTCCGGCAGGGGTACGGTGGCGCCACTGCCCGGCCCGCCGTGACCGCCCTGGTGCAACCAGATCTTGCGCGGTACGTCGTACCGGGCGAGCTGGTCCCACCAGCCGGCGAAGTTCTCCGTCTTGACGTTCCAGTCGTTGAGCCCGTGCACGACGAAGACGCTGGCCTTCACGTCACGCGCCCCGTCGAGGTAGTCACGCTCCGCCCAGAACCGACTGTAGTCGCCGGTGACCCGGTCCTGTTCCCGGGTGATCTCGGCGATCTCGTCGGCGCAGGTTCCCTCGGCCCGCGCCTGCCCGGCGGTGTACTGCGCCAGGATGTCGGTGTCCTCACCCTGGTACGTGCCGGGGGCCACGACCAGGCCGTTCGCCCGGTAGTAGTCGTACCAGCTACTGATCGCGGAGACCGGGATGATCGTCTTGAGCCCCTTGACCCCGGTGGTGGCGACCATGTTCGGCAATGTGCCGTTGTAGGAGACCCCGGTCATGCCGACCGAACCGGTGGTCCAGTCGGCGGTGACCGGGGCACCGTTCGCGTCGAAGCCCCGGGCCCGGCCGTTGAGCCAGTCGATGACCGCCTTGGTGCCGAGCGTCTCGGCCCGGTCGCCGCTGGTCGGGCAGCCGTCCGAGTCGCCGGTGCCGATGCTCTGGCCGAGCACCACCGCGTACCCGCGCGGCACGTAGTAGTCGTCCAGCGAGCCGGGCAGGTTGGCCTTGGCCACCGCGCGCCGGGTCTCGCCACCGGCGGCCGAGCGCGCTCCGTCGCGGCTGGTCAGCCCGTTCTGCGGCAGCTCGTCCACCAGCACACTCGGGTACGGCACGTCACCCCAGGTGTCCTTGCGGTACGGGCTGTGCTCGAAGATCACCGGCACCTTGAAGCCCCGGGTGGCGGTTTCGGCGGGACGGGAGATGTCGATCGCGACCCGGTCCAGGCGGCCGTCGTGATCGGTGTCCAGCGGCGTCTGCACGAAAACGCGCTGCTCGATCGCGTCGGCGAACGAGAAGACCGGCTGGGTCATGCCGTCACTGACCACAATGGTCGGTGGCGGGGTCGGCCCGGCGATCGCGGGCGCAGCGGGCGCGGTCAGGATCAGCGCGCCGGTCAGGGTGGTGCTGAGCAGTACCAGGCGACGGGGTCGGCGCATGGGCAGTTCCCTTCGATCGGGCTGGTGGCCGGAACCGGTCAGGGCAGGGATGGAGACATTTCCATCGGCCACACATGCTAGGCGCGCCGCCGCGCGTAGTCGATCAATTGGTCCGACCAAAGTCGATCAATCAGTGGCTCGACCCTCCCCCGCGGCGAGAACGCACGGCGCACACACGCTTGCCGGCGCCGGGGACGGGTATCCGACGGGTCGGGGAACCCCGATCAGCGCAGTGGAGGGACATCGTGCACAGCACCCGGATCTCGGATCGGGACCAGCGCGTCCTGGTGGTCGTCTGCGAGCAGGGGGAAGAGGCGGTGGGGGCGATCACCGGCGCGGTGCGTACGCATGGCATCAGGGCCGCCCAGGTCACCGCCGTCGGCGGTTTCTCCGGCGGCGAGGTGGGCTACTACGACCGCGAGGCCCGGGACTACACCCGGATACCGGTCGACGGCCAGGTGGAGGTGCTGTCTCTGCTGGGCGACATCGTCGACCACGACGGACGGGCGGAACCGAACCTGCACGCGGTGCTCGGCCGCCAGGACGGTTCGGTGCTCGGCGGACACCTGCTCAGCGGCACGGTCTGGCCCACCCTGGAGGTCGTCATCACCGAGGTCGTCGCCGACCTGGGCAAGCGCTTCGACCCGGCGACCGGCGTCGCGGTCATCCGCCCCACCCAGCAGTCACGCTGACCACGTCACGCCCTCCCCGTCCGAACGCCGAAGTGAGGAAGGGCCCCTTCCTCTACCGAAAACGATAAGAAGGGGCCCTTCCTTACGGGCGGGGTCAGCCGCCGGGGTTGCTGGGGGCGGGAGCCGGGTTGCTCGCGGGCGGGGCGGCGGGGACACCCGCCGCGGCCGGCGGGACGGGAGCGGGTTTCAAATCCTCGGGTACGGGCAGCGCGCTGCCCTTGACGTACTCGTTCCAGTCCATGTTCCAGGCGGTCCAGCCGTTGCCGTCCTCAAGTTGCACCTCGGTGCCCCGAACGGTGACGAGGTCACCGACCTTTGTCGTTCGCATGAGGAAGGCGGCATCGGCGGCCGAGACGTTGGTGCAACCGTGCGAAACGTTCGTGCTGCCCTGATCCCCCTCCGACCAGGGCGCCGAGTGGATGAACTCACCACCCCAGGTCAGCCGTTGGGCGTCCTGCACGGTGACGACGTACGGGTCGGCCGAGCCGGTGGTGTCGAAGACCGTCTGCTCGTGCTTCTCCATGATCACCATTTTTCCGCTGGAGGTCGGGGTGCTCGGCTTGCCGAGGCTGACCGGAATCTTGCGGACCAGCTTGTCGTCCTTGAAGACCGACATCTGCTTGGTGTCGTTGTCGATGTCGAGGGTGACCTTGTTACCGATCTTCGCGGTGGCGGTCCGGTCCTCGTCGCCGAAGCCCTCCTTGCCCATCGGCACGCCGGCGAGAGCTGCCCGGACGCTGATGGTCGTACCCGGCTTCCAGAAGTCCGGCGCCCGGTAGAAGACCTGCTGTCCGTCCTCGGTCCAGTGCCAGGCTCCGCGCTGGGGCGGATTGGTGTTGACGATCAGACGTCGCTGCACGTCGGCCCGGCGCTCCTTGGGCACTCCCGGGTCGAAGTCGACGGTTACCGGCATCGCGACGCCGTACGTCCGTTTGTCCTGGAGGTAGAGGGTGGAGAAGACTTCCTTAGCCGGTTTGTCCATGGTGGTGAAACTGGTCGTCTGGGTCACGCTCTTACCCGCGTCGTTCGTCGCGGTCACCTGGGCGGTGTAGCGCTGTTTGTTCTTCAGTGCTTTATCCGGCATCCAGGACGAACCGTCCGGCCGGAGCGCACCCGCGACCTGCCCACCCTTGTCGTCGGTGAGCTTTACCTCGCTCACCTTCCCGCCGGTGACGGTCAGTCCGACCTCGGTGCTGATCGGGAGGTTCTTCGCGTCCGCAGCGGGACTGATCGCCAACTGCGGCGGCGGTGCTGGCGGCGCCGCATCCTTCTTGTCCTGACTGCTGGTGCAGGCCGCAATGGCCAGCAGTGGTACGGCAGCGACCACCGCCACCCAGCTTGTGGCCCGACGCCTCTCTTTCATGATCCCCACCCCATTCCGATAGCGTCTCGTCACATTGTGTAACGACATCCGGAACGTCGGAGCGGGTTCACAGCAGATGGACCGAACCGCACCCGCCCGCGCGGACCAGACGGCTCCCAAGAGCCGTGGATTCGGCGTTTCGGCGAGTAGAAGCGGCGTTTCCGGGTACGTCGCCGACGGTCTCCAGGAGCGGAAGCACACCGTCCACTCACGACCCCAGGGCTCCGGGACGATCGGTCAGACGCACCAAATCGCCCAGCGGTGCACACGCTGGGTAATCACCACCGAACGGACCAGCGGTCATCTTCCGCCCCCACGACAGGACGTCTCCGACCGAACATTGGGACTCCCCGACCGGCCCGGTCACCAGGTCGGGCACGATAGGGCGGTGACGGACGCGGTGATCTTTGACCTGGACGGCGTGATCGTGGACTCCGAACCGGTGTGGGAGGAGGTCCGTCGGCGCTACGTGGCCGCACACGGGGGCACCTGGCAACCCGACAGCCAGCGCCGGCTGATGGGGATGAGCACCGGCGAGTGGGCCCTCTACCTCAGCGCCGAACTCGGCGTCGACCGCTCCCCCGAGCAGGTCGCCACCGAGGTGGTGGACGAGATGGCCCGGCGCTACCTGGATCACGTACCGCTGATCGACGGGGCCGACCGGGTGGTCCGCGAACTCGCCGCGAACTGGCCGATGGGACTGGCCAGCTCGTCCCCGGCCAGGCTGATCGAGGCGGCACTGCGGGCCACCGGACTGACCGACGCCTTCGCGGTGACCCTCTCGACCGAACAGGTGGCCCGGGGCAAACCGTCGCCCGACGTCTACCTCCAGGTGGCGGAGCGGCTGGGGGTGGCGCCGGAACGCTGCGTCGCGATCGAGGACTCCTCGAACGGCGTACGGTCGGCCAGTGGCGCGGGGACGCGGGTGGTCGCCGTACCGCACGCCTCCTACCCCCTCGACCCGGATGCCGAGCGGCTCGCGGCGCTGGTCGTCCCGAACATCGGTGAGCTGACCGCCGCAACGGTGGGCGAGCTGGTGACGCCGCACGGGTGAAGTCGCCGCCACAGCGGTGGCGAGCAGACCACCCGAAACTAACCTCACTCTTGCCACGAACCGGATAATCTGCGCTTATCCGGAGGAACGGGCGGGAGGCGTGGTGGGCATACCCGACGGGACAGAACGCTCGACGATCAGCCTGGCGGTCAACGGGAGGCAGCACCAGATCCCACTGGACAACCGGACCACCCTCCTGGACGCGCTGCGGGAGAACCTCGGCCTCACCGGGGCGAAGAAGGGCTGTGACCACGGCCAGTGCGGTTCCTGCACGGTGCTGCTGGGCGGCCGCCGGGTGAAGAGCTGCCTGATCTTCGCCGTCGCCGCCGACGGCTCCGCCGTGGTCAGCGTCGAGGGCCTGGCCGACGGCACCGACCTGCGACCGCTGCAGGAACACTTCATCGAGTACGACGCCTTCCAGTGCGGCTACTGCACCTCCGGCCAGCTCTGCTCCGCCACCGGCATGCTGGACGAGATTCGTCAGGGCTGGCCCAGCGCGGTCACGGAGGATCTGGCCGCCCCGACGGTCGGAACGACCGACGAGGAGATCAGGGAACGGATGAGCGGCAACCTCTGCCGCTGCGCCGCGTACCCACAGATCGTGTCGGCGATCAGGGCGACCGCCACGGCGGAGGCGACCCGGTGAGGGGCTTCCGCTACCAGCGAGCCACCGACCCCGCCGACGCGGTACGGACCGTCGCCGGTGAACCGGACGCGGCGTACCTCGGTGGCGGGACGAACCTGGTCGACCTGATGAAGCTGAACGTGCAACGCCCCCGGCTGCTCGTCGACGTCACCCAGCTGCCCCTCGGCTCGGTCGAGCCGCTGCCCGACGGTGCTCTGCGGATCGGCGCGACCGTACGCAACGCCGACCTGGCCGCCCATCCGGCCGTCCGGCGCGACTTCCCGCTGCTGTCCCGGGCACTGCTCGCCGGCGCCTCCGGCCAACTGCGCAACATGGCCACCGTCGGCGGCAACCTGCTGCAACGGACCCGTTGCCTCTACTTCCAGGACGTCGGCAAACCGTGCAACAAGCGCGACCCCGGATCGGGCTGCTCCGCGCTCGACGGCCAGAACCGTGACCTGGCGATTCTCGGCTGGTCACCGTCGTGTGTGGCGACCCACCCCTCGGACATGGCCGTGGCGCTCGCCGCGCTCGACGCCCAGGTGGAGGTACTCGAACCCCAGGGTGCACGCGAGATCCCGCTCACCGAGTTCCACCGCCTCCCGGGCGACCGGCCCGACCAGGAGACCACGATGGCGCCGGCCGCACTGATCACCGGGGTCCGGGTGCCGACGCTGCCCTACGCCCGGCGCTCGGTCTACCGCAAGGCCCGGGACCGGGCGTCGTTCGCCTTCGCCGCCGGCAGCGTCGCGGTCGCGCTCGATCTGGACGGCGCGCTGGTCCGGGAGGCGCGGATCGCCTTCGGCGCGGTGGCGCACCGGCCCTGGCGGGCCCGGCTCGCCGAGGAGAGACTACGGGGTCGCCCGGCGACCATGGAGAGCTTCGTGCTCGCCGTCGACGAGGAACTCGCCGCCGCCCGACCGTTGCCACACAACGGCTTCAAGATCCCACTGATCCGTAACCTGACCGTACGCACCCTCGCCGACCTGGTCGAGGAGGCCACCCGATGACCGCGCCAGCCGGTGCCGTCGGTACGCCCCGGACCCGGTTGGAAGGCCGGGAGAAAGTGACCGGCGCCGCCCGGTACGCGGTCGAGTACCCGGTCGACCGGGTGGCGTACGCGTGGCCGGTGCAGTCCACCGTGGTCCGCGCCCAGATCAACCGGGTCGACGCCGACACCGCGCTCGCCACCCCCGGCGTGCTGAGCGTGCTCTGGTACGCCAACGCCCCCCGACTACACGACGAGACCGACCACGACCTGTTCCTGTTGCAGCGGCCGGAGGTGCGCTTCCGGGGTCAGGTGGTGGCGCTGGTGGTGGCCGAGACCCTGGAGGCGGCCCGGGAGGCCGCCGGCCTGGTCCGGGTCGACTACGACACCCTGCCGCACAGCACCGTACTGACCGAACGGCATCCGGGCCTCTACAAACCGGAGCGGGTCAACGCGGGATATCCGACGGACACCGCGATCGGCGACTTCGACGCCGGCTTCGAGTCGGCCGAGGTGCGGGTGGACCACGTCTACCGGACCCCGGCCTACCACAACAACCCGATGGAACCGCACGCCGCGACCGCGCACTGGCTCGACGGCCGCCTGCTGGCGTACGACTCCAACCAGGGCTCCAGCCGGATCGCGCAGAACCTGGCCAAGCTCTTCGCCCTCTCCCCGGGTGCCGTCCGGATCATCAACGAACACGTCGGCGGCGGTTTCGGCTCCAAGGGGTACACGCGCTGTCCGGTGGTGCTCGCCGCCATGGCCGCCCGTCAGGTCGACCGGCCGGTCCGGTTGGCGCTCACCCGCCAGCACCTCTTCTCCCTGGTCGGCTATCGCACGCCGACGATCCAACGGGTCCGGCTCGGCGCCGACGCGGACGGCCGAATCGCCGCCTTCGGACACGACGCGATCAGCCAGAGTTCCACCCTGACCGAGTTCGCCGAGCAGACCGCGACGTACGGCCGGAGCATGTACGCCGCCCCGCACCGCCGGACCACCCACCGGCTCGCCCGGCTGGACGTACCGACACCGTTCTGGATGCGTGCGCCGGGCGAGTGCCCGGGGTCGTTCGCGCTGGAGTCGGCACTGGACGAACTCGCCCTCGCCTGCGGGGTCGATCCGGTCGAACTCCGGATCCGCAACGACCCCGGCGCGGACCCGGAGGACGGACGGCCGTACAGCACCCGGAACCTGGTCGCCTGCCTGCGGGAGGGGACACGGCGCTTCGGCTGGTCCGAGCGAAACCCGGCGGTCGGCGTTCACCGGCAGGGCCGCTGGCTGGTCGGGACCGGAGTGGCCGGGGCGAGTTACCCGTCCCGCGCCGGTGCGTCCACCGCGACCGCACAGGCCAACCCGGACGGCTCGTACGACGTGGGGGTCAACGCCACCGACATCGGCACCGGCGCGCGTACCGTCCTCTGGCAGATCGCCTCGGACGCCCTCGGTGTGGCCCCGGAACGGGTTCGGGTCCGAATCGGCGACAGCGACCTGGGCATGGCCTTCGTGGCCGGCGGCTCGATGGGTACCTCCTCCTGGGGGTGGGCCGTCGTCAAGGCATGCGGGAAGTTGCGGGACCGGCTGCGCGCCCAGCCCGACGGCCGGGTCCCCGACGGCGGTCTGCGGGTGCGCGAGGACACCACCGACGACCTGGCCGCCCAGGCCGAGCAGAACCCGTACACGCGCTACGCCTACGGCGCCCACTTCGCCGAGGTACGGGTCGACATGGACAGTGGTGAGATCCGGGTCGGGCGGATGCTCGGGGTCTACGCCGCCGGCCGGGTGGTCAACCCGACGACGACCCGTTCGCAGCTCATCGGTGGCATGACCATGGGCATCTCGATGGCGCTGCACGAGGAGGGCTTGCTCGACTCCCGCTTCGGTGACTGGGTCAACCACGACCTCGCGAGTTACCACATCGCGGCGAACGCGGACATCGAGTCGATCGACGCCCACTGGATCGACGAGGACGATCCGCACCTCAACCCGCTCGGCGTCAAGGGCGTCGGCGAGATCGGCATCGTGGGCACCGCGGCGGCCGTCGCCAACGCGGTGCACCACGCCACCGGGGTACGGATCCGCGAACTCCCCGTCCGCCTGGACAAACTGCTGGTGGAGTGCTCCGCCCGCCAGGCGTGACAGCCCCCGGCGAGTGACCGGACAGCCCGGAGATCGATAACGACCAGTGGCATCACCACCTCCCTTTCGCTACGATCCGTACCCGGAGCATGACCTGAGGTAGGTCCTCACGTCGTGGTCGCGCAGCCCGCCGTACGCGCAAGCTGACGACAGGAGCCCCCGGTGACGGAGATCCAACAGGTGTCCAGCGCCCGCGCCTACCCGTTCCACCCGCCGCAACGGTTGGACCTCGACCCGCACTACGCCGAGCTACGTGAACAACAGCCACTGACCCGGATCCGGATGCCGTACGGCGAGGACGCGTGGCTGGTCACCCGCTATGCCGACGTCCGGATCGTGCTCGGCGACCCCCGGTTCAGCCGGGCAGCCGCGGCGGCACACGACGAGCCCCGCAGCACACCGCAACGACTCGGCACCGGCATCCTCGGCATGGACCCACCCGAACACAGCCGGCTCCGTACGCTGGTCGCCAAGGCGTTCACCGCCCGCCGAGTGGAGCGGTTGCGCCCCCGTACCCAGCAGATCGCCGACGAGCTGATCGACGCCATGATCGCCGCCGGTCCCCCGGCCGACCTGGTCGCACACTTCGCCACCCCGCTGCCGATCCGGGTCATCTGCGAACTACTCGGGGTGCCGGTCGCTGACGAGCACGACTTCCACCGCTGGTCCGAGGCGATCGTCTCGACCACATCGCTGCCACCGGAGACGATCCAGCAATACCTCGCCAGTCTGCACGGCTACATGGCCGGCCTGATCGAGCAGCGCCACCAGGCGCCGACCGACGACCTGCTCGGTGCGATGGTGCGGGCCCGGGACGAGGACCAGGACCGGCTCACCGAGACCGAGATGGTCGAACTGGCGGCCGGGTTGCTGGCCGCCGGACACGAGACGACCGTGACCCAGATCCCGAACTTCGTCTACACCCTGCTTCGGAACCCGGACGAACTCGCCCGGCTCCGGGCCGACCCCACCCTGCTGCCCGGCGCGATCGAGGAACTGCTCCGACACGTTCCGCTCGGCGCCGCCTCCGGCTTCGCCCGGTACGCGCTGGAGGACGTCGAACTCAGCGGTGGCCTGGTGCGGGCCGGCGAGGCGGTGATCGTCGAACTCGGCTCGGCCAACCGGGACGCGGCGGTCTTCGCCGACCCGGACCGGCTCGACCTCACCCGCGCACCGAACCCGCACATGGGCTTCGGGCACGGCGTGCACCACTGCCTCGGTGCCCAACTGGCCCGGATGGAGTTGCAGGTGGCGATCGGCGCGCTGCTCGCCCGTCTCCCCGAACTGCGGCTGGCCGTGCCAGCGGCGGAGCTGCCGTGGAAGAGCGGGATGCTGGTACGCGGCCTCAAGCAGATGCCGGTCACGTGGTGAGCCCGACCTGGCGGCTCCGGGTGGATCCGCGCCGCTGCATCGGTTCCGGCATCTGCGCCGGGGCGGCCCCGAAACACTTCGTCCTCGTCGACGGGCTCTCCACCCCGGTCGCGGAGCTGATCGCACCGGCCGGACCAGTCACCGACGCGGCCGAATCCTGCCCGGTGGAGGCGATCACCGTACGCGACACCACCGACGACCGCCTGATCGCGCCGGAACCCTGACCGGCGACTGCCGCCACGGGTGTTTCCACCGGCCGGAACCGGGTAGGTGGGGCCGTGTACGCGACACTGACGCCTACCCTCGGCCGGCAGTGGACGGGCCGGGCCGGGCAGCACGGTCCGGTCAGCCGCATCCGGACAGGCCCGCCCTGCTCCGGCCGGGGTGGGGTCGGTGCCGGCCGGGCCCGGTGACCGGTGTCGCCGCCCCCGCCCGCCGGGCGGACCCTACCGTCCGACCGCTACGGTTCCGTCCTGCTCCTGCTGCTGGCCAGCTTCGTCCTGTCGGCGTTCCTGCCACAGGGACGGATCCAGATCCTGCCGCTGGTGCTCTACCTGGCCGCGCTGACCCTGGCCCTGGGCCGCGCCCATCCACTCGGTATGGGCTCGCGCCGGTTCTGGTGGGCGATCAGCGTTCCCTCCGCCGCCGCCGTCGCCGTCAACATCACGGTCCATCACCGGGCGGCGTCCGGAGTGGTGTCGCTGTGGCTGGCCGTGATCCTGGCGCTGACGATCGTGGTGGTCGTCCGGCAGATCCTGGCCCATCAGGTGGTCACGATGCAGACCATCTTCGGCGCGCTGAGCGCGTACCTGCTGATCGGTTTCCTGTTCGCGGCACTGTTCTCGGCGGTCGGTCATCTCCAGACGGCCCCGCTCTTCTCCGACGGACGGCCGGCGACGGGTGCGACCATCCAGTACTTCAGCTTCGTCACCATGACGACCGTGGGCTATGGCGACTTCGCGGCTGACGGGGAACCCGCGCGAACCCTCGCCGTACTCGACGCGCTGACCGGGCAGATCTTCCTGATCACCCTGGTCGCCCGGCTGGTGTCGTTGTTCGGCAGCCCGTTCCGGAACCGGTAGGCTGCGCCGGTGATCTACAAGCTGCTGGCGAGGGCCGAGTGGGCCGAGGCAGAGGCCCGGGGCTGGTACGAAGGCTCCGCGGTCGACCGGCAGGACGGCTTCGTCCACCTCTCCAGTGGTGAGCAGGTCGTCGAGACCGCCGCCCGGCACTTCGCCGGGCAGGCGGACCTCGTCCTGCTCACCGTCGACCCGGACCGGCTCGACGACGCACTGCGCTGGGAACCGTCCCGGGGCGGCCTGCTCTTTCCGCACCTGTACGGCCCGCTCCCGGTGAACGCGGTGCTCTCGGCCACCCCGCTGCCGGCGGGCGTATCGGTACCGGAGGCCGTCGCCGCCCTGCTCGGCTGAGTCGCGACAGGCCGGCTGGGTCGCCACAGGCCCGTCGAGCACCGGTCGACCTGCCTCCCCCTGGCTCCGGGCGACGCCACGGCTCGGTGCGGCGCTACCGGGCCGGTTGGCCGCCGCCGCGCAGATCCTCCTCGATCCGCCGGGCGGTGGCGAGCAGCGGCGGTAGCAGTTCCTTGCGGATCACCTCGGAGCTGCCCCGGCTGGCGTGCGCGGACACGTTCAACGCGGCGATCACCGAACCGTCCTCGGCATGGATCGGCGCGGCGAGCGATCGGAGCCCCTCTTCCAGCTCCTGGTCGACCAGGGCGAATCCCTGACCGGCGATCCGGGTCAGCGCGGCACGCAGCTTGACCGGGTCGGTGATCGTACGGCGGGTCAGCGGGCGCAACCGCGCCGTGTCCAGGTAGCCGGTGAGCCACTGTGCCGACTGGCCGGCGAGCAGCACCCGTCCCATCGAGGTGGCGTACGCCGGGAACCGGGTCCCCACACTGATCGCCACCGCCATGATTCGCTTCGTCGGCACCCGGGCCACGTAGACCACCTCGTCGCCGTCGAGCACCGACATCGAACAGGATTCGTGCACCTGCGCGACCAGGGCCTCCATGTGCGGCTGGGCCACCTCCGGCAGGCTCAGGCTGGACAGGTAGGCGTAGCCGAGTTCCAGGATCCGGGGACGCAGTGAGAAGAGCCGCCCGTCCGTACGCATGTAGCCGAGTTCGACCAGGGTCAGCAGGAAACGGCGGGCGGCGGCCCGGGTCAGGCCGGTCTCCCTGGCCACCTCGCTGAGGGTGAGCTGCGGATGGACCGCATCGAAGGCGCGGATCACCGCTAGCCCGCGTTCCAGTGACTGGACGAACTCCGGACTGCGCGACGCGGTGTCGGTCGCCTCGGTCACCCATCCTCCTGTTGCAGAGTCCGCTGTGCGACCTTGAATGCCCGGTTCGCCGCTGGTACGCCAGCGTAGACGCCGACCTGGAGCAGCACCTCAAGGATCTCCTCGCGTGTCAGTCCGTTGCGCAGCGCCGCCCGCACGTGCATGGCCAACTCCTCGTCGTGGCGCAACGTCGCCAGCACCGCCAGCGTGACGCAGCTACGGGTACGCCGGTCCAGCCCCGGGCGGGTCCAGATCTCCCCCCACGCGTACCGGGTGATCAGATCCTGGAAGTCCTCGGTGAACTCGTCGGTGCCGGCGATCGCCCGGTCCACGTGCGCGTCGCCGAGCACTGCCCGGCGTGCCGCCATCCCGGCGTCGTACCGCTCACGGTCGTCCATCGCCGTCTCCGTCCGGCGCAAGGTGGTCCAGCAGCAGCCGGGTCACCGTCTCCGGTCGCTCGACGTTGGCCAGGTGCGCCGCCGACGCCACCAGCCGGAGCCGGGCGCCGGGAATCAGCCCGGCGATCACCTCGGCGTGCCGCACCGGGGTCGCCGGGTCGTCGGCCCCGGCGACGACCAGCGTCGGCGCCACGATCCTGGGCAGGTCCGGGCGCAGGTCCATCGCCCCGATCGCGTCGCAGCAGGCGGCGTAACCCTGCGCCGGGGTCGCCGCCAGCATGGCCCGGTAGGTGGCGACCACCTCGGGACGGGTCGCGGCGAAGGCCGGGGTGAACCAGCGGCCGACCACCGCGTCGGCGACCGCCCCGGTGCCGTCCCGACGCACCGTGGCGGCCCGCTCGCGCCAGCGCTCGGGCGGGCCGAGCCGCGCCGAGGTGCAGAGCAGCACCAACCGCTCCACCCGCTGCGGCGCGTACGCGGCCAGCCACATGCCGAGCATGCCGCCGAGCGAGAGCCCGGCGTACGACACCCGCCGCAGGCCGAGGTCGTCGAGGAGGGCGAGCAGGCCGGCCCCGAGACCGCCGATCGTGTACGGCGCCGACGGCGGTGCCGAACGGCCGTGTCCGGCGTGGTCGTAACGGACCACCCGGAACCGCTCGGTCAGCGCGCCGAGCTGCGGGCGCCACACCTGCCCGGTGGTCCCCAGTGAACTGCCGAGGACGAGCACGGGCGCCCCGTCCGGGCCGTCGACGGTGGCGTGCGGTCGCGTGGTCGTCACGTACTCTCCCTCGGTTGGTCGTCGGCCGCGCCGACCCCGTCGGCCGGGCGGGCACGGTCCAGCCCGGCGCCCGCGTGTCGCTCGTGATGCCAGGCCAGGGCACGGTCGACGAAGACCCCGGCGGAGCCGAGCCACAGGTGCGGGTCGAGCGCCCGGTCAAGTTCCTCCTCGGTCAACTGGGCGGCGACGGCCGGATCGGCGAGCAACGCGTCCCGGAAGGTCAACCAACTGCCCGCGCGTCTCGCCGCGCCGGCGGCACGGGCGACCGCGTCGTGCGCGGCGCCTCGGCCGAGCCCGCCCGCGAGGCGGGCGGCGACCGCCTCGGCGAGCACCAGCCCTCCGCTGGCGGCGAGGTTGGCCCGCATCCGGTCCGGCCGGACCAGCAGCCCGTCGAGCATCCTGCGGGTTCGGCCGACGGCACCACCGGTGAGGCGGACCAGGTCGAGCAGCGGCTCCCACTCGGCGTGCCAGCCGCCGGCCGCCCGTTCGTGTTCCTGGACGGCGGCGGAGAACATCGTGGCTACCAGGTGCGGGCCGCGCCGGGCAGCCGCGGTGACCAGGATCGAGTCGACCGGGTTTCGCTTGTGCGGCATTGCCGACGAACCACCCCGACCCGACCCGGCCCCCTCGGCGACCTCGGCCACCTCGGACTGGGCCAGCAGCCCCACATCCAGCGCGATCTTGCCGGTACCGGTCAACAGCGCGCCGAGCGCGGCACTGAGGTCGAGCAACGGCTGACGTCGGGTGTGCCAGGGCAACCGGGTCGTGGCCAGGCCGAGCCGGTCGGCCAGCCGGTCAGCCACCGCCGGGCCGGCCGGGCCGAAGCCGGCCAGGGTGCCGGCCGCGCCACCGAGCTGCACCGGCAGACCCCGCCGGGCGGTGGCCAACCGGGCACCGGCGTCGAGCAGGATGGCGAGCCAACCGGCCGCCTTGAGTCCGAAGGTGGTAGGTGACGCCTGCTGGCCGAGCGTACGGGCGACCATCACGGTGTCGCGGTGCTCCTCGGCAAGCCGGGCGGCGGCATCCGCCGCCGCGTCGAGGTCCCGCCGCAGCACCGCCTCGGCCCGGACGGCCACCAGCACGAGCGCGGTGTCGAGCACATCCTGGCTGGTCGCACCGATGTGCACCCACGGTCGGGCGTCGACCGGCACGGCGGCGGTGAGCGCGCCGACCAGCGGGACGACGGGGTTGCCGGCGGCCTCGGCCGCCCACCCGAGCGCGACCGGGTCGTACCGCCGGGCGTCACACTCACGCCCGATCGCCTCGGCGGCCGGGGTCGGCACCACGTCCTCCTCGGCCGCCGCCTCGACCAGTGCGCGTTCCACGTCGAGCAGAGCCTGCAACAACGCCCGGTCGGTGAGTTCGGCGTCGACCGAGGCGGTGCCGAACAACCCGCCGAACAGCAGCCGGCCCGTTGCGTGCGGTGCTGGTCCGGAGTGCTCGGACGGCTGGAGCTCAGACGGCGAAGAAGACGGTCTCATGCTCGCCCTGCAAACGGATGTCGAAGCGGAACCCGTCCGGGGCGGGCCGGGCGACCAGGGTCGAGCGGCGGGCCGGGTCGAGGCCGGCGAGCACCGGGTCGGCCGCGTTCGCCGCCGGCTCGTCCGGGAAGTAGAGCCGGGTGACCAGGCGGTGCAGCAGTCCACGGGCGAAGACCGAGAGGTCCAGGTGCGGGGCCTCGGTGACTCCGTCCGGGCTGGGCAGCGGGCCGGGTTTGAGCGTGCGGATCGCGTACGCGCCGGTGGCGTCGGTGGCACTGCGGCCGAACCCACGGAAGCCGGCGACGGTCGGGCGACGGGCACCCCGGGGATCGTCCGGGTGGTCGAAGCACCCGTCCGGGTCGGCCTGCCAGCTCTCCAGCAACGCGTCGACCACCGGGGCACCGGCACCGTCGAAGACCTGGCCACGCAGCCAGATCTCCCCCGGCGTGCCGGGCGGTACGACGTCCGGTCCGTCCGGCCAGAGGAGTCCGAGGTGCAGGTACGGTCCGACGGTCTGCGACGGTGTGGATCCGGACCAGCGGTCAGTCGTCGTCATCGTCGTCGACCCCGTCCTCGAAGGGTGTGCTCTCCCTGCCGCGCAGGACCAGGTCGAACTCGTACCCCAGGGCCCATTCCGGTTCGGAGACACCGTGGTCGTAGCGGGAGACCAGCCGCTGCCGGGCGTCCGGGTCGGGAATCGAGTTGAAGATCGGATCCTGGAAGAAGAGCGGGTCGCCGGGGAAGTACATCTGGGTGACCAGACGCTGGGTGAAGGCCCGGCCAAAGAGTGAGAAGTGGATGTGCGCCGGCCGCCAGGCATTGAGGTGGTTGCGCCAGGGGTAGGCGCCCGGCCGCACGGTGACGAACCGGTAGCGCCCGGCGGCGTCGGTGAGAGTCCGCCCGACCCCGGTGAAGTTCGGGTCCAGCGGGGCCGGCCAGTTGTCGACCGCGTGCCGGTAGCGACCGGCCGCGTTCGGCTGCCAGACCTCGACCAGGGTGCCCGGCACGGGGCGGCCGTCGCCGTCGCGTACCTGGCCGTGCACGATGATGCGCTGGCCGAGGGGTTCGCCCGCGTGCTGGCGGGTCAGGTCGTGGTCGAGCGGTCCGAGCCGGTCCGCGCCGAGCAGCGGCCCGGTGATCTCGGTCAGCCGCTGCGGGAGCAGTGCCAGGGGCTGGCTCGGGGCCCGCAGCGTGGTCGACCCGTACTCCGGGCTGAGTAGCGGCGGGTGGGTCCGGTCGCCGTCCGGGCGGTAGCGCGGCAGCGGCAGGCCGGTCGGGGCGCGCTGCGTGAAGTCGGTCATCGGAACCTCCTAACAGGCTTCGAGACGACGGCCAGTTCCTGACGGCCGCCGACGCGGTTCGCGGCCGGCACGAGGCCACCGGTGGTCACGCCGTGCCGCCGAGGGTGGCGGTCAGGGAGCGCAGCGCGGTGAGTTCGAGGTTGGTCGGTTCGTCGCTGGTGACGAGGTCGTCGGAGACCGCCAGCGGCCAGCCGGTGGCGGCACGCGCCTGCGCGACGGTGGCACCGGGGTGCAGGCGGGTCAGGGTCAGTTCGAGGCTGTCCGGGTCGGGTTCCAGGATGCCGAGGTCCGTGATGACCAGACGGGGGCCGCCGCCGCGTAGCCCGAGCCGTTCCCGGTCGCCGGGTCCCCTGCCGTAGCCGACAGAGGTGACGAAGTCGACCGTGTCGACGAACGTACGCGGGGACTGCCGGACCACGACCACCACCTCGCGGCAGGAGGCGGCGATCTCGGGGGCGCCGCCGGCTCCGGGTAGTCGCACCTTCGGGTCGTCGTAGCTGCCGCCGATCACCGTGGTGTTCAGGTTGCCCAGGCGGTCGAGCTGGGCCGCGCCGAGGAAGCCGACGTCGATCCGGCCGGGCTGGAGCCAGTAGTTGAAGACCTCGGGGACGGAGACGACCGAGTCGGCGGTGTCGGCGAGGATGCCGTCGCCGATCGAGAGCGGCAGCCGGTCGGGCTTGGCACCGAGGCAGCCGGACTCGTAGACGAGCGTCAGGCGGGGTGCGTGGGTGGCGCGGGCCAGGTTCGCCGCGGTGCTCGGTAGGCCGATGCCGACGAAGCAGGCGCTGCCGTCACGCAACTGCCGGGACGCGGCCACGGTCATCATCTCGTCGGCCGTCCACTCCGGACGGTCCTCCACACCGGCCCCTGGACTCATCCGAGTGCCCCCACTTCCAGCACGTGTCGCTCCATCCACTGGCGGAAGGTGTCCCGGTCCCGACTGATCTCGTCCCAGCCGACGTAGAAGTCGTTGTCCCGGACCGAGTAGCCCTGGGCGTACGAGGGGTGGGACCCGCCGGGGACCTCGGCCACCGCGGTCACCGCCCACGAGGGGAGGATGACCTGACCTGGTACGGGCTCCAGCCGGTCGACCACCTCCTCGACGGTGACCAGGGACCGGTGCGCGGCGAGCACCGCCTCCTTCTGGACCCCAGTGATGCCCCAGAGCTGTACGTTGCCGGCGCGGTCGGCCCGTTGGGCGTGCACCACGGTCACGTCCGGTCGCAGTGCCGGCACCGCGGTCAGCAGCTCACCGGTGAACGGGCAACTGATCGCCTTGATGTTCGGTGTGTGTCGGGCCAGGTCGGTGCCGGTGTATCCGCGCAGTACGGCGAACGGCAGGCCGGAGGCGCCGGCGACGTACCGGTTGGCCATCCCGGCGTGGCTGTGTTCCTCCAGTTGGAGCCGGGTCGGCCAGGAGTTCTGCACCGCGTCGCGAAACCGGTGCAGGGAGCCGACGCCAGGGTTGCCGCCCCAGGAGAAGACCAGGTGACTGGCGCAGCCCATGCCGATCAGCTGGTCGTAGATGACGTCCGGGGTCATCCGGACCAGGGTCAGGTCACACCGGCCCTGACGGATGATCTCGTGTCCGGCGGCGAACGGAATGAGGTGGGTGAACCCTTCCAGGGCGACCACGTCGCCGTCGCTCACCAGTTCCGCGATGCCCTCCGCGAGCGAGACGATCCTTGCCATCGGCCTTCTGCCTCCCGTCGCGGAACCACCGCCATCTGTTCGGCATACGGACTTCCGTCCTCATTTCGAACGTAGCCGCCCCGGACGCGATCCGTCAACGAGCGCCGGAAGCGGCTGCGACGCGCAGTCTCCGGCCGTTGCGGAAATGTTGCGGACACCCGTTGACGTGAGCCAGGCCACATGCCAACGTTCAAGATGAGAACAGCCGTTCGGCGTGCGAACACGATCAGGGCTTGCGAACACCCCGCGGGGGCTTCCGATCGAGGCCCTTCCCCTCGGTCCACAGGACCACCGGACGCAGGAGCAACTCATGCGCCGTCTCCACGCCAGCACCGCCTGGCCGACCGGGATCGACCGGGAATCGGTGCGGGTCATGGCCGACCTGGTGGTCACCGACGAACTGACCAAGAAGAAGGTCGCCATCTCGGAACTCCTGCCGTGACCGCAGCCCCACCGGTCGCACCGCCAGCCGTCGCCGCCGACGCGAGGATCCGCCCGCCGCTGCTGCGCCGGCTGATCGCAGGCAACACGCTGCTCGGCGTACTGGGCTTCGCCTCGTTCCTGGCCGTGCTCGAGGCGGTTCCCCGGATCGGCCTGGTCTCCCCGGACTACCTCCCACCGGCCAGCGAGATCGCCGGAGAACTGGCCCGACTACTCGGCGAACAGACCTTCTGGGTCGCCGCCGGAGAGACCGTCCGCGGCTGGTTCCTCGGCCTCACCATCGCGGTGGCGCTCGGGGTCGTCCTCGGCTTCACCATCGGCACGGTCGGGGTGCTGCGAGAGTTCACCGCCTCCACCGTCGAGTTCCTCCGCCCGATCCCGTCGGTGGCGCTCATCCCGCTCGCCGTCCTGCTCTTCGGTACGGACCTGCGCTCGGTTCTGCTGCTGGTCGTCTACGCCTCGTTCTGGCAGGTGCTGATCCAGGTGCTCTACGGCGTCCAGGACGTCGACCCGGTGGCCCGGGACACCGCCCGTACGTTCGGCCTCGGCCGGCTGGCCCGAATCCGGTACGTCACCTGGCCCACCGCGCTGCCGTACCTGCTCACCGGGGTCCGGCTCGCCGCCGCGGTGGCCCTGATCCTGGCGATCACGGCGGAACTCATCATCGGCGCACCCGGCCTGGGCAACGCCATCGGTACGGCACAGTCCGGCGGCGCGGTCGCCGAGATGTACGCCCTGGTCGTCGTCACCGGACTGCTCGGGGTGACGGTCAACACGCTGGCCCGGCTGGTGGAACGCTCGGTGCTCGCCTGGCACCCCTCGATCCGCAGCGAGGTGGCCGCATGAACGTGATGCCGCGGATGGCACGCGGCGCACTCGCCGCGCTGCTGCTGCCGATCGTCCTGTTCGCACTTTGGTGGGTCAGCTCCGCCAACAGCGAGAGCTACTATCTGCCACCGCTGTCGGAGATCCTCACCACCTTCGACGACGTCTGGTTGCGGACCAGCCGGCTCGCCGACGACGTACTGCCCAGCCTGGTCCGGCTGCTCACCGGGTTCGGCCTGGCCGTCCTGCTCGGCGTCGGTCTCGGCGTGGTAATCGGCTCGTCGCGACCGGTCCGGGCCTTCTGCGAACCGGTACTGGAGTTCCTCCGGGCGATCCCGCCGCCGGTGCTGGTCCCGGTGCTGATGCTCTTCGCCGGCATCGGCGACTCGATGAAGGTGCTGGTCGTCGTCTCCGGCTGCCTCTGGCCGATCCTGCTCAACACGGTCGAGGGCGTACGCGCGGTCGACGAGGTGCTCTCCGAGACGTCCCGCTGCTACGGCATCACCGGGCCGGCGCGGCTGTGGCACCTGGTGGTCCGCTCGGCCAGCCCGCAGATCGTCACCGGCATGCGGCAAGGGCTCTCGATCGGCATCATCCTGATGGTCATCAGCGAGATGTTCGCCGCCAGCAACGGGCTCGGCTTCACCATCATCCAGTTCCAGCGATCGTTCGCGGTCACCGAGATGTGGACCGGCATCCTGCTACTCGGCCTGCTCGGGTTCCTGCTCGCGCTCGGCATGCGGGTCTTCGAGCGGCGGGTCCTCCACTGGTACTTCGGGCTGCGGCAGGCCCAGCGAGGCGGGAGTCGATGAGCACCATGAGTCAGGCGCGTACCCAGTCCGATGTGCTGCTCGACGTGCGCGGCGTACGCAAGGTCTACGACGGACGAGGCCGGTCGGTCGAGGCGGTCCGGAACCTGACCTTCGCAGTCGACCGGGGCGAGCTGGTCTGCGTCGTCGGTCCGTCCGGCGCCGGCAAGACCACGTTGCTGCGCTGCATCGCCGGGCTGCTCACCCCGACCGACGGGCAGGTGGTGCTGGAAGGAATCCCGGTGGCCGGGCCGCCGCCAGGCATGGCCGTCGTCTTCCAGGAGTACGGCCGCAGCCTCTTCCCCTGGATGACCGTACGGGGCAACGTCGAACTACCCCTGAAACAGAAGGGACTGCCCCGAGCCCGACGCCGTGAGCTGGTCGGCTCCGCGCTCGCCGCGGTCGGACTCGCCGACGTACACCACGCCCACCCGTGGCAGCTCTCCGGCGGCATGCAACAGCGGGTGGCGATCGCCCGCGCGGTCGCGTACGAGCCGCACATCCTGCTGATGGACGAGCCGTTCGCGGCGGTGGACGCGCAGACCCGGGCCGATCTGGAGGATCTGGTCCGCTCCCTGTGGCAGCGGCTCGGGGTGACCATCCTGTTCGTCACCCACGACATCGACGAGGCGGTCTACCTCGGCCAGCGCGTCCTGGTGCTCTCCCGTTCGCCGACCGTGGTCCTCGACGACGTACGGGTCGACCTGCCGGCCGAACGCGACCAGCTCGGCACCCGCTCGTCGAGCCGCTTCGCCGAGTTGCGTGCGCACGTGTTCGGGCAGATCCAGCGGGCGAAGGATCCCCAGCGGGCCGAACGGTCATGACCACCGTCCGGCCGTGAGAGGAGAACCGATGCGCGCCCAGGTCGGGATCGTCGGGGCGGGACCCGCCGGGCTGATGTTGTCGCACCTGCTGCACCTGCGTGGCATCGCGTCGGTGGTGGTCGAGTGCCGCAGCCGGGAGTACGTCGAACGGCGGGTCCGGGCCGGAGTGCTGGAACAGGGTTCGGTGGACCTGCTGCGGGAGGCCGGGCTCGGTGAACGGCTCACCCGTGAGGGGGCCCGGCACGAGGGCATCGAACTGCGCTTCGCGGGTGAGGCGTACCGGGTGCCGATGACCGAGCTGACCGGCCGGGCGATCACCGTGTACGGGCAACAGGAGGTGGTGAAGGACCTCGTCGCCGCGCGGCTCTCCGCCGGTGGCGAGATCGTGTTCGAGGTCGACGACGTCGGTCTGCACGGGCTCGATTCGGAGTCACCGCTGATCCGCTTCCGCCACCACGGTCGGGAGGTGAAGCTGCGCTGCGACTTCGTCGTCGGCCGCGACGGGTCGCACGGGGTCAGCCGGGGCGCCGTCCCCGACGGCGTCCTCACCAGCTACGAACGCAGCTACCCGTTCGCCTGGCTGGGCGTACTCGCCGCCGCCGCACCAGCGGTGGACGAACTGGTCTACGCCCACCACGAGCGGGGGTTCGCGCTGTACAGCCTCCGCTCGCCGGAGATCTCCCGGCTCTACCTCCAGGTCGATCCGGCGGAGAAGCTGGAGGAGTGGCCCGACGAACGGATCTGGTCGGAGCTGGGTACGCGACTGGAGACGGTGCCGGGTGGGACGGTGAACACCGGGCCGATCCTGGAGAAGAGCATCACCCCGATGCGAAGCGTGGTGGTGGAGCCGATGCAGTGGCGGCGGCTCTTCCTCGCCGGAGACGCGGTGCACATCGTGCCACCGACCGGCGCCAAGGGGATGAACCTGGCGCTCGCCGACGTGGCGCTGCTCGGCGAGGCGTTCGCCGACTGGTACACGTACGGGCGCGACGGCCTGCTGCGGGACTACTCCCGTACCGCTCTGCGTCGGGTCTGGCGGGCGCAGCACTTCTCCTGGTGGATGACCTCGATGCTGCACCGGCTGGACCGCCACGACCCGTACGAGCAGCAGTTGCAGCTCTCCACCCTGCGGTACGTCGCCAGCTCCCGGTCGTACGCGACCAGCCTCGCCGAGAACTACGTCGGGCTGCCGAACGTCTGACCTGCGGGCGTCCGACCTCCGCCAGCACCGGGAACGGGTGCCGGAGGTAGGTTGCCGCAGTGGCGACGATCGAGCTGAGCACCCCCGTCCCGGCGCCGGTGGCGCAGGTCTTCGACCTGTCCATCAACGTGGACGCGCACACGCAATGCCGCTTAGTTAAGGCGTTGTTTGGTGATCTTGTTGGTGGTTTGGCTGGGTGTGAGGGTGATTGTGTGGTGGGTGTGGGCGGGTGGTCGGG
>NZ_JBITIH010000043.1:0-702 GCF_044458865.1 Micromonospora sp. NPDC050417
ACGCCCGGTTACATTCCGAACCCGGAAGCTAAGCCCTCCAGCGCCGATGGTACTGCACTCGGGAGGGTGTGGGAGAGTAGGACGCCGCCGGACAAACTTTCAGTCAAGGGCCGCCCCATCCGGGTCGGCCCTTGACTGCGTTGCTCCGGCCCAAGTGCCATCAGGAAGGATGTACCCGTGAGTTCAGGACCGCAGGGCGACGACCGTCAGCGCCGAGGCGACGATCGCCCCAACCGTGACGGTGGTCGTGGCGGATCCCCGCGTCGAGATGACCGCCCGCCGTACCGAGGCGACCGCGATTCCCGTGGCGGATCAGGCGAGCGTGGCGGCTACTCCGGTGGTGGGCAGCGAGGCGGCCAGGGCGGTGCCGGTGGCGGCTACCGCAGTGGCGCCGGACGGAGCGATGGTGGTTTTCGTTCCGGCTCCCGCGACGGCGGTGGCTCCCGCGAGGGTGGCTTCCGTAGCGGCCCGCGTGACGGTGGTTCGCGTGAGGGTGGCTTCCGTTCCGGCCCCCGTGAGGGTGGCTTCGGCGGTGACCGCGATTCCCGTGGCGGTGGTTTCCGTTCCGGTCCGCGTGACGGTGGTTCGCGTGAGGGTGGCTTCCGTTCCGGCCCCCGTGAGGGTGGCTTCGGCGGCGACCGGGACTCCCGTGGCGGCTCCCGCGAGGGCGGTTTCCGCTCCGGGCCCCGCGACGGCGGTTCG
>NZ_JBITIH010000043.1:801-29871 GCF_044458865.1 Micromonospora sp. NPDC050417
GCGTGAGGGTGGTTTCCGTTCCGGCCCGCGTGAGGGTGGTTTCGGCGGTGACCGGGATTCCCGTGGTGGCTCCCGTGAGGGTGGTTTCCGTAGCGGAGGCCCGCGTGAGGGTGGTTTCCGCTCGGGCCCGCGTGAGGGTGGCTTCGGCGGTGACCGCGATTCCCGTGGCGGTGGTTTCCGTTCCGGTCCGCGTGACGGTGGTTCGCGTGAGGGTGGTTTCCGTTCCGGCCCCCGTGAGGGTGGCTTCGGCGGCGACCGGGACTCCCGTGGTGGCTCCCGTGAGGGTGGTTTCCGTAGCGGTCCGCGCGAGGGCGGTTTCCGCTCCGGGCCCCGCGACGGCGGTTCGCGTGAGGGTGGTTTCCGTTCCGGCCCGCGTGAGGGTGGTTTCGGCGGTGACCGGGATTCCCGTGGTGGCTCCCGTGAGGGTGGTTTCCGTAGCGGTCCGCGCGAGGGCGGTTTCCGTTCCGGTCCGCGTGACGGTGGTTCGCGTGAGGGTGGTTTCCGTTCCGGCCCGCGTGAGGGTGGTTTCGGCGGTGACCGGGATTCCCGTGGTGGTGGCGGCTTCCGTTCCGGCCCCCGCGATGCCGGTGGCTCCCGTGAGGGTGGTTTCCGTTCCGGTCCGCGTGACGGTGGTTCGCGTGAGGGTGGCTTCCGTTCCGGCCCCCGTGAGGGTGGCTTCGGCGGCGACCGGGATTCCCGTGGTGGCTCCCGTGAGGGTGGTTTCCGTAGCGGTCCGCGCGAGGGCGGATTCCGCTCGGGCCCGCGTGACGGCGGCTCCGGCGGCGACCGCGACTCGCGAGGTGGCGGCTTCCGGCGAGAACAGGATGGATATCGCTCGGCTCGGGATGATCGGCCACGTGGCGACGACCGACGCGGATCGGACCGTGACGGCGGTTACCGGGGTCGCGATGGTGGCGATCGGAACCGTACCGAGGCTGGACCGAACCGGTTCGACCGCGGACCCTCGCGCGACGGCGAGCAGTCTGCCCGCTCGGACGCGCCCGAACTCCCCGACGACATCGTCGCGACGGACCTTGACGGCGCCGTACGGGCGGAGTTGCTGTCGCTGGCGAAGCCGGTCGCCGAGACGGTGGCCCGACACTTGGTCGCGACCGGCCAGCTGATCGACGAAGCACCTGAGCTGGCGCTTACGCACGCGCTTGCCGCGCGGCGGCTCGCCTCGAGGATCGCGGCAGTACGCGAGGCAGTGGGGCTTGCGGCGTACCACGCCGGCGAGTGGCAGATGGCCATCGCGGAGCTGCGTACGTACCACCGGATGAGTGGCAAGCAGACACACCTTCCCGTGCTCGCCGACTGCGAGCGGGCGTTGGGGCGACCGGAGCGGGCGATCGACCTTTTCCGGGGCGCCGACCGTGAGGCGATGGACCCGGCCCAGGCAATCGAGCTGTTGATTGTCGCCGCTGGTGCCCGGGGCGACCTGGGACAGGGTGACGCGGCGGTGGCCATGCTGCAGGTCCGGGAACTTACCGGTGCGGTTGATGAGCCGTGGGCGGCCCGACTGCGTTACGCCTACGCGGACGCGCTGCTCGCCGTGGGTCGGCGGGAGGAGGCGCGGGAGTGGTTCGCTCGCGCGGCAGACGCCGATGAGGACGCGGAGACCGACGCGGCGGAGCGGCTGCTTGAGCTTGATGGCGTGGTCCTCGAGGGCGATGACGACGACGAGGTGGACGACACCGACGTCGATGAGGACGACGACCAGGACGACGACACCGACGTTGATGTCGACGACGACGACGACGACGACGACGACGACGACGACGAAGAAGACGAAGACGACGAAGACGACGACGAAGACGACGAAGACGACGATGACGATGACGAAGATGACGACCGCGTAGGTAGCGGGACGGAAGCGGGAGCCCAACCGGTTTCGGAGTCGCGCGACGACGTCGACGGATCGGCAGAGCGCGCCGGGTCGTCCGGATCATGAGCGGCACCCCGGCAGGATCGCTGGTCGACGCGTACGACCTGGTCATTTTCGACCTGGATGGCGTGATCTACCTGATTGATCGTCCGATTGCGGGAGCGGTCGAGGCGGTGACCCGGTTGCACGCGGAGCAGAAGTCGCTCGCGTACGCGACCAACAACGCCTCTCGTCGTCCTGCCGAGGTGGCCGACTTGCTCGTCGGGATGGGCGTCAACGCCCGTCCCGACGAGGTGCTGACCTCCTCCGTGGCAGCCGCGGCTGCGCTGGCCGAGCGTCTTCCGGTCGGCGCGCCTGTGCTTGTGGTTGGTGCGGAGGCGTTGCGTGCCGAGGTCCGCGCCGTCGGCCTGGTGCCGGTGGAGCGGGCCGACCAGTCGCCGGACGCGGTGGTGCAGGGTTACGGGCCGCAGGTCGGGTGGTCCGATCTGGCCGAGGCGTCGGTGGCGATCAGGGCGGGAGCGCTGTGGGTCGCCACCAACACCGACCGCACCTTGCCGAGTCCACGAGGCCCGCTGCCGGGCAACGGTTCGCTGGTGGCGGCGTTGCGTACCGCGCTCAACCGGGACCCTGACCTGGTGGTCGGGAAGCCGGAGCCGGCCCTGTTCGGGACGGCCGCCCGGCAGGCCGGAGCGGAACGGCCGTTGGCAGTCGGTGACCGGTTGGACACCGACATCGAGGGGGCGGCTCGGGCCGGCATGGACAGCCTGCTCGTGCTCACCGGGGTCAGCTCGGCGGCGGACCTTCTGGCCGCTCCTCCCTCGACACGACCCACGTACGTGGCGCACGACCTCCGGGGGCTCTTCGACGCCGACTCGGTGGTGCGCCTCGGCGTGGGTTCGACACCGGCGGGGGATCAGGCCGGCACGTTGGTCGTCGAGGCCGACGGTTGGCGGCTCTCACTGAGCGGCCAGACGGCGGAACTCACCGGAGCGGGACGATCTCTGCACGCGCTGCGGCTGCTCTGCGCCGCTGCCTGGTCGGGACACCCGGTTCCCCGGGTACGCCCCGGGTCCGAGGCTGCCGGCACGGCACTGCGCGAGCTTGGCCTCAGCGACTGAGCGTCAAGCGGGCGGCTCGAACCGATTGTTGCCGACAATGCGGGGACTGCTGGTTTGCCCGGATCCTGATGGTGGATCCGGGCAACCGTGTCTTGTCAGATCGCTCGCGCCGAATGCCGCCCCGCCCGGCGGATGTCAGCAGCACGGACGGGCTCCCGGTAGCGGTTGAGGAGGCTATGGCCTTCGCTACAGCAGTTTGCGCAGTTTGAGCAGGTCAAAGGGATTGGCGTCGACGGAGATCCGGCGGGCGGCGAGCGCCTTCGGAACATCGAGCTGACCCGCGACCAGGGAGACGAGATCGTCACTGGTCGTGGTGAGGGCGATTTTCGCGTTCGGGTCGTCGCCGTCGGCGAGGTCGACCAGACGCCCGTCACTGATCCGCCCGTGGAAGGCACAATCCAGGTCGCTGATCCGGCACGCCAACGTCCGTTCGAGGTTGACGTGATCCCGGACCTGGGCCGCATTCGCATCCATTCGCGCCGCCAGGTTATGCAACGCCTCTCGGCACTCGTCAACGCTGGCCAATGCTCGCCCTCCTTGTCGCACGCCACGCCCGTTCCCCGGCACCGTACCGCACCAGGGGGTGACCGGCGCCCGGTAGCGTGACAGCTGATAGTCCGACAGCGAAAGGATTCGGGATGCAGGACGCGTGGCGGGCCTACCTGGAACTGGCCATGGGCGTGACCGAGTCGTCGAGGAAGCGAGCCCAGTCGGTCGCCAGGAAGCTGGTCGGTCAGGGCGGCGCCACCGCCGCCCAGTTGCAGGCTCTGGCCGAGGAGCTGAGGTCCACCGGGCTCGCCAACCGGGAGGCGATGACCAAGCTTGTCCGGTTCGAGGTTGACCGCGCGCTCGGCGTGGTCGGGCTCGCTACCCAGGAAGAGGTCGCGAGCCTGCACGAGCGGGTCGCCGAGCTGGAGCGGGAGTTGCGTAGCGCTCGTACCGCGACAGCCGGTCCGAGCGGACCACAACCGGGTGGGGTCGAGCCAGACGCCGCCGCCCCCGAGACGGCGGCGAAGAAGGCCGTGGCGAAAAAGGCTGTGGCGAAGAAGGCTGTCGCCGCACCCGCTGTGGCCTCACCGGAGGTAGCTCGGCACGGGGTTGCGAAGGAGGCCGTGGCCAAGAAGACCGTGGCCAAGAAGACCGCCGCCTCGTTGGCGAAGAAGGCGGCCGCGGAGCAGGCTCCGCCCGCGACCGCGAAGAAGATCGCCGCCAAGCGACTGCCCCGGCCAGCGAAGAAGGTCGCCTCAGAGAAGCTGCCGCCGGCCACCGGTACGGGTGAGCAGTGAGCACCGCTCCCACCCCCGGGCCACCACGTCCCGGCGTACCCGGGGCCTATCGGCCCGCACCACCCCCGGTCCCGCGCCCGGTCGACCTGCCTGGCCCGACCGGTTCCGAGAGTCCCGACGGTTCCGGCCACCCGGCGGTGGACGCGGCGCTGCACGCCATCGCGAACGCCGCCGACCTTCCTCCGGCGGACCAGATCGCCCAGTACGAAGCCGCGCACCATACTCTGCAGGAGACCCTGGCCACCATCGACCAGGCCTGAAGACCCCCCTTTTCCCCCACCGGAGAGCCCTCGCATGGCACGTCGCACCCGGCTTGATGCCGAACTCGTCCGCCGCGGTCTGGCCCGATCACGCGAGCAGGCCGCCGCGCTGGTGGAAGCGGGACGGGTCCAGGTACGGGGCATGGCCGCCCGCAAGCCGGCGGCCATGGTCGACCCGGCGGACGCGGTCCGGGTGCTCGGTGACGACCCGACCCAGGAGTACGTCTCCCGTGGCGGCCACAAGCTGGCGGGCGCGTTGGCCGCGTTCGGTCCGGACGGGCTGACCGTGACCGGCCGCCGCTGTCTGGACGCGGGTGCCTCCACCGGCGGCTTCACCGACGTGCTGTTGCGCGCTGGCGCGGCGGAGGTGGTCGCGGTCGACGTCGGCTACGGCCAGATCGCCTGGTCGTTGCGGAGCGACGAGCGGGTACGGCTGTTCGAGCGGACCAACGTACGGACGCTCACCCCGGAGTTGATCGACGGCCAGGTCGATCTCACCGTGGCGGACCTGTCGTTCATCTCGCTGCGGCTGGTGCTGCCCGCTCTCGCCGGCTGCACCCGTCCCGATGGTGACCTGGCGTTGATGGTCAAGCCGCAGTTCGAGGTCGGCCGGACCCGGGTCGGCCCGGGTGGGGTGGTCCGGGATCCGGAACTGCGTGCCGAGGCGGTGTTCCATGTGGCTGCCTCGGCTGCGGACCTCGGTCTGGGGCTCGCTGGCGTGGCGGTCAGCCCACTGCCCGGCCCGAGTGGCAATGTGGAGTTCTTCGTCTGGCTACGACAGGGTGCGCCTCCGGCCGACGAGCAGCGGGTGCGTTCGGTGGTGATGGCCGGTCTGCCCGGCGATCGGCAGGCGACGGAGGAGGAGGTCGGATGAGTCGGACGGCACTGCTCGTCACGCATACCGGCCGGCGGCGCAGCACCGAGCATGCCCGTACGGTCGCTGCGGACCTCATCGCGGCGGGTTTCGAGGTACGGGTGATCGCCGAGGAGGCGGACGACCTTGACCTTCCCGGAGTGGTGCCGGTCAGCGGTACGGCCGCGGCCGAGGGCGCCGAGATCGTGTTCGCGTTGGGCGGTGACGGGACCTTCCTGCGCGCCGCAGACCTGGCCCGACCGGCGAAGGCGCCGCTGCTCGGGATCAACCTCGGCAAGGTCGGATTCCTTGCGGAGGCGGAGATTCACGATCTGGACCTCGCGGTGCGGGACGTGGTCAGTCGTGACTACACAGTGGACGAGCGGCTGACGCTCGACGTGCGGGCCGAGTTCGAGGGCGGGCCGACTATCGAGTCCTGGGCGCTGAACGAGGCGAGCGTGGAAAAGGGCGAGCGAGCCCAGATGCTCGAACTGCTCGTCGACGTCGACGGCCGGCCACTGTCCCGGTACGGCTGTGACGGCGTGGTCTGCGCCACCCCGACCGGTTCGACCGCGTACGCCTTCTCGGCCGGGGGGCCGGTGGTCTGGCCGGAGGTCGAGGCGTTGCTGCTGGTGCCGATCAGTGCGCACGCGTTGTTCAGTCGGCCTCTGGTGACCGCGCCCACCTCCACCTTCGTGATTACTGTGGACCCGTTCACCACCCTGGCCGTGCTCTGCTGCGACGGCCGGCGGGTCTACGACCTCCCGCCGGGGGCACGGGTCACGGTGCAGCGCGGAGCCCTGCCGGTGCGGATCGTCCGGCTTCGGCCCCGGCCGTTCACCGACCGGCTGGTGGCCAAGTTCGGGCTACCGGTGCAGGGTTGGCGCGGCGGCCGTAGTTAGGTGACGCGCCTCCCGGGGCGACGTGCCCCTGGAGCTGTGCGTGTGTGGTGTGACGCGCAGTGGACCCGAATGGCGTGTGCACGCAGCCGGTTCGCTGAAACAGGCTCTTGCCATCTTTCGGACAAACGGTCAGTGGAGTCGGATGTCACGGCCCGTCGATTCATGACGCAATGACGTCCGGTGGTGACGCGGTGCCGACGAAACGGCTCACCTGGGTCCCCGCCCGTCGGTCCCGGGCGGTTCCCGGCTCCTTCGGGAGACGTTCCCGGTGGGACCGTCCGGGTTCGGGCCGCCCGTCGGGTGGTCAAGTGTCGGCCCCCGCCACTACTGTCGGGTGCTGTGCTGGAAGAGCTTCGCATCACCGGGCTGGGCGTCATCGAGGACACCACACTGCCGCTGACCAGCGGCATGAATGTCATCACGGGCGAGACCGGCGCGGGCAAGACGATGGTGGTCACCGGTCTCGGGCTGCTCTTCGGTGGCCGGGCCGACGCGGGACGGGTGCGTGCCGACCCCGGGCGCGCCATGGTGGAGGGGCGGTTGCGGCTGAGTGAGCCGACCGCGACCGCCGTGCACACCAGGATCGTCGACGCGGGGGGTGAGCCGGACGACGACGGGGCGGTGCTGCTCAGCCGCACGGTCACGGTCGAGGGCCGGTCCCGGGCGCACATCGGCGGTCGGAGCATGCCTGTCTCGATGCTCTCCGAGGTCGGTGAGCAGGTCGTGGCGGTGCACGGGCAGTCTGACCAGTTGCGTCTGCTGCGCCCGGCCGAACAGCGGGCCTCGCTCGACCGATTCGGTGGACCCGAGCACGAGAAGCTGCTGGAAAACCTGCGCGAGACGTACACCGAGTGGCGGCGGATCGCCGACGACCTCGCCGACCGGCGGCGTAACGCCCGTGAGCGCAACCAGGAGGCGGATCTACTCCGACTCGGACTGGACGAGATCACCCGGGTGGACCCGCAGGCCGGCGAGGACGACGAACTCAAGGAAGAGGCGTCTCGGCTGGAGCACGCCGAAGGGCTGCGTACGGCCGCGCAGGTGGCCCACCAGTGCGTCGCCGGTGGGACGGAGCCGGCTGACGACACCCCGGACGTGACCGCGCTGCTCGGCACCGCCCGTCGCACGCTGGAGGCGCAGGCGGGGGTCGACCGTACCCTCGGCGACCTCGCCGGCCGGCTGGCGGAGGTCGCGACCCTCGTCGGTGACGTCTCCGCCGAACTCTCCGGCTACCTCGCCAGCCTCGACGCCGATCCGGCGCGGCTGGAGACGATCTACGAGCGGCGCGCGGCACTGCGGGGATTGACCCGCAAGTACGCCGACGACGTCGACGGAGTGATCGCCTGGGCGGAGCGGGCCCGGACCCGGTTGTCCGAGCTGGACACCTCCGACGACCTGCTTGAGGAGTTGGACCGGGAACGGCAGCGGCTCGCCGGTGAGGTGGCCGAACTCGCCGCCCGACTCTCGACGGCACGACGTGAGGCGGCGGTCCGCTTCGCCGATCAGGTCAGCGTCGAACTCGCCGGGCTCGCCATGCCGCACGCCCGGATCGAGGTGGCGGTCCTGCCTCGGCCAGCAGGGCGGGCGGAGCCCACCCTGACGGTCAACGGCACCGAGGTCGGAGTCGGCCCGGACGGCGCCGACGAGGTCGAACTCCGGTTGCTGGCCCACCCCGGAGCGCCGTCGTTGCCGTTGCAGCGCGGGGCGTCCGGCGGGGAACTCTCCCGGGTGATGCTCGCCATCGAGGTGGTCTTCGCCGGCTCGGGCGGGCCACCGACGCTGGTCTTCGACGAGGTCGACGCGGGTGTCGGCGGGCAGGCCGCGGTCGAGATCGGGCGCCGACTGGCCCGGCTGGCCCGCAGCCACCAGGTACTGGTGGTAACCCACCTGCCGCAGGTCGCGGCGTTCGCGGACCGACACCTGGTGGTGGCCAAGGACACCGGTGGTGCGGTGACCACCAGTGGGGTGCGGGTGGTCGAGGACACCGACCGGGCTCGGGAACTGGCCCGGATGCTGGCAGGTTTGCCGGACTCGGACCTGGGTATCGCACACGCGGAGGAGTTGCTGGCCGTCGCGGCCAGGGACCGCCGTCCGTAGTGGGGGAATGTGACATCTGGCACATGGAACAGGCAATGAGTCTGGTTCGCTAAGGTAACGGCCTGCTTGCCGCCCTGCTCAGGCATGTCGTGACGGAAAGTCGTGCTCGCGCATGCCAGGATGGTCCCGATGCGTCTACCCATCTTGCGCCGGACCCGGACTGCGGAACCGGGCATCGTCGTGGGCACCGCCCGCCTCGACCGCCGGACCAAACGTCTGGTGGGTCGCCTGCGCCCCGGTGAAATCGCGGTGATCGACCACGTCGACCTCGACCGGGTCGCCGCCGACTCACTGGTCGCGGTCGGCGTCGCCGCTGTCCTCAACGCCAAGCCGTCGGTTTCCGGTCGTTACCCCAACCTCGGACCCGAGGTGCTGGTCAAGGCCGGTATCCCGCTCGTGGACGACCTCGGTGAGGATGTCTTCCAACTGCTGCGCGAAGGTGACACCGTCCGGATCGACGGCAACACCGTCTACGTCGGCGACGAACCTGTCGCGCACGGCGGGCGGCAGGATCCGGAGACCGTGGCCAAGGCGATGGCCGACGCCCGGGAAGGGCTCTCCGTGCAGTTGGAGGCATTCGCCGCCAACACCATGGACTACCTGAAGCAGGAACGGGACCTGCTGCTCGACGGGGTCGGCCTACCGGACATCGAAACCTCGATGCGGGGACGGCACTGCCTGATCGTGGTACGCGGCTACGACTACAAGGCCGACCTCGACGTGCTGCGCCCGTACATCCGGGAGTTCAAGCCGGTACTCATCGGCGTCGACGGTGGCGCGGACGCCCTCGTCGAGGCGGGCTACACACCGGACATCATCATCGGCGACATGGACTCGGTCACCGACGACGTGCTCCGCTGCGGCGCCGAGGTGATCGTCCACGCCTACCCGGACGGGCGGGCACCGGGGCTGGCCCGGGTGGAGCAGCTCGGCGTCACCGCCATCACCTTCCCCGCCGCGGCGACCAGCGAAGACCTCGCCATGCTGCTCGCCGACGGCAAGGGCGCCTCGCTGATCGTCGCGGTGGGCACCCACGCCACCCTGGTCGAGTTCCTCGACAAGGGTCGTGGCGGCATGGCCTCGACCTTCCTCACCCGGCTCAAGGTGGGCGGCAAGATGGTCGACGCGAAGGGAGTCAGCCGGCTCTACCGGCAGAACATCTCCGGATCGTCGCTGCTGCTGCTGGTTCTCTCTGCGGTGGCCGCGATGGCCTCCGCGGTGGCGGTATCCACCGTGGGCAAGGCCTATCTCGGGGTGGCCTCCGAGTGGTGGGACAATCTGGTCTTCCAGCTCGGGCAGCTGTTCTAGGCCGTCCACGATCAAGGGGCTGTAAGCGTGATCAATTTTCGGTACCACGTGGTCTCCATCACCGCGGTCTTCCTCGCCCTGGCGATCGGGCTGGTGGTCGGGACAGCGGCCCTCAACGGCCCGGTGGCCGATTCGCTCAGCGCGAGCGTCAACGAGCTGCGCAAGGACAACGACCAGCTCCGGGAGACCGTCGGCAGCCTGCAGGAAGAGGTCACCCGGGAAGAGGACTTCGCCCGGGAGTCGGCACCGCTCCTGCTCGGCGGCAAGCTCGCCGGCCGTCGGGTGCTGGTCCTGGCCCTGCCGAGCGGGGAGAAGCACGTCGACGGAGTGATCGAGATGCTGCGGCAGACCGGCGCCACACTCACCGGCCGGATCGAGATCCAGGACAAGTTCGTCAAACCCGACAACAGCGTGGATCTGCTCGGGCTCGCCGAAAAGGCCGCCCGTCCCAGCGTCTCGGCCAACGGCCTACCCGGCAACAGCAACGGCGTCGAGACCTCCAGCGCCTTCCTGGCCAGTGCCCTGCTGGACCGCGCGGACGGGACGTCCGCCACCGAGCAGGACCGCCGGTCGGTGCTGGACACGTACAGCAACGCCGGCTATCTCACCGTCAGTGACAAGGTGACCGGCCCCGCCGAGGCGGTCGTGGTGGTCAGCGGACAGCCGTACGTCGACCGCGACTCCGCCCAGAAGGACCAGGCCGTGGTGACCATGACCGAACAGTTCGACAAGGCCGTACCGCTCGTCGTCGCGGGCAGCGGCAGCAGCACGGGCAACATCGTCCAGGCAGTCCGGGACGATCCCGCGCTGAGCAAGACGATCTCCACCGTCGACCACGCCAACACGGTGCAGGGACAGGTGGTGACCGCACTCGCGTTGATCGAACAGATCGTCGACAAGAAGGCCGGCCCGTACGGGATGGGTCCGGGCGCCACGCTCCTGCCGAAGCAGCCCGAGTGAGCGCGCAACGGAGCGCCGGCCGCCGTTGGGTGGCCGGCCCGGCGGCGTTGGCCGCCCAGGCCGCCCTGCGGCTGGTCAACCGGCTACCGGTGGCGCCGGCCCTGGAGCGGACCAACTTCCGTGGCCGGACGGTCACCCTCGCCGGGGGACCGGCGCTCGCCTCCGCGGCCTCCGCCGCCGCCGCGATCGGCGCACCCAGCGGCCCCGCCGCCGCCGCCGCGCTGGTCGCCGGCATCGGCTCCGGCGCGGTCGGCCTCTACGACGACGTGGTCGGCGCCCGGCCGGAGCAGAAGGCGGCCAAGGGTTTCGCCGGGCACGTCGGTGCGCTGCGCCAGGGACGGGTGACCAGTGGACTGGTCAAGGTCGCCGGAGTCGGCGCCGCCGGTCTGGCCGCCGCCGCCCTGCTCGCCGCCGACCCGACCGTACGATCCCGACGTCGGCGGCGCGGCCGGTTCGGGCAGGTGACGGACGTACTACTCGGCGCCGGGGTGATCGCTGGTACGGCGAACCTGGTCAACCTGCTCGACCTGCGCCCCGGGCGGGCGCTCAAGGCCGGCGTGGTGCTCGGCACCCCACTTCTGCCCGGCCCGGCCGGGGGACTCGCCGCCGGACCGGTCGGGGCCGCCACCGGGCTGCTCCCGGCAGACCTGAACGAGGAGATCATGCTCGGCGACTGCGGGGCCAACGCGCTCGGTGCGCTGCTCGGGGTGGCGCTCGCCGCCCGTACCGGGCCGGTGGGGCGGGCCGGCATCCTGACCGCCCTGGTGGCCCTCACCGCGGCCAGCGAGAAGGTCAGCTTCACCCAGGTCATCCAGAACACCCGAGGGCTGCGCGAGCTGGACGCCCTGGGCCGGCGACCCTCCTGACGTGACCGCACCGGCACCCCTCGCCGGCACCGGCCGGGTCGCCGGGGCAGCCGCGCTCATCGCCGTACTCACCGTCGCCAGCCGGCTCGCCGGCTTCGGACGTACCGGCATCTTCACCTGGGTCGTCGGCGAGACCGACCTCGGTGGCGTCTACGTCGTCGCCAACACCGTGCCGAACATCGTCTTCGAGATCGTCGCCGGTGGGGCGTTGGCCAGTCTGGTCGTACCGCTGCTCGCCGGCGCGGTCGCGGCCGGCGACCGGCGCGCGGTCGCCGAAACCACCGGGACGCTGCTGACCTGGACGGTCACGCTGCTGGTCCCGCTCGCGGCACTGGTGGCGCTCTTCGCCGGGCCGATCGTGTCGCTGATCATCGGCGACCCGACCCCGGCCCAGCAGGACGCCGGGACCCGGATGCTCCAGATCTTCGCCCCGCAACTGCCGCTGTACGGGATCGGGATCGTGCTCACCGGAGTGCTCCAGGCCCACCGGCGGTTCGCCTGGCCGGTGCTCGCGCCGCTGCTCTCCAGCCTCACCGTGATCGGTGTCTACCTGCTCTTCGGCACGGTCGACGGGCGCGGCGAGCCGATCTCCCACACCAGCACCGGCGGTCAGTTGATCCTCTCGGTCGGCACCACGCTCGGGGTGCTGGTGCTCTCCGGCTGCCTGCTCGTCCCGGTGAGTCGGCTGCGGCTGAGACCCCGACCCGGGTACGGCTTCAGCGCCGAGAACCGCCGCCGGGTCGGTGGCCTCGCGGCGGCCGGCGCGGTGACCCTGACCGGGCAGCAGGTGGCGCTGCTGGTGATGCTCCACCTCGCGGCCAGCACCGACGTCGACAACCCGGTGCTGCTCAACCTCGCCCAGACCATGTACCTGCTGCCCTGGGCGGTGCTGGCGGTGCCGTTGGCGGTGGCGGCGTACCCGACGCTCGTCGCCACGTACGCGGACGGCGACGAGGAGGCGTTCCGGCGTACCCTCGCCCCGACCACCCGTGGTCTGCTGATCCTCAGTTGCCTCGGCGCGGCGGCGCTGATCGCCACCGCGGTACCGGTGGCCCGGTTCTTCTTCCCCACCGCCCCGGGCCCGGCCGCCGCCGCGATCGCCGGCTTCGGACCCGGGCTGCTCGGCTACGGCCTGTTCGCCGTTCTCTCCCGGGCCCTCTACGCCCGCGGTGAGACCCGGTCGGCGGCGACCACCACCGCCGCCGGCTGGCTGGTCGTGCCGGTTGTCGCGGCCCTGCTCGCCTGGCTCCTGCCGGACGCCGACCGGCTGCTCGCGGTCACCCTCGCCAACTCGATCGGCATGCTCGCCCTCGGCGGCCTGCTCATCCGGGTGGTCACCCGCCGGGCCGGTCGGGCGGCGCTCGCCGGCCTCACCCGGTCCGGGCTGGTCGGCCTCGCCGCCGGTACGGCCGCCGCGCTCGCCGGCAGCGCAGTCGCCCACTGGTTGCCCGGAGTGCTCCCCGCCACCCCGACGAAGGTGGATGCTCTGCTGCAGGGCATGCTGTCGGGAGTCGTGGTAGCGGCGGTGTTCCTCGCCGTGGCCTACCCACTGGACCGGCACGACGTACGCCCGCTGGTCGGTTCGGTGACCCGGCGTCTGAGTCGTCTGACCCGTCGGCTGCGACCCGGTGCCGGCCGCGACGGGACCCGCCCCGGTCAAGGAGACGAAAAGGAGACGGTGTCCGGGTGAGCGCGAGGAGTGAGCTTGCGAGCCCCGCAGTCGCGAACGGAAGGCCGGTTCGGGTGAGCGCGAGGAGTGAGCTTGCGAGCCCCGCAGTCGCGAACGAAGGGTCAGCTTGGTGAGCGCGAGGAGTGAGCGTTCCGAGGTGGCGGATGGTTGGGACGGATCGGTCGTCCTGCTCCTCGCCTCCAGCACCGGCGGCGTCGGTCAGCACATTGCCTCGGTGGCGCGTGGACTGGTCGCCGGAGGCGCCTCGGTGACCGTCTGCGGGCCGGTCGCGACCGATCAGCAGTTCGCCTTCACCGCCACCGGCGCGCGGTTCGTCCCGGTCGAGATTCCGGCCAGCCCGACCCCGGCCGACGGCCGGGCCGTCGCCGCCCTGCGCCGGGTGCTCGCCGGGCCGGTGGATGTGGTCCACGCCCACGGGCTGCGTGCCGGGCTTGTCGCGGCGCTGGCCCGGCCGCGCCAACCGCTCGTGGTCACCTGGCACAACGCGGTCCTCGCGGGTGGGCTGCGGGGGCGGTTGTCCCGCTGGGCCGAGCGGATCATCGCGCGGCGGGCGCAGATCGCCCTCGGTGCCTCCGCGGACCTGGTCGAGCGGGCTGTCGCGATCGGCGCCAGGGACGCACGACTGGCACCTGTTGCCGCACCGGCCCTGCCGACCGCGCGCCGTAGCCGGGCCGCGGTACGGGCCGAGTTCGGGGTGGCGCCCGATCAGCCGTTGCTGCTCTCGGTCGGCCGTCTGCACCCACAGAAGCGGTACGACGTACTCGTCGAGGCGGCGGCGGGCTGGCGGGACATGGAGCCACCGCCGGTGGTGCTGATCGCCGGCAGCGGCCCGTCCTACCTGCCGCTGGCCGCCGACATCTCGGCGGTCCGGGCCCCGATCACCCTGCTCGGGCACCGGACCGACGTCGCGGACCTGCTCGCCGGCGCCGATCTGGCCCTGGTGACCAGTGACTGGGAGGCACGTCAGCTCTTCACCCAGGAGGCGCTGCACAGCGGTGTGCCGCTGGTGGCGACCGCTGTCGGCGGCATTCCCGAGCTGGTGGGGGACGCGGCGGTACTGGTGCCGCCGGCCGACCCCGCAGCGCTCGACCGGGCGGTGCGCGACCTGCTCGCCGACGACGTACGCCGGGCCGAGTTGGGCCGGCGGGGTCTCGCCAGGGCGGGAACCTGGCCGACCGAGGCGGAGACCGTCGCCCAACTGGTCGGGCTCTACGCGGAGCTGGCGCCGGGAGCGGTTCGTCCAGCGGGCACCCCGCACATCCACGACCACGGGCGCGGCTGATGCTGCGTCGACTGGTGCCCGTGTTCCTGACCGCGGCGGTCGTGGTGTCGGCCGTCGCGGCACTGGTGGTCCGACCGGCGGTCGGTGCCCCGCAGCGTACCGCCGACTACGTGGTGCTGGCCGGGGTCGCCGGTCTGCGCTGGGAGGACGTCGACCCGCAGAGCACCCCGAATCTGTGGCAGCTCGCCGAACGGGGTTCGATCGGCTCGCTTTCGGTGCGCTCGGGTCGGACGCCGACGTGTCCGGTGGACGGCTGGCTCACCCTCGGCGCCGGCAACTATGCCGCCTGGGACGGCGACCCGGTCAGCGCCGACTGTTCGCCGCCGGAGGTGACCGTCGAGCAGCCGGACGGCATCGGCGCGAACCTGCCCGCGCAGCAGACCACTGTCCGGTACAACAAGGAACGGCAACCCTGGGGTGCGATCCCCGGGGCACTCGCCGAGTCGGTGCGCTGCACCGCCGCGATCGGCCCCGGTGCCGCGATCGCGGCGGCCCGCCCGTTCGGCCGGGTCGACCGGTACGCGCCGACGCTGCCGGCGAACCCGAGTGAACTGCTCGCCTCCTGCGTACTCAGCATTGTCGACCTCGGTGCCGTCACCGGCGACGACCCCGCCGTACGCGCCGCCGCCGCGCGCCGCGCCGACAGCGCCCTGGCCCGGGTGTTGGCGGCCCGGCCCGCGCGTTCGCTGGTCGTGGTCGCGGGTATCTCCGACACCGACGAGACCTCCCGGCTGCACGTCGCGGTCGCTGACGGCCCCGGCTGGTCCGGCGGTTGGCTCACCTCCTCCGGCACCGGCCGCGAGGGCTACGTACAGCTGGTCGACCTGGCACCGACCGCGCTTGCGGCGGTCGGCCGGCCGATGCCGGACCGGCTCTTCGTCGGGCAGGCGGCGACGAGTGTGCCCGGCCGCCCGGCCGACCTGGCCACGGCGATCGCGCAACCGGCGGACGCGGACCGGGAGGCGGGCGCGCAGCGGCACGTGGCGAGCTGGTTCTTCGTGTTGCTGGCCGGGTTGCAGTGTCTCCTCGCGATCGCGGTGCTGCCGCTGTTGCGGCGGGCCCGCCGGCACGCCGGTCCGACCGGCCCGGCCCCGGCTTCCCGCCGGGTGGTGGCCGTGGTCGAGGTGCTGCTGATCGCTGCCGCGTTGGCGATCCCGGCGGCCCTGGTCGCCGACGTGGTGCCGTGGTGGCGGGCGGATCGGGGGGGCATCTACTTCGGGTTGATCACCGTGTTCGTCCTGGGTGTCGGTGCCGCCGGGATCCGGCTCGCCCGGATCTACCAGCGGACGCTGGGGCCGATGGGCAGTGTGGCCGGGCTGGCCGCGCTGGTCGTCGGGGTGGACGTGGTGACCGGTGCCCGTCTGCAACTCAACGGTGTCGCCGGCTATTCGGCTCTTGAGGGTGGCCGGTACGCCGGTCTCGGCACCGTCGGGCTCGGCGTTTTCGTCGCCGGGACGCTGCTGGTCGCCGGCTGCCTGGCCCAGCAGGTCCGGCGGAGCTGGCGGCCGGCGGTGGTGGTGCTGGTCGGTGGCATCGGTGTGGTGATCACCGGCAGCCCGTACCTCGGCGCCGATTCGGTCGGGGCGGTGGCGATGACCGCCGGGGTCTGCGTCGCCGCGGCGATGAGCACCGGCGGCTGGTTGACGCTTGGCCGGCTTGCCTGGGCGACCATCGCCGGCCTGGCGGTGACCATCGGTTTCGCCGTGCTCGACATGCGCGCGCCCTCAGGACAGCAGGGGAGCCTGGGGCGCTTCCTGGGCGCGGTGGCGGATGGTACGAGCGGACTGACCATGCACCGGTCCGGCACCGCGAACCTGGACACCCTTGTCAGCAGCCCGTTGACCGTGCTCGCGGTGGTTGGCGGGGTGCTGGTGTGGTTCGCGCTGCTGCGCCCCTGGGGCGGCCTGAAGCGGCTGTTCGGGATCTACCCGGCGGTCCGGGCGGGGATGGCCGGTATCACCATCGCCACGTTGATCGGCGGTGTCCTCGGCGGGTCGGCGCTGAACGTTGCGGGTGCGGCGGCGGCGTTGACCGTGCCGCTGGCGGCCCTGGCCGCACTGCGGGTGCTCGACCACGCCGCGGACCGTACCCAGCCGGTGCCGGTCGACGGCGGGCCGGCGGGGGAGTCTGGCCCGGTGGGGCGTTCGGACGTGCTGGAGCAGCCGGCGCGGGGTCTGGACGAGGACGAACGTCCGGAATCCAGGGCTGATCCAGGTGCGGCGGAACATCCGGAATCGGCGGAAAATTCGGACACGGCGGAACGTTCGGATACCGCGCGGGGGCCGGGGAAGATCGCGCCGTCGTCAGCCGAACCGAGCCGGCAGTAGGTGCGACCGGCGGGGGTGGTCGTAGGGGTGTTACCGTGGAATCCCGTGGATCGCGTGATCATTTTTCTGATCAACACGACGGTCTGCACGACCGCAACGGACGACCACGGGAGCAGGCGTTGGCCCCATCAGCACGGACGACCAAGCACATTTTCGTCACCGGGGGCGTCGCCTCCTCGCTCGGCAAGGGCCTGACCGCCTCGAGCCTCGGAAATCTGCTCACGGCTCGCGGTCTACGGGTCGTGATGCAGAAGCTCGACCCGTACCTCAACGTCGACCCCGGCACGATGAACCCGTTCCAGCACGGTGAGGTCTTCGTCACCGAGGACGGCGCCGAGACCGACCTCGACGTCGGCCACTACGAGCGGTTCCTCGACCGGGCGCTCTCCGGCAAGGCGAACGTCACCACCGGCCAGATCTACTCCGCGGTGATCGCCAAGGAGCGGCGTGGGGAGTACCTCGGCGACACCGTCCAGGTGATCCCGCACATCACCAACGAGATCAAGGCCCGGATCCGGTCGATGGCCGACGCGGACGAGGACGGCCGTACGCCGGACGTGGTGATCACCGAGGTGGGTGGCACGGTCGGCGACATCGAGTCGCTGCCGTTCCTTGAGGCGATCCGTCAGGTACGCCACGACATCGGCCGGGACAACTGTTTCTACCTGCACGTGTCGCTGGTGCCGTACCTCGCCCCCTCCGGGGAGCTGAAGACCAAGCCGACCCAGCACTCGGTGGCGGCGCTGCGCAACATCGGTATCCAGCCGGACGCGATCGTCTGCCGCTCCGACCGGGAGATCCCGGACACGCTCAAGCACAAGCTCTCGCTCTACTGCGATGTCGACCGGGAGGCGGTCATCGCCGCCCCGGACGCGCCGAGCATCTACGACATCCCGAAGGTCCTGCACAACGAGGGTCTCGACGCGTACGTCGTACGTCGGCTCGGGCTCTCCTTCCGGGACGTGGCCTGGCACGGCTGGGACGACCTGCTGGAGCGGGTGCACCACCCACAGCACACGGTCCGGGTGGCGCTGGTCGGCAAGTACGTCGACCTGCCGGACGCGTACCTGTCGGTGAGCGAGGCGATCCGGGCGGCCGGGTTCGGTCACCGCGCCCGGGTGGAGCTGCGCTGGGTGCCGAGCGACGAGTGCGTCAGCCCGTCCGGGGCGGCTGCCGCCCTCGCCGGGGTCGACGGCATCGTCATCCCCGGTGGCTTCGGCGTACGCGGCATCGAAGGCAAGATCGGCGCTTCGCGGTACGCCCGGGAGAACGGCATCCCGATCCTCGGCCTCTGCCTCGGCCTGCAGTGCATGACCATCGAGGTGGCCCGTCACCTGGGCGGGCTCGAGGGCGCCAACTCGCTGGAGTTCGACGAGCAGGCCGGCCACCCGGTCATCGCAACCATGGCCGACCAGGAGGAGATCGTCGCCGGCAAGGGCGACCTCGGCGGGACCATGCGGCTGGGTTCCTACCCCGCCCGGCTCACCGAGGGTTCGATCGTCGCCCAGGCGTACGGCGACACCGAGATCAGCGAACGGCACCGGCACCGGTACGAGGTGAACAACGCGTACCGGGACGCCCTCACCAAGGCCGGTCTGCGGATCTCCGGCACCTCGCCGGACGGCCGGTTGGTCGAGTTCGTCGAACTCGACCGGGAACTGCACCCGTTCTTCGTGGCGACCCAGGCGCACCCGGAGCTGAAGAGCCGTCCGACCCGCCCGCATCCGCTCTTCGCGGCGTTCGTCGGTGCGGTCGTCACGTACTCGCACTCCGACGAGCTTCCGGTCGAACTGGCCGCTACGGTCGCCACCGCCGCCCCGACCGAGACGGCCGGCACCGGCACGCCCGAGCCCGAGCCCGAGCCCGGGGACGGGGTCGCGGCGGCGCGGCGTGGCGCCGGTCAGAACGGCAGCAGCCGGTCGAGCCGGGCGAGGTCGGCCTCGTGACCGCCGCGCCCGGCGAACACCGGTACGAGGTGAAGTCCCAGACCGAGCGGTACGACGGCCGGGTCTTCTCCGTCGTCACCGACGAGGTGGTGATGCCGGGCGGCCGGGTCGCGCCCCGCGACTACGTACGGCACGTGGGCGCGGTCGGGGTCGTGGCGCTCGACGACGACGGCCGGGTGGTCCTGATCCGTCAGTACCGCCACCCGATCGGCCGGATGCTCTGGGAGCTGCCCGCGGGCCTGATCGACGTGGTGGGGGAGGCGCTGCCCGCCGCTGCCCTGCGGGAACTGGCGGAGGAGGCCGACCTCACCGCCGGTCAGGTCGACCTCCTGGTCGACCTGCACACCTCACCGGGCGCCTCGACCGAGCTGATCCGGGTCTTCCTGGCCCGGCAGCTCGCCGAGGTTCCGGTGGCGCAACGTCACGAGCGGCGGGACGAGGAGGCCGAACTCCAGGTGGTCCGGGTCGACCTCGACCAGGCGGTGGCGATGGTCCTCGCCGGTGAGATCACCAACGCCGCCTGCGTCGGGGGTGTGCTGGCCGCAGCCCGTGCCCGCGACATGGGCTGGGCGCCACTGCGACCGGCAGATGCCCCGCTGCCGGGCTGAACGTCTGTTTTCGGCACCCACGGGCCGGCTCCGGTCGTCGTCGCGTACGACGGCCGGAGCCGGCCCGTTGCCGTACCCGCCGCCATGGGTACGCCAAGACTCGGGACCGCCACGGCTGACACATCGTCAGGCTCAGCCGTCACTGCCTGTCACAATGGCGGCTGCTCGACCCGTCCGACGGTTCTAGACTGCCGCCGGCGGTACTGATGGACCGCGCCGGCAACGAAGCTGGCGCGTGCCGAGCGGCCGGGGTGTTCGACCCCGGAAGGAAGGTGTCTCATCGTGAAGGTCGGAATCCCCCGCGAGGTCAAGAACCACGAGTATCGCGTGGCTATCACCCCGGCGGGTGTGCACGAGTTCATTCGCGGCGGCCACGAGGTCTTCGTCGAGGCCGGAGCCGGAACCGGCTCGTCCATCACCGACGAGGAGTTCGCCTCGGCCGGTGCGACGATCCTGGCCAGCGCGGACGAGGTCTGGGGCACCGCCGAACTGGTCCTCAAGGTCAAGGAGCCGATCGCCGAGGAGTACCACCGGATGCGTCCCGGTCAGGTGCTCTTCACGTACCTGCACCTGGCCGCCTCGAAGACCTGCACCGACGCCCTGCTCGACCGGCGGGTGACCGGCATCGCGTACGAGACGGTGGAGACCGCCGACCGGTCGCTGCCGCTGCTCGCCCCGATGTCCGAGGTCGCCGGCCGGCTCGCCCCGCAGGTGGGCGCCTACCACCTGATGCGCTCCGGCGGCGGGCGCGGGGTGCTGATGGGCGGCGTCTCCGGCGTCTACGCCGCGAAGACCGTCGTGATCGGTGCCGGCGTCTCCGGCATGAACGCCGCCGCCATCGCGCTCGGCCTGCAGGCCGAGGTGCTGCTGCTGGACCGCAACGTGAACCGGCTGCGCCAGGCCGACGCGATCTACCGGGGTCACCTGCAGACGGTGGCATCCAACGCGTACGAGATCGAGCGCGCCGTCCTCGACGCCGACCTGGTGATCGGCGCGGTGCTGGTCCCGGGCGCGAAGGCCCCGACGCTGATCTCCAACGAACTGGTCTCCCGGATGAAGCCCGGCAGCGTGCTGGTGGACATCTCGATCGACCAGGGAGGCTGCTTCGAGGACTCGCGGCCGACCACCCACGACAACCCGGTCTACCCGGTGCACAACTCGCTCTTCTACTGCGTGGCGAACATGCCCGGCGCGGTCCCGCACACCAGCACGTACGCCCTGACCAACGTCACCCTGCCGTACGCTCTGGAACTGGCCAACCACGGCTGGCGCGAGGCGCTGCGCCGCGACCCGGCGCTGGCGCTGGGTCTGAACACCCACGACGGCCAGGTCACCTACGGACCGGTCGCCGAGGCCCACGGCATGAGCAGCGCCGCCCTCGCCGACGTGCTGGCCTGATCCGACCAACCACCGTCGGGAAGAGGGCCGGGGCCTGACCGGAGAGCAGCGGGAGGCCGGAGACGGGGAACAACCGTCTCCGGCCCTGCGCCGTGCGGTGCGCGGTTATCTCGACCACCTCACGGTCGAGCGCGGCCTGTCGACGAACACGCTCTCCTCGTACCGTCGGGACCTGGACCGCTACCTGGCCGAACTGGCCGGCGGCGGGGTCACCGACCTCGCCGCCGTCGCACCAGCCGACATCACCGGCTACGTCGCCCGGCTGCGCGAGGGGGACGACCGGCATCCGCCGCTCGCCGCGGCCTCGGCCGCCCGCGCCGCCAGCGCGGTCCGTGGTCTGCACCGGTTCGCCCTGCGGGAAGGGCTGGTCGGTGTCGACGCCAGCCGTGACGTCCGCCCGGCCGTGCCGACCCGCCGACTACCCCGGGCACTGGACGTGACCGAGGTGGTGCGGCTGCTGGAAACCGCGACCCCGGACCAGCCCGGCGGCGCCGACGGCCCGCTGACCCTGCGGGACCGGGCCCTGCTGGAATTCCTCTACGGCACCGGCGCCCGGATCTCCGAGGCGGTCGGCGCGGCCGTCGACGACCTCGACCTGGGCCTCGACCGCCTCGGCGCCGCCGGTCCCGGGGCGTCCGGTGCCGAGGTGTCGGGTGCCGAGGTATCCGGTGCCGAGCCGCCCGGTTCCCGACCCTACGAGGGCACCGCCGTGCTGCACGGCAAGGGCGGACGGACCCGGACCGTGCCGATCGGCGGGTACGCCACCGAGGCGCTGCGCGGCTATCTCGTCCGGGCGAGACCGCTGCTGGTGGCGAACGGCCGGGGTACGCCAGCGGTCTTCCTCAACGCCCGGGGCGGTCCACTCTCCCGACAGAGTGCGTGGACGATCCTGCGCCGGGCGGCGCAACGGGCCGGGCTGCCGGTCGACGGGCCACGGGCCGTCTCGCCGCACACCCTGCGCCACTCGTACGCCACCCATCTACTCGACGGCGGCGCCGACGTACGGGTGGTGCAGGAACTACTCGGCCACGCCTCGGTGACCACCACCCAGGTGTACACGTTGGTGACAGTGGACCGGTTGCGGGAGGTGTACGCTACCGCTCACCCGCGAGCCCGAGGCTGACCGGCGGATCTGCCGTCGGTTCTGCCACGTCGACACGCCGGCACGGTGCCCGCAGGGGTGACGGGACGTGGCGTACAGTCGGCATCGGCGCGGGCCTCCTGGGGTGCAATCGAGGTTCGCAGCGGCGCTGCGCGGGACGCCGATCGGCTTCGACGCCGAGCAGTCGTCGGAAGGGGGCGGAACAAGGACATGGCTGGCAACGGTGACCGTGCTGAGGCGTGGACCTCCGCACTCCGCGAACAGCAGTCCGGGTTCGACCTCGGCGCGGAACTCGGCCCGGCGGACCCTGCCGCGTACACCATGCGTAAGCCCATTCCGGAGCCGATGCCGACCGATCGGCACGGTCCCGCCCGGATCCTGGCGCTGGCGAACCAGAAGGGCGGCGTGGGCAAGACCACCACGACCATCAACCTGGGTGCCGCGCTCGCCGAGTACGGCCGCAAGGTGTTGCTGGTCGACTTCGACCCGCAGGGCGCTCTCTCCGTCGGGCTCGGAGTCAACCCGCACAACCTTGACCTCTCCGTCTACAACCTGTTGATGCAGGACGACGTCACCGCCGAGGACGTCCTGATCAAGACGGACGTGGCCGGGCTGCACCTGCTCCCCGCGAACATCGACCTCTCCGCCGCCGAGATCCAGCTGGTCAACGAGGTCGCCCGGGAGATGGCACTGGCCCGGGTGCTGCGTACGATCCGCAAGGAATACGACTTCATCCTGATCGACTGCCAGCCGTCACTCGGCCTGCTCGCGATCAACGCGCTGACCGTCGCGCACGGCGTGCTGATCCCGCTGGAATGCGAGTTCTTCAGCCTGCGTGGGGTGGCCCTGCTCCTCGACACCATCGACAAGGTGCGCGAGCGGCTCAACTTCGACCTGGAGTTGGAAGGCATCCTCGCCACCATGTACGACAGCCGCACCACGCACTGCCGGCAGGTGCTGCAACGGGTGGTGGAGGCGTTCGGCGACAAGGTCTACCAGACCGTCATCACCAAGACCGTGAAGTTCCCCGAGTCGACCGTCGCCGGTGCGCCGATCACCACGCTCGACCCGGCCTCGTCGGGGGCGCGCAACTACCGGCAACTGGCCCGCGAGGTGATCGCGCAACAGGCCGAGCGGTAGCCGGCCGTTGCCCATCCAGCCCGTAGACTACGGTCGTCGGGTGACCGACCCGCCCGCCGAGCTGTCTCCGGCCGAACCAGCCGACGGCTCCGGCCCGCCGCTGGTCACCGACGATGCGTCAGCCACTGGGGACGCCGTCACTCCTGACGACGCGGCCACCGAACCGACAACCGGATTCACCGTACGGCTGGCGAACTTCACCGGCCCGTTCGACCTGCTGCTGCAGTTGATCGGCAAACACAAGCTCGACGTGACCGAGGTCGCCCTGCACCAGGTCACCGACGAGTTCATCGCCTACATCCGGGCCATGGGCGACGACTGGGACCTCGACGAGGCCAGCGAGTTCCTGCTCATCGCCGCGACCCTGCTCGACCTGAAAGCAGCCCGGCTGCTGCCCGCCGCCGAGGTCGAGGACGAGGAAGACCTCGCCCTGTTGGAGGCGCGGGACCTGCTCTTCGCCCGGCTGTTGCAGTACAAGGCATTCAAGGAAGCGGCGAGCCACATCGCCGCACTGGAATCTGTCGGGTCGCGGCGCTACCCGCGCGCGGTCAGCCTGGAGGACCGGTACGCCCAGGCCCTGCCCGACCTGGTCCTCGGCATCGGACCGGAACGCCTGCTCAAGCTCGCGATCAAGGCGATGACCCCGAAGCCGGTGCCGGTGGTCTCGATCGCCCACATCCATGAGGTACGGGTCAGCGTCCGTGAGCACGCGGCCATCCTGCGGGACCGGTTGCGCCGGATGGGCACCGCCACGTTTCGCCTGCTCTGTGCCGACTGCGAGTCGACCCTCGAAGTGGTGGCCCGGTTCCTGGCCCTGCTGGAGCTGTACCGGGAGGGCCTGGTCGACTTCACCCAGGTACAGGCGCTGGGCGAGCTGACCGTACGGTGGACCGGCCCCGCCGACGGCGGTGCCGAACTCGACATCGACGAGTACGCCGGTTCCCCCGCGCCCGCCACCCCGCCGTCACCCGAAGGCGTTCAGCCGGAGCCGGCGGGCTCCGACGGCCCGGCCGACAGCGGCGGGAGAGAGGCTCGCGAGCGGACCACGGAGGAGGAGCCAGGATGACCAGCGACGAACGTCGGGACTCCCCGGACTCCCTGGCTGACCAGGCCGCGGCCTGGGTGCCCCCGTGGGCCCGCCAGGCGTCGACCCCTGCGCAGCGACCGGCCGAAGCGCCGGGGGAGTCGACCGAACCCTCCGTGCCCGTCGTCGACGCCGAGTCGGCCGCGGTGGACGAACCGGTAGACGGGGACGGCACGCACGATTTCGCTCCCTCGGCCCTGTCCGGTGAGGCGGACGAGGCGGACCAGGCGGACGAGGTCCATGGGGTGCCCGAGCCCACGGCAGCGCCGGCTGGCCCGATGCTTGCCGCCCCGATGCTCGCTGGCCCGATGCTCGCCGGCCCGATGGTCGCCGACCCGGTCGAGCCGCCGGTCGTACCCACGGAGGAACCCGCCCGACTGGCGTTGGTCGACGACGACGAGCTGCGCGCCGCCCTGGAGGCGATCCTGCTGGTCGTCGACGAGCCGGTCGCGGAGATCGTCCTCGCCCAGGTACTGGAACAGCCCACCGACCGGGTCGCCGAGATGCTCGAACGGATCGCTGACGGTTACACCTCCGCCGGGCACGGATTCGACCTCCGCCGGGCAGCCGGTGGGTGGCGCCTGTACACCCGCCCGGAATACGCGACGTACGTCGAGCGGTTCGTCCTTAACGGGCAGGCTGTCCGGCTCACCCAGGCGGCGCTGGAGACACTGGCAGTGGTCGCCTACAAGCAGCCGGTCACCCGGTCACGGATCTCCGCCATCCGCGGTGTCAACTGTGACGGCGTCATCCGTACCCTGGTAACGCGCGGCCTGGTGGAGGAGTGCGGCAGCGAACCGGACAGCGGTGCCTTCCTCTACCGTACGACGACACTGTTCCTCGAGAAGCTCGGGCTGAACACGGTCGACGAACTGCCCCCGCTCGCCCCGTTCCTCCCCGACGATCTGGAAGAGATAGCCGATGCCCCGCGATGACAGCCGTACCCGGGTGACCCGCACCACCGGGAGGGCAACCGACCGACCGAATGGTGGTGTCGGCCAACAGGGCGAATCCGGCGCGCAAGAAGGCGCCGAACGGCTACAGAAGGTGCTCGCCGCCGCCGGCGTCGGCTCGCGACGCGCCTGCGAAGACCTGATCTTCCGCCGCCGGGTCACCGTCGACGGAAAGGTCGCACAGCTCGGAGACAAGGTCGACCCGGCCACGTCGGTGATCTACGTCGACGGCGAGCGGCTCATCACCGACACCCGACTGGTCTACCTGGCGATGAACAAGCCACGCGGGGTCGTCTCGACGATGGCCGACGAGAAGGGGCGGACGGCGCTGGCGGACTTCCTCGACCGGGTGGAGGAGCGGGTCTACCACGTCGGGCGGCTCGACGCCGACAGCGAGGGCCTGCTGCTGCTCACCAACGACGGCACCCTCGCCCACCGGCTCACCCACCCCTCGTACGGGGTCCAGAAGACGTACCTGTGCGAGGTCGCGGGCCCCCTGCCCCGCTCGGTCGGCCGCCGACTCCTCGCCGGAGTGGAACTGGAGGACGGCCCCGCGAAGGTCGACTCGTTCAAGCTGATCGACACGCTCGGACGTACCGCCCAGATCGAGCTCGTCCTGCACGAGGGGCGCAAGCACATCGTCCGCCGGCTCCTCGACGAGGTGGGCCACCCCGTGTCCCGGCTGGTCCGTACCCAGATCGGCCCGATCCACCTCGGCGACCTGCGCGCCGGCCGCACCCGTCGGCTGACGAACGCGGAGGTAGCCGCGCTCTTCAAGGCCGTCGGTGACTGACCGACGGTAGAAGCGGTGCGCCGGCGGGACGACCCCACCCGTCAGCGGTGCCCGGAATCGGACGCTCCGGCCCCGTCCGGCAAAATCTCCGGGAGAGCGTCGACCAAGATTCACCTCACCTTCGACCACCTGGGGTGGCGCGCTCGGTCACCGGGCGACCCGGGCGCACCCGTACCGTCGGGGTCGCCAGCGGGTCGGCCAGCGGCCCTCGGCGCCGGCTGCCCCCGGTGGCGTGGGTCCCCCGGCACCGAGCCGCACGCGGGGTGATCCGACCGACGGGGCATGATGGACGACGACGAGTGCACCTTCGCGTGCGCGTAAACGACCTCGCTGGCCGCGATCAAGGCCGGTATGTACCGAACTGAAGAAGGAGGAGCGGTGGCGGAAAAGGTACGGACCGGGCGATGTGTGGTCGCCGTGGACGGCCCGTCCGGTTCAGGTAAGTCCACCGTTTCCCGGCGGCTGGCAAGCGCACTCGATGCCCGCTACCTCGACACCGGCGCCATGTACCGGGCGATCACCTGGGCCGTCCTACGGGCCGGAGTCGACCTGAAGGACGCCGAGGCCGTGGTCAAGGTCGCCAGCGAGGTTGATCTGGCGATCGGCGTGGAGCCCGACGCCACCTGGGTCAGCGCCGACGGGGTCGGTATCGACCAGGAGATCCGTGGGCCCGAGGTGACCGGCGCCGTCTCCGCCGTGTCGGCGGTCCCGGCCGTACGGGAACTGCTGGTCGCCATGCAGCGGGGCATCATCTCGGCGGCCGAGCGGATCGTCGTGGAGGGCCGGGACATCGGCTCCGTGGTCGCGCCCGACGCCGACCTGAAGGTCTACCTCACCGCCTCCGCCGACGCCCGCGCCCAACGACGCAGCGCCGAGTACGCCACCGACGTCACCACCACCGCGGCCGACCTCGCCCGCCGGGACCGGCTCGACTCCACCCGCGCGGCCGACCCGCTGCAGCAGGCGAGCGACGCGGTCGTACTCGACACCACGGCGATGAACATCGAGCAGGTCGTCGCCCGCCTGCGTAACCTGCTCGACGGCAAGGTCGACGCATGATTGCCCGAACCAACCGGCTTCGAGCCGGATCCCTCAGAGTCAACAAGCGGAACGAGGCAGTGGCATGAGCCCGGACGATGGCTGGATCGAGCTGCGAGAGCCCGATCCCGAGGTCGAAGAGACCGGGCCGGTACCGGTCGTCGCGGTCGTCGGCCGCCCCAACGTCGGCAAGTCGACCCTGGTCAACCGGATCATCGGCCGCCGTCAGGCGGTCGTCGAGGACGTACCCGGGGTGACCAGGGACCGGGTGCCGTACGACGCCCAGTGGTCCGGCCGGCAGTTCACCGTGGTCGACACCGGTGGTTGGGAACCGGACGCCCGTGACCGGGCTGCCGCGATCGCCGCCCAGGCCGAGATCGCGGTCGCGACCGCCGACGTGGTGCTCTTCGTCGTCGACGCCGTGGTTGGCTCCACCGACGTCGACGAAGCGGCGGTACGGATGCTGCGCCGCAGCGCGAAACCGGTGATCCTGATCGCGAACAAGGTGGACAACGCGGCCACCGAGATCGAGGCGACCTCGCTCTGGTCACTCGGCCTCGGCGAACCGTTCCCGGTCTCCGCGCTACACGGCCGCGGCGCTGGCGACCTGCTCGACGCGATCCTCGACGCGCTTCCCGACCCGCCGCCGATCAACGAGAACGCCCCGCGTGGTCCGCGTCGGGTCGCCCTGGTCGGCCGGCCGAACGTCGGCAAGTCGAGCCTGCTCAACCGACTTGCCAAGGAGGACCGGGCGGTTGTCGACTCGGTGGCGGGCACCACCGTCGACCCCGTCGACAGCCTGGTCCAGATCGGCGGCGAAACCTGGCAACTGGTCGACACCGCCGGGCTGCGCAAGCGCGTCGGCAAAGCCAGCGGCACCGAGTACTACGCCAGCCTCCGTACCGCCGGTGCGATCGAGGCGGCCGAGGTCGCGGTGGTCCTGCTGGACGCCGCCGAGCCGATCAGCGAACAGGACCAGCGGGTGCTGTCCATGGTCACCGAGAGCGGCCGTGCACTGGTGATCGCCTTCAACAAGTGGGACCTGGTCGACACCGACCGGAGGTACTACCTGGACAAGGAGATCGAGCGGGAACTGCGCCGCATCCCGTGGGCGATCCGGGTCAACGTCTCGGCCAAGACCGGCCGCTCCGTGGACCGGCTCGCGCCGGCGTTGCGGACCGCCCTCGCAAGCTGGGAGACCCGGGTGCCGACCGGGCAGCTCAACCAGTGGCTCACCGCCCTGGTCCAGGCCACCCCGCACCCGGTACGCGGCGGACGCGCGCCACGCGTGCTCTTCGCCACCCAGGCGGGCACCCGCCCGCCCCGGTTCGTGCTCTTCACCACCGGACCGCTCGACGCCGGCTACCAACGGTTCGTCGAGCGCAAACTGCGCGAGGAGTTCGGCTTCGAGGGCAGTCCCGTCGAGGTGTCGGTTCGGCCGCGTAAGAAGCTCGGCCCAGGAGGCCGTGGCAAGGCCCACGGCTGACCGGTACGCCCCGCACCCGTCCCCACCAACGCGCCCCCTATCCGCCTATCTTCCTAGGACGCGGTAGGGGGTGTGGGGTGGGCGACGGAAGACGCAAGGCAGAGAGGGGCTGTGTGCGAGGCCTGATGCGGCTGCGCTACGCTATAGCGGCTGCCGCACCGGGTACGAAGCGGTAGCAACGGGACGTGGCGCAGTTTGGTAGCGCACTTGACTGGGGGTCAAGGGGTCGTCGGTTCGAATCCGGCCGTCCCGACAGTATTTCAGCAGGTCAGAGCCGGTTTCCTGAACTTCGGGAGACCGGCTCTTGATCGTTTGTTGCTCATTTGTTGCTCGTACGGGACATCAGTTGCTGACACGAGGCGGCACGACCGACCCCCAGGCAGGCCAAGGGATCGGTGTGGTGTGTCGTATGAGCGGGTGGCTGTGTTCAAACGAGTTGGAGCCCAGGGGCGCGGTAGGTTCGGCCGCAGTTGTGGTCGGGGCGACTGGCTACGGCGCCAGTCCAACCTCCGGGCCGGCTTGGCGCCGGCTGCTCTGGGGCTTGGCCGCCGAAGGCTCTGGCTATTGAGTTCCCCCCGCTTTGATGGAGCGGTTGATGTTCCCCGGGTTCGGTGGAGTCGGTTTGGTTGACTTTCGTGCGTTTCGCTCGTTGAGGAGAGACGTGCCGAGGAGTTATCCACCCGAATTC
>NZ_JBITIH010000044.1:0-27274 GCF_044458865.1 Micromonospora sp. NPDC050417
CACTGCCTCGGCGCTGCTCCGGTCGTACGCGATGTATAACGACCCCACCCCCGCCAACATTCCGCCGATCATGGCCCCGAGCATGTTGATCAAGCTCAAAAACCTCGCATTCGGGATGCGTTACGCCCACACCTCAGATCACTCCCCCCGCCCCGACCCGCCGGCCCACGCGGACCAGGAGACGGTCACCAACAAGGTGCCCAAATGACACAACTGAGCATTATGTCGGTTCTGTCGCCATCGCCCGAAGCAACAAGATCACTACAACCTTTGCGTCGACGTAAAATTCGTTGATCTCTATTGCCGCGAGGTCCCGCCGACTGGTACTCAATGGAGGCCAGTGATCAACAAACGGCCGGGAGGGTCGCGATGATCGTTGCTGCCCTCGATCCGATCCGCCGTGCCCGCAAGCTGATCATCCGCACGACAGCGGCACCCCAACCGTCCACCAGGGAGTGTTGCCGAGGACCCCCTGAACAGCGGCGTCTACACAGGGGCTGATGGCTGTGCTCACCTGTCGCTATCTGGGAGGCACGGGAGCATCCGGAATCTGGTAGTGCCACTGGTCAGCTTCGCGGACCGGGCACCGCCACGTGGATTCCACGAGAAGGACCTACCGGTAGTGGTGCGGAGCAGGGTTCTCCGCGCCAGACGATGGCCGGCCCGCAAGCCGACCACGGAAGGCGATGCCAGATGACAATCAGTGAAAGCTCCGGCCTGTCCCGGCGAATGTTGCTCAGGTCGACGGCGGCAGCGGGTGCGGCAGCCGCGGCGGCAACCGTGATCCACCCCGACGTCGCTTCGGCACAACCCCTGGCCGCCCAGCCCACCGACGTGTTCGCCGCCACGAAGGCCGCCGCGATTCCGACGCCCGAGCAGTACTTCGGATTCCGGATCGGATCCGAGGGCAAGCTCGCGACCTGGGACAAGATGGTCCCCTACTTCCAACTCATCGCCGAACAGAGCAACCGGGTCACGTACGAGGAGGTCGGCAAGACCACCGACGACAACCCGTACGTGCTACTGACGATCAGCTCTCCCAAGAACCTGAACAACCTGGACAGGCTGATCGAAATCAACGATCGACTGGCCGACCCGCGCGGGCTGTCGCCGACGGAGGCGGAGGAACTGGCCCGGACCGGCAAGCCCTTCTACTTCGTACAGGCCGGCATCCACTCCAACGAGGTCGGCAACTCGCAGGCGACCATCGAGTGGGCGCACCGCCTCGCCACCGAGCAGTCCGAGTACGTCAACAAGATCCTCGACAACCTGGTCATCCTGCTGGTGCCGGCCCAGAACCCGGACGGGCTGGTGCTGATCAACGATTACTTCGTCAAGACCGCAGGCACCAACTACGCGCGGACGTACCCGGATCTGTACCAGAAGTACACCGGGCACGACGACAACCGTGACTGGTTCATGCTCTCCCAGGTCGAGAGCAACTTGAACATCTCCCTTCTGAACAAGTACCACCCGCAGGTGTTCCAGGACTCGCACCAGGCTGGCACGAACGCGCCCCGCATGTTCACCCCGCCCTACCTGTCGCCGTACGACCCGAACATCGACGCGATCACGGTGCAGCAGACCGACGCGCTCGGCATGGCGATGCAGCGGGGCATGACCGCCGCCGGCATGAAGGGCGTCGGCTGGGGCATGACGTACGACTACTGGACCCCGTCGCGCCAGTACTGCGTCTACCACAACTCGGTACGCATCCTGACCGAGGCGGCGAGCTGTTCGAACCTGGCCTACCCGCAGGTCGGCAACGGTCCGCTCGGCAGCCAGGAGTCGTCGATCAGCTTCATCGAGCCGTACGACCAGAACACGTGGACGCTGCGGCAGATCGTCGACATCGTCTCGCAGGCGTTCTACTCGGGCATCGAGGCGGTCGCGTACGACAACTACAACTGGCTCTACAACTTCTACCGGGTCGGGGTGAAGGCGATCACCCGGACGAGTCCCCGCGCCTACGTCATCCCGGCCGGTCAGCGGGACCCGCAGGCGGTGCGCGACGCTCTCGACATCCTGTTCAAGGGCGCCGTCGAGATCCACCAGGCGCAGTCCGCGTTCAGCGCCGGCGGCCAGCAGTACCCGGCCGGGTCGTACGTGATCTACCTGAACCAGCCGTACGGTGGCTTCGCGAAGACGTTGCTGGAGGTGCAGGAGTACCCGCACCTGTTGCAGTACCCGGGCGGACCGCCGCAGCGCCCGTACGACGTGACCGCGCAGACCCTGCCGATGCTGCTCGGTTTCAAGGCGAACCTGGTCACCGGCTCGTTCTCGGTCACCACCAAACTGCTCACCGAGATCAAGCCGCCAGCGGTGACGATGCCAGCCGCGCCCCCGAGCACCGGCGCGTACGTCATCGGCCCCGAGTCGTACGGCGTCTTCCAGATCGTGTCCCGGTTGCAGAAGCAGGGCATCCCCACCTTCCGCGCGGCGGCGCAGTTCGTCGACGCCGGACGGACCTTCCCGGCGGGCACGTTCGTCGTCCCGCCGACCGACGCGGCCCGGCAGATCCTGCAGAACCAGTCCCGGAACACCGGCATCCCGATCTCCGCCATCTCGGTGGTGCCACGCGTGGCCGGCGCCCAGCTCAAGCCTCGCACCAGGATCGGGCTGCTGAAGCCGGCCAACAACATCCAGTCCGGTTGGTTGATGTGGATGTTCGACCAGTACGAGGTGACCTACTCCGTCGTGAAGGCGCAGGACTACAAGAACCTGTCCGGCCGGTTCGACGCCATCGTCATGCCCGAGGGCGTCAGTAAGAGTTCCATCACCAACGGGTTGAACCGGAACAACTACCCGGAGGAGTGGAGCTGGGCGTTCGGGGTCGGCGAGGACGGCTGGAGCAAGCTGCGGGACTTCGTCACCGCCGGCGGCACGCTGGTCGCGTACGGCAGCGGGGCGAACACCGCACAGCAGCTCTTCGAACTGCCGCTGCGGTCGATCCTGCCGAGCGACTCGTCGGTCTTCTACTGCCCCGGCGCGCTGCTCAGCCAGGACATCGACACCTTGGACCCGGTTGCCTGGGGCATGGACCCGCACCACCCGGCCTGGTTCGACGGTGACCGCGCGTACCAACTCACCGATCCGAACAAGTACCCGGTACACGTCGTCTCGAAGTACCCGGACAGCGGGGAGCAGTTGCAGAGCGGCTGGCTGATCGGCGGCGAGTATCTGAACGGGGCGGTGAACGGCCTCTCCTGGACGGTCGGCAGCGGCTCGGTGGTCACCTTCGCGAGCGAGATCGCGTTCCGTACCTGGAACCGGGGCGAAGAGAAAATGATCTTCAACGCGATGTACCACGGGCCGTCGCAGAAGCTCACCCCGGAGCAGTTCGAGCGCCTGGGGCGGTAACACCCCCGCAACCGGGTGGGGCGGGGCCGAACATCGGCCCCGCCCTGCCCTCCGAAAACCGACTAAACCGATCTGTGAAGGAGGTTGGGGTGCACCCCGACGACGGAGACCGGACCGGGAGCGGGGCCCCGGCGGCCACCTCCGCCATGGTCGAGCTGCGCGGCGTACGCAAGGCGTTCGGCGACCTGGATGTCCTCAAGGGGGTGGACCTGACCGTTGGCCGGGGCGAGGTGGTGGCCATCGTCGGCCCTTCCGGCGGCGGCAAGAGCACCCTGCTGCGCTGCGTCAACCTGCTCGAACCCGTCACCGCCGGGCAGGTCTTCCTGGAGTCGGAGGACCTCACCGCGCCCGGAGTCGACCTCAATCGGGTACGTCGCCGGATCGGCATGGTCTTCCAGCAGTTCAACCTGTTCCCGCACCTGACCGCCCTCGACAACCTCACGCTGGCGCCCCGGAAGTTGTTGCGTACGCCCCGAGCCGAAGCCGAGGCGCGTGCTCGTACGCTGCTCGACCGGGTTGGGCTCGCGGACAAGGCCGGGGCGCACCCCCGGCAGCTCTCCGGCGGTCAGCAGCAACGGGTCGCCATCGCCCGGGCCCTGATGATGGACCCGCACGTGATGCTCTTCGACGAGGTGACCTCGGCCCTGGACCCGGAACTGGTCAGCGAGGTCCTCGACGTGATGCGCGACCTCGCCCGGTCCGGGATGACGATGCTCTGCGTCACCCACGAGATGGGCTTCGCCCGTGAACTCGGCGACCGTCTGGTGTTCGTGGACGGCGGCGTCATCGCCGAGCAGGGGCGGCCACCCGACGTGCTGGACCACCCCGAGCACGAACGTACCCGTCAGTTTCTCCGCAAGGTCTTGAGATAGCCCACCGCTGGTGGGCAGGAGGAGTTCACGATGAAATCACGTATTGGCCTGGTTCTGCTCGCCGTCGCCCTGGCTCTCACCACCGGCTGCGGTGCCTCCGGTGACGGCGAGACCGACGACGCTCCCGCCGGCACAGCCGTCGACGTCGGTGCACCGTTGCCGGGCAACGTCAAGGACAAGGGCAAGCTGGCGGTCGGCGTCAAGTGCGACTACCCGCCCTTCGGATACATCGACGAGGCGGCCAAGAACGCCGGCTTCGAGATCGACGTGGCGCGCAAACTCGCCAGTTACGCCTTCGGCGACGCCGACAACGTGGAGCTGACCTGCGTCACCGGAGCCAACCGGGTCTCGTTCCTCACCACCAACCGGATCGACCTGATCATCGCGACGATGAACTACACGAAGGAACGCGCGGAGACCATCGACTTCACCACGCCGTACTTCTCCAGCGGGGTGAAGCTGCTGGTGCCGAAGGACTCCCCGATCACCTCGTTCCCCGACCTCGCCGGCAAGTCGGTGATCAGCACCAACGGTGCCACCGCCAGCCTCTGGTTGACCCAGTGCATGAAGGACGTCAAGCAGGTGCTCTTCGGCCAGACGAGCGAAGCACTCACCGCGCTCAAGCAGGAGCGCGCCGACGCGCTGGCCCAGGACGACACGCTGCTGCTCGACCTGGCGGCGAAGAACCCGGACCTGAAGGTGGTCGGGGAGGGCAAGGCCGGCAGCCCGTGGGGAATGGGCGTACGCAAGGGCGACACCGCCATGCTCGAATGGGTCAACGCGGCGATCAAGAAGCTGCAGACCGACGAGTTCTTCTGGACCGAGTTCCAGAAGACCGTCACCGACCCCAATCTCCAGCAGCAGTTCGCGAAGTTCGTTCCGCGCCCCGGCAACGACCTGAGCTACCCGACCGGATCCACCCTGGTCTGCTGACAAAATGACGAGCGCCGATGGCTACCACTTCGACCCCGGCTTTCTCGTCGACCATCTCGGCGAGTTGGGCGGCGGTCTGCTCCGTACGGTCGAGATCAGCGTCATCGGCATGGCCGGGGCCCTCGTGGTCGGCGCGCTGCTCGGCGCGGTCTCCGCGTTCCGGGTCCCGGTCGCGCACCAGCTCGTCCGGGCGTACGTGGAGGTGTTCCGCAACACCCCGCTGCTGGTGCAGATCTTCTTCCTCTACTTCGCGCTGCCCGAGATCGGGCTACGGCTCGACGCCTTCACCGTCGGCTGGCTCGCCCTGCTGCTCTGGGGCGGGGCGTACAACGTGGAGAACTTCCGGGCCGGCTTCGAGGCGGTCGAGAACGGGTACGTCGAGGCCTGCCGGGCCCTCGGCTTCTCCCGTACGGCCGCCTTCCGGCAGGTCGCGTTTCCGCTCGGTTGGCGGATCGCGCTGCCGTCGGTCACCAACACCCAGATATCGGTCTTCAAGAACTCGTCATTCATGATCGCGATCAGTTTTCCGGAGCTGACCGAGACGGCGGTCAACATCGTCGCCGTCTCGTTCCGGGTCTTCGAGATGTTCCTCGCCATCGGCGTCGTCTACCTGGGACTGGTGTGGCTCATGTCGTGGGGCACCAGGGCCGTCGAACGCCACTTCGCCATTCCGGGAGGACACTGATGCCGGCCTGGGTACCGCCGGTCGCGACCTACCTCGCCACCGGCCTACAAACGACCGCGTTGCTCGCCGCGATCAGCATCGGGGCGAGCATCGCGATCGGCGTGCTGCTCGGCACGCTGCTGACCCTGCCGAGCCGGCTGGTACGGGCCGTGATCCGGGCGTACGTCGAAGTGTGGCGCGGGCTGCCGATCATCATCATCCTGTTCTTCATCTTCTTCGTCCTGCCGATCATCGGCCTGACGGTGGAGACCTTCACCGCCGCCGCGATCGGGTTGAGCCTCTGGGGCAGCGCCAACGTGGCGGAGGTGGTGCGTGGGGCGGTGCAGTCGGTGCCCCGGGGCCAGACCGAGGCGGCAGCCGCACTGGGACTGCCCTGGCCGGCCCGGATGCGGTACGTCATCCTGCCCCAGGCCACCCGACGCGCCCTGCCGCCGCTCATCGGCCTCGTCGTCAACCTCACCCAGCAGACCTCGCTGGCGGCGGTGATCGGCCTGCTCGACATCCTCGAAGCGGCCCAGCGGTCGATCGAACGGCTCACCCTCACCGGTGGGGACACCCACGCGGTCCCCATCCTCGGTGGCGTGCTCGTGGTCTTCTTCGTCATCTGTCTGCCGCTCACCATGCTGTCCCGGTGGCTGGAGCGCCGGCTCCGTTGACCGGCCCCGTCCCGCACGACACGCCCGTTTCTGTCGTACGGCGGGCGCAGGATGGCGTGCATGACTGTGACTGGACGCCTGGAACTCGTCGCACTCGACGCGCCAGACATCGCGAAGCTCGCCTCGTTCTACGCCGCGCTGACCGGTTGGGAGGTGGCCCGTCAGGAGGTCGACTGGATCACGATGCGGACCGGGGACGGCCAGGAGATCGCGTTCCAGCACGCTCCCGACCATGTCGCACCCCGCTGGCCCGGTCAGGAACTGCCGCAGCAGTTCCACCTCGACCTGCTGGTCGACGGGCACGAGGCGGCTGCCGAGCGGGCTGTCAGCCTCGGGGCCACCCGGCTGGCCGCCGGCCCGAACTGGATCACCCTGGCCGACCCGGCCGGTCACCCCTTCGACCTGTGCCAGCGGGACGGCGTCGGCCCGGAGACCGGGCTGTACGCGGTGACGATCGACGCGCCCGACGCGTCCGCGCTGGCCCGCTTCTACGCCGACCTGCTGGGGATGGAGGTCACCTACGACGGCCCCGAGGGGGCACTCGTCGCCGGCGACGGCAAGAGCGTGATGTTCCAAACGGTGGCCGACTACACGTCGCCGCGGTGGCCGGATCCGGCGTACCCGCAGCAGGCACACCTCGACATCGTCGTCGACGATCTCGACGCGGGCGAGGCACGGGCACGTGAGCTGGGTGCGGCCCGGCTCGACGGCGGCGGCGAACGGTTCCGGGTCTTCGCCGACCCGGCTGGGCACCCGTTCTGCCTCACCGCCTAGAGCGGCGGGATCGCGGTACTGCCGTCGCTGCTCGGTGGACGCGGCGGCGTGCTGGATGGCGAGTTGGTCACGTTGGACCGACGGGGCGCGCCGAGCTTCTCGACGTTGCAGCGCGGCGCCTGGAACGGAACCGACCACCGTTCGCCGCACCGGTACCGACGGCCGAGGCGAAGAACGCCCACTGGGTCGAACCGTCACTCGTCGGCGAGGTGGTCTACCGGACGGTCACGCCGGACGGGCGGCTGCGGCACGCGGCCTGGCGTGGCCTGCGGCCGGATCGGAACCCGGACGAGGTCAGCCGCCCGAGGACGTCCACCTGAACCGCGCCGCAGATGACGTTCACCCAACTGGTGGATGCGGGTGTGATGCGAAACAGATTCGCCTGACCGGCGATAAGGATGGGAGCGGGGTCACCCTCTAGAGATGGGGCGGACATGCGCAGGCTCACCACCGTCGTAGGCACCGCAGGATCAGTCCTGATACTGGCACTGGGCGCGAGCGCTCCCCTCTATGCCCAGGATCGGGCAAGGTCCGGCTTCGGAGTCGGTGCGCCCGCGGGCGACGACGGTGGGCACGCGCCGGAAGAGCCACCTCCCCCTCAACTCCCGGCGGATTTCCGGGGGACCGGCCGGTACATCGTTCGTGACCTCGGCATAGACGTCCCGTTCAGCTGGCAGGGGCGGGACGGCGACAGTCAGATGGTTGCCGGAGGGCCTGAGCACCCGATCTGGTTCACCAATCTGATCTATCACGACACGCTCTACACGCTCACCTACAAGTGGCCGAACATCCCCCTCAATCCGCCGCGCCCTTGCAGCAAGATCCCGGGTGTCTTCACTCGTGAGATCTTGAACGAGAAACTGAAGACCGCCCGCTTCGTAGGGCCGGAGATCCTGCAGGGGAAGAAGGACCGGTACGTCGACCATTGGCGCGTGGGTGTTGTCGGGGGCTCCACCACACCGGGAGAGGAATTCCGGTTCCCCATCGCGCTCGGCGACATCTACGTTGCCCAGGGGGATCCGAGCACGTGGACGCAGGTGCTGCAGTTCGGCTTCCAGAATCTCTTCGACCCGGAGCTGGACGAGTGGTTCACGTTGACGTCGTTCAGTCACCTGCCGGGAGAGGTCACGCTTCCCCCACGGTGCCCGCCCCCGACGCCGCCGGACCAGACGTGACGAACGTGGTGCCGTCGCACTGACGTGGATCTTGCCGAGCTTGTCCGGTCGACCCTCCGGAGCCGGTCGTGTCGGGTCGGACTGTCAGAAACGCGCCTCGCGGAGGCGATTGCTCTCCGTCCACATTGAAGCCCTGCCGGGCCCGCGTCGTCGGCCGCCGTGGGGCCGGCGCGGTGCGCCCGCGCGGATTCACCGTACGGGGAGATACACGCAGGCCACTCCCTCGCACGAGGTGCTCGTACAACCTTCGACGAGGTCGATGAGGCCGTTCGCGGGACAGGCTCAGTCATCCGTACGAGTGGTAACCCACCGTACGGATGACTACTTTCGGCCCACTATCTGCCCGAATGCTGCCCGCCAAGATGTCTTGATCAGCAACGATGATCCACTCACCATGATCGAGGTCGTCGCGGCGCACTCATCGATCATTGGGTAGCGCTCCCACGCGACTGGTGGCACCGGACATCCCGGCGCCGCCCATCGGTGCTCCGGGTTCCCGGGCACCGAGAAAGTGGGGAGGAAGAATGTCAGCACGACAATCGCATCGGGGCGGGGGCCGGTTCATACTCCGGTCCTCGGTCGCCATCCTGGCGGCCGTCGCCCTCGGTGCAACGGCGCAGCCCGCGCTCGCGGCACCCGCCGCGCCCAGCGCCACGGTGGAAGCCGGCGTGTTCAAGGAAATCAGCAGCAAGGGCAGCACCACGTTCATGGTGTTCCTGCGCGAGCAGGCCAAACTGGACGGCACGGCGAGGATGCGCGACGCCGACGCCAAGGCCGCCGAGGTGCACCGGCAGCTCACCGGCACCGCCGCCCGAACCCAGGCCGGACTCCGCGCCGAACTGGACGCGAAGAAGGCGACGTACACCCCGTACTGGATCGCCAACGCCCTCCGGGTGGTGGGTGACAAGACCCTGGTCGACTCGATCGCCGCCCGTCCCGAGGTGGCCCGGATCGAACCGGTGAAGTTCTACCCTCTGATCACGCCGACGCCCAGCAAGACGACTGCCAAGGCGAACCCAGCCGGGGTCGAGTGGGGACTGACCAACATCGGGGCACCCCGGGTCTGGTCCGAGTACGACGACCGTGGCGAGGGCATCGTCATCGCCAACATCGACACCGGGGTTCAGTACGACCACCCGGCGCTGGTCGGCAAGTACCGCGGCAACAAGGGTGACGGCACCTTCGACCACAACTACAACTGGTTCGACCCGGCGAACGTCTGCGGCGGCACCACGCCCTGCGACAACTCCGGCCACGGCACCCACACGATGGGCACCATGGTCGGCGACGACGGCAACGGCAACCAGACCGGTGTCGCTCCCGGCGCCAAGTGGATCGCCGCCAAGGGCTGTGAGAGCAACAGCTGCTCCGACGCCTCCCTGCTCGCATCCGGCCAGTGGATGCTCGCGCCGACCGACGTCAACGGCCAGAACCCCCGGCCCGACCTGCGTCCGGACATCGTGAACAACTCCTGGGGCGGTGGCAGCGGCGAGTCGTGGTACGAGCAGACCATCACCGCCTGGCGTGCGGCCGGAATCTTCCCGGCCTTCGCGTCCGGCAACACCCTCGGCGGGGCACCCTGCGGCTCGGCCAGCTCGCCCGGTGACAACGTTCCCGCGTACGCCGTGGGGGCGTACGACGTCAACAACGTCATCGGCGACTTCTCCAACCGTGGACCGACGGTCGACGGCCGTACCAAGCCGGAGATCGCGGCACCGGGCGTCAGCATCCGCTCCAGCATCCCGGGCAACGGGTACGACAGCTGGGACGGCACCTCGATGGCGACGCCGCACCTCTCCGGCGCGGTCGCGCTGATCTGGTCGGCCGCGACAAGCCTGCGTGGTGACATCAGCGCCACCGAGGCACTGCTCGCCCAGACAGCCACCGACACCGAGGCACTCGACTGCGGTGGCACCGCCGCCAACAACAACATCTTCGGCGAGGGCCGGCTCAACGCGTACCAGGCGGTCACCGCCGCTCCGCGCGGACCGGTCGGCCAGGTCACGGGTACGGTCACCAACAGCGACACCGGCGCCGGCGTGACCGGCGTGACCATCGCCGCCGGGGCGCGGAGCGTCACCACCGGCGCCGACGGCACCTACTCGCTGACCTTGTCGGTCGGCGAACAGACCCTGACCTTCAGCGCCTACGGCTACGCCACCCAGACCGTCACCCTGACGGTCGCCGAGGGTGGATCGGTCACGAAGAACATCTCCCTCGTCGAAACCCCGCCGGTGACCGTCACCGGCAAGGTCACCGACGGCTCCGGCCACGGCTGGCCGCTCTACGCCTCGGTCGAGGTCGCCGGTCGGCCGGGCGCACCGATCTTCACCGACCCCACCACCGGCGCGTACTCCTTCACCGTGCCGGGCAACAGCAGCTACAGGTTGACCACCACCGCCCGCTCCTCGGGCTACCAGAAGGTCACCACCGAGCTGAACCTCGGAACCGCCGCGACAACCGCGAACATCGCGGTGCCGGTCGAGCAGGCATGCACCGCCGCGGGTTACTCGGCCAGCCTGAGTGCACCGCTGCTGTCGCAGAGCTTCGACGGCAACACCGCACCCGAGGGCTGGTCGGTGAAGAGCCGCACCGACGGCGGTAGCTGGTCGTTCAAGAACGAGGGCGACCGGAACAACCTGACCGGCGGCAGCGGCAACTTCGCCGTCATCGACAGCGACTACGCCGGCCGTGAGGCCATCCAGGACAGTGACCTGGTGACGCCTCCGATCGACCTGACCGGCATGAGCGGACCGCAACTGAGGTTCAAGGCCGACCGATACTCGATCGGTGGGGACAACACCTTCGACATCGAGGTCAGCAGCGACGGCGGCGAGAACTGGACCAACGTCTGGCACAGCAACAACAGCCAGCGTGGCCCGGCCGCCGAGGAGGTGCTGCTCACCCCGGTCGCCGACAAGGCCAACGTCCTGATCCGGTTCCGGTACCGCGCCGCCTACGGCTGGTGGTGGCAGGTCGACGACGTTCAGGTGATCAACCGAAGCTGCAACCCGATCCCGGGTGGCCTGGTCACCGGCTTCACCACCGACGTCAACACCGGTACGGCGGTCAACGACGTCACCGTGAGCAGCGTGGACCAGCCGCAGGACAAGGGCGTCTCGACGGCAACGCCGGACGACCCGAACCTCCCCGACGGGTTCTACCGGTTCTTCTCCGGGCTGACCGGCGCACACTCGTTCAGCGCGAGCAAGTCGCCGTACCCGGCGCAGGCGAAGACCGTCAATGTGACGGCGAACGGTGTCAAGAAGGCGGACTTCGCACTGAAGGCCGGTCGGCTGACCGTGGACTCGACCAACGTCGAGTCGCACCAGCCGTACGGCAGCACCCGCACCACCACGGTAACGGTCAAGAACACCGGTACCGCGCCGGCAAACGTCGAACTGCTGGAGCGGTCGGGCGATGTCGAACCGCTCTCGCTACCGGGTGCGGCGTTGACCGAACGGCAGATGAAGGGTCTGTCGACGGCGATGACGGTGACCCCGTACCCCGGCGCCACCGGTGGTCCGGCCGCAGCCGGTCCGACGGCCGAGGGGGCGTGGAACCGGATCGCCGACATGCCGTCGGAGATCTTCGACAACGCCGCCGCGACCGTGGACGGCAAGGTCTACTCGTTCGGCGGTGCGAACGGCACCGGCAACGAGCGGAAGGCATGGGTCTACCAGCCGGAGACGAACACCTGGAGTAACCTGCCGGCCCTGCCGACCGGGCGGGCGAAGCCCTCGGCCGTCGCGGTCGACGGCAAGGTCTACCTCATCGGTGGCTGGGCCAACGGCGGCACCCCGGTCGCCTCGGTCGACGTCTACGACCCGGTGGCCAACGCCTGGAGCACGGTGGTCGGCGCGACCAACCCCGCGCCGCGTGCGGCGGCCGGCACGGCCGTGGTCGGCGGCAAGGTCTACCTGATCGGTGGCTGCGCCGACGGCAACTGCGCGGCGTCGGACGACGTGGTCGTCTTCGACCCGTCGACGGGCGGGTTCAGCCGTGGCGCGAAGTACCCGCACACGGTGGCGTGGATGTCCTGTGGCGGCATCGGCGGCAGCGCGTACTGCGCGGGCGGTTCGAGCGGTGGCACCTCGTTCAAGGACGCCTTCTCGTACGACCCGAAGGGCGACTCCTGGTCCGCTCTGCCGGAGATGCCGATCGACCTGTGGGGCTCGCAGTTCGCCACCGCGGGTGGTCTGCTGGTGATCGCGGGTGGGGTGACCGGCAACTCGTCCGGTCTCACCAACCGGACGCTGGCCTACGACCCGGCCGGGCGGGCCTGGGAGGATCTGCCGAACGTCGGGTTCCCGGTCTACCGGGGTGCGCTGGCCTGCGGTGCGTACAAGCTGGGCGGCTCGCCGAACCCGGGCGCGGCCAGCAAGCAGGCCGAAAAGCTCGGTGGGCTCGACGGGTGTGAGGCGGGCGACGCGCCCTGGCTCGCCACGACGCCGGGCACGTTCACGCTGGCTCCCGGCGCCTCCAAGAAGGTGACGCTGACCCTGACCGCCACCGCGGCGACGGGGATCGACCAGCCGGGCGCGTACCACACGGACCTGGTCCTGCGCTCGGACACCCCGTACGCGGTGCCGGCGGTCAACGTGGAGCTGAACGTGTCCGCGCCGAACAGCTGGGGCAAGATCCAGGGTACGGTCACCGGCCTGAGCTGCGACGGGGAGCGTGTCCCGGTCAAGGCGACGGTACGGCTGAACCTCGCCGACGGCGGCTACACCCTGACCGCGGATGGCCAGGGGCATTACGCCTACTGGCTGCCGAGGGGCAAGTACCAGGTGATCGTCGCCAAGGACGGCTGGGTCCCCGAGGTCGTCAAGCAGCAGATCCAGCCCGGCTTCGTGTCGACGCTGGACGTCACCCTTGATCCGGTCACGGCCTGCGACGCGCGCGTGGGCGGGATCTGATCTTCCGCTGATACCGGTGGCCGCCGACCCGCACGGGTCGGCGGCCACCGCCGTTTCCGGAGCCGCCCTCACCCAGGTCAGCCCGGTTGCCCCGCTCACATTGCAACTGCATTGCCAAACGGGTACGGTACAAGCAATACAGTCGTATTGGAACCTGGGGAGGGTCACCGATGCTCGTGATCGAGTTGTCCGAGACGACCGCCGGCATGGTCGACCTGGTCGGCGGCAAGGCGGCCGGCCTGGGGGAACTGATCCGCTGCGGTGAACAGGTGCCGCCGGGGTTCTGCGTCACCACCGAGGCACACCGGCTGGGCGTGATCCCCCGCGACGAGATCCTCGACGCGTACGAGCGGCTCGGCGCCGGTCCGGTGGCCGTACGGTCCAGTGCAACCACGGAGGATCTGCCGGACGCGAGTTTCGCCGGACAGCAGGAGACCTTCCTGAACGTCACCGGTGCCGCCGACCTGATCGCCGCGATCGCCGAATGCTGGGACTCGCTGCACAGCGACCGCACGGCCGCCTACCGCGACGCGCACGGCATCACCGCCGAGACCGCGCACATGGCCGTCGTCGTACAACGGATGGTCGCTCCGGAGGTGGCCGGGGTGATGTTCACCGCGAACCCGCTGACGGGCTGCCGTGCCGAGATGATGGTCGACGCCGCACCGGGTCTGGGCACGGCCGTGGTCGACGGCGCCAGCGTCGTGGACCACTACCTGCTCGACGGTTCGACGCAGGGCGACACGGGCTGCCTCAACCCGACCCAACTGGCCCGGCTGCGGGCGGTGGGCGAACGGCTCCAGGACCACTTCGGCTCGCCGCAGGACGTGGAATGGGCGGTCGACGCGCAGGACACCCTCTGGCTGCTGCAGTCACGCCCGATCACCACGCTCTTCCCCCTGCCACCGACGACCGACCGGCCCCTCCCCCGCGTCTACCTCGAATTCGGCCATGTGCAGGGAATGCGGCAACCGGTCACCCCGATGGGCATGTCCAGCCTGCGCGAGATCATCGTGGCGATGACCGCCTCGATCGGACTCCGGGTCGACATCGTCGACATCGGTGGACGCCTCTACGGCGACCTGAGCGACCTGGCCCGGAGCAGGTCAGCCCGGAGACGTCTGGTCAAACTCATGGCGGTCGACTTCGGACCACGGGCGCAGGAGGCGATGCGGCACGTCCTGGACGACCCACGGTTCGCTCCAGGACAGGCTCCGCCGGCACGCGCGGGTGGGGCGACGGCGCCATCGCTGCGGACCGCCGGGCGCGCGGTGGTCGGCGTCGTACGGGCACTGGCCCGCCCGGACGCCGCGCGGCTGCGGGTGTTCGACGCGATCGCGCAACTACGGGACCGCTCCGCCGCGCCGGAAGGGCTGCGGAGCACCGCCGAACGACTGCGGTTCGTGCAGGCACAGGAGTCGGCCGAGAGCCTCGACGAGATCGTCTGGCCGATCGTGGCCGGCATGCTCGCAGCCGCGCTTCCGGAGCACCTGTTGCGGGGCGTCGCCGAACCTGGCGAGATCCACACGGTGCTGGGCGGGATGCCGTACAACGTCACCATCGAGATGGACCTGGCCCTGTGGCGCCTCGCCCAGGCTGCCGGCGAGCACCGTCAACTGCTGCTCGACACCGCACCCGACACGCTGGCCGCGCGCTATGCCGACGGCACGCTACCCGACATCGGGCTCGCGACCTTCCTCGGCTCCTACGGCCACCGTGGCGCCGCCGAGGTCGACCTCGGCGTACCGCGCTGGGCGGAGGACCCGGCCCCGGTCTTCGCCGCCATCGCCAACTACCTGCGGGTGACCGACCCGCGGCAGGCACCCGACCTGAGATTCGCCCGCGCCGCCGCGACAGCCGAGGCGACCCTCGACTCACTCGTCGCACGGGCCCGCCGCCGGCGGCCGGTACGGGGCCGGCTCGCCGGTTTCCTGCTATGCCGGGCGCGGGAGCTCGCGGGCCTACGGGAGGCGGGCAAGTTCGCCGGCCTGTACCGGCTGCGGGAGATGAGGCGGCAGCTACTGCTCATCGGCGCCGACCTGACCGACGCCGGACTGCTCGCGCAGCCGGGCGACATCATGTTCCTGACCCTGGACGAGGTGCACGGGGTCGTGCACGAGGGCACCGAGCACCACGCGACGATCGTCGCCCGCAGGGCGGTGTACCGGCGGGAGCTACGCCGCGCGACGGTACCGGTGGCGGTGCTCTCCGACGGCACCGACGTGGAGTCCGTCCTGCGGGTGGCGGCCCCGGCCGGGGACGGCGTCCTCAGGGGCGTGGGGGCGGCGGCGGGGCGGGCGACCGGCCCCGCCCGGGTCATCCACGACCCGGCCACCGCCCACATCGAACCCGGCGAGATCCTGGTCACGGCGACCACCGACCCCGGCTGGACTCCGCTGTTCCTCACCGCCGCCGGGCTGGTCACCGAGACCGGCGCGATCATGGCCCACGGCCCGACGGTCGCCCGCGAGTACGGCATCCCGGCGGTCATCTGCGTTCCGGACGCCACCCGCAGGATCTCCACCGGACAGACCGTCACCGTGGACGCCGCCACCGGCACCGTCATCCTCGGCTGACCGGTGGCACCGGTCCGGCCGGCGCGCCACCGACACCCGAACAGAGTCCCTTCCCCCACTGTGAGGACGACGATGAACGACCCGACCGGACGTACCGGCTCGATGCTGCGGCGCGCCCTGGCGACCGAGGGTGCGATGTGGCGCAGCCTGTACGTGTGGATGCGCCACCGGCCCCTCCCCCTCACCCCGGGCGACGAACCCTACGGCTACCTCGGGGTGGTCAAGCCGATCCTCGGAGTCTTCATCGGTCTCTCGGTCGTCGAGATCCCGATCTTCGACCTGATCGTCACGCACGTGGTGCCGTGGCAGCCGGCCCGCTGGATCGTACTGGTGCTCGGCGTCTGGGGTGTGCTCTGGATGATCGGCCTCTTCGCCAGCATGAAGCTCAACCCGCACGTCGTCAGCGACGCCGGTGTCCGGGTACGGATGGGTGCGGGCATCGACTTCACCATCGCGTGGGAACGGATCGACACGGTGGGCAAGGTCTACCGCTCCCTGCCCTCCGGCAAGTCGGTGCAGGTCGAAGAGGTGGGTGAGCGCAGGGTGTTGCAGATCGTCGTCGGCAGCCAGACCAGCGTCGACATACGGTTGCGCCAGCCGACGACCTTCGAACTGCCGAAGGGCCGGACCGACCTGGTCGACGAGGTGCGTCTCTACGCCGACGACCCCGACGGCTTCTTCCAGCAGGCGCGCACCCGGTTGGCGACCGCCACCGGGGCGCGCGGACAGACACGGACCGCCGGCACGCCGCTCGAACGCGCCGACCGGGGCGGATCGACCACCTGACGATCCACGCGGCACCGCGCCCTATACCGTCTGGTGGGCCCCCACCGGGAGCGAGAACGCGGATCAGCAGCACGTATCGATACCACCGCACTACGAAAGCGTCGATGCCATGCCGAAAAAGGTCGACCGCCAGGAGCGACGTACGCTCATCGCCGACGCGTTGATGCGGGTCGCCGCGGACCAGGGCCTGGAGGCGGTCAGCCTGCGCCACGTCGCGGCGGCGGCCGGCGTATCGTCGGGCATGGTGCAGCACTACTTCCGCACCAAGGACGAGATGATGGCGTTCGCGCTGGACGTGGTCCGCGACCGCAACCAGGTCCGGGTCACCGAGGCGCTCGCGCGGCTGGGCGAGCGACCCCCGCCGAGACTGCTGCTACGCACGATGATCGCCACCCTGCTCCCGCTCGACGAGCACACCCGCGCCGACGGACGGGTGGCGCTGGCCTTCCTCGCCTACACCGCGGTACGACCGACGGCCGCCTCCGCCCTGCGCGAGGAGACCGCGCAACTGGTCGGCTTCATCGCCGGCCTCCTTCCCAGTCGGAACCCCGACGCCGACGCGGCCGGTCTGCTCGCACTGATGGAGGGACTGGGGGTCTACCTGCTCGGCGGCCAGTACACGGCCGACCAGGCACTGGGCGCGTTGGACGCCCAACTCGACCTGCTCTTCGGCTCGCCCGCGCGGCCCTGACCGTCGACCCCCTACACTGCGCGCCGTGGGTGATCTCATCGGCACGACCGCGACGGCGGCGGGTGTGTTCACCGGAACGAACGTCGACGACATCATCGTGCTGACCGTGCTGTTTCTCTCCGCGAGAGCGACCGGCAGGCCCCGCCCCTGGCAGATCTGGGTCGGCCAGTACGCCGGAATCGGCCTCCTCGTCGCCGTCTCCGCCGTGGCCGCCCTCGGCCTGACGATCGTGCCGGACCGGTGGGTCGGCCTGCTCGGTCTGGTGCCCTTCGCACTCGGCCTCCGGGGCCTGGTCGCGGCGGTCCGGTCCGGCGACGACGCTCCGCCGCCGGCGGTGGCGGTGGCGACCGGAGTGGTGGCGGTCGCCGGAGTGACCATCGCCAACGGCGCAGACAACCTCTCCGTCTACACTCCGGTCTTCCGTACGCTGGGCGTGACGGGAAGTCTGGTCACCGTGGCGGTCTTCGCCCTCGGCGTGGCGCTCTGGTGTCTCGCCGCCTCGTGGCTGGGTTCTCACCGGAGGGTCGTCGAGGTCGTGGAACGGTTCGGGCACTGGATCGTGCCAGGTGTGTTCCTGCTCATCGGCGCGATGATCGTCGTCGAGTCCGGCGTCCTCACCCACCTGGCCGGCGGATAGCCCGTCCGCGCCCGCGCCTCAGTGCGGCAGCGGGCCGACTCGCAGGGTGATCCGTGTCCAGGCACCGAGTCGGATCTGGTCCCCGTCGCGCAGCGGCACCGGGGTCTCCGGCTCGATCGGCGCGACGCTGTCGTTGACGTACGTGCGATTCGCCGAGCGCAGGTCCACCACCGCCCAGGACCCGTCCGGTTGCCCGACCAACAACGCGTGCAGGTGTGAGACCGCCGGATCCTCTGGAGGTCCGGCCAGGTCGATCTCGGGGTAGATGCCCCGCGACCGGCTGCGACGACCGATCACCACCTGTGCCGACCCGAGTGGGAACCGACGCTCCGGACAGAACCTCGGAAACGCGATCTCGGGATCGACGCCGTGTTCCGACTCGATCCGGTCGAAGTACGTCCGGTCGGCGGCGACGACCACGTGCCACGCCCCGTCCACCCCACCGTGCCCGTGGGGCACCTCGACGGCCTCCGCTGCCGGTCGGGGCGACCGTACCGGGGCAGGTTGGCCGGCCGACGGCAGGTCAGGGGCCGACGGCGGCGGGTCCAGAGCCACGGGCGGAGGCCCACCGGGGCTCACCGCACCCGCATTCGCCTCGACTGGTGGGGCCGAGTCGGTCGCCGTCCGGACCGGCACCGCGAACGCGTCGAAGCCGCACCGCTCGCAGAACCGTCCGACCATCGGGTTGCCACAGTCCGGGCACACCGACGGGCCGGTACGCGGCACTGGCTCGTGGCCCTCTCCCTCGGCCCTCACCACCCGGGGTCGCGCCGCGCCGGCTGGGGTTCCCCCGGTGATGGCCGCACCACACACGTCGCAGTAGTCGTCGAGATCGGACTCGTGGCCTCGGGAGCAGAGCGGCATGACGCCTCCTCAGGCAGGCCGGACGCGGGTGGTCTTACGAGACGTGACAGCGGCGATCTCCGCGTCGACGTCGACGTCACGGTTCGCGGAACGTTGTTTGAGCACCACCGTTCCCTCCCGGGCATCGGTGACCTCGACCACCCCGGACAGGAGACGCACGGTGTCGGAGCGTCCGGATTCGGTGGCGAGCCGAACCGCCCGGCCAAGCCGGGCGGTCGCCGTGGCGACGTCGCCCACCTCTCGCGCCGCGAGTCCCTCCTGGATGGCCTCGGCCAGCTCGATCTCGCCGCTGTAGTGCGCGACCCGCTGGTTGATCTTCGTCGAATGGGCGGTGTCGTCCGTCCAAATGGCCCGGACGAGCGCTTGGGCCAGGGTCTCGTCACGCCGGACCACACTCACCCGGGCGGCGAGCACCTCCTCCCCGACCGCACCGGGATCCACCTCGACCGAGAGGTGGTAGTCACGGCTCTCCGCACCCCAGGAGCCGGTCGGATAGTCGCCGGCCCGGGCGCTCACCTGAGAACGGCGGTCGGTCAGCTCGACGATCTCCGGATGCACCTGCTTCAGGAACCGCAGCCGTCCCCCGGTCGGAGTCCACACCCGCAGGAACACGTCGGCCATGGTCTTGCCCATCGCCGCCTCGATCATCGCCTGGAAGTCCGCCGCCAGACCGGCCGGATCCTTCATCCCGTCGGCGGTGCCGAGCAGCGTGTCGGCGATCTTCAACAGTTCGGCCGCGCGCCAACCCGCGCCGACGCCCCGGCTGTCGCAGACGAACTCGCCCGCACAAGTGTCGAGTACGGACTGGAGCGTCCGCTCCGACTCGCCGTTGCAGCCGTCGGTGAGCAGGATCGCGTGCCGGATCTCGACCGGGTACTCCCGGAACAGGTCACGGGCGAGTTGCAGCCAGGTACTCATGGCGGTCCCGCCCCCGGCCTTCAGCTTTCGGACCGCCGCCTTCGCCTCGGCACGGCTGCTCGGCGACGTGACGGCGAGCCGCTGGCCGGACGGGAACGCCGTGACGGCACCTGACGAACCGGCGATGACCGCGAACCCGACTCCGTCACGCAGTGTGTCGATCGCCACCGCAGCAGCCTTTTTCGCCTGCACCATCCGCTCACCGTGCATCGACCCGGAGCAGTCGATGATGATGATCTCGGCCGCCCCGGCACCCTCGGTACGGACAGCCGGGCCGTGCCCCTCCCCCATCGTCACGGTGACCACGGCGTCGGCGACCGTCGCGCCTTCCGCCAGGTACTCGTTCTGGAATACCTCTGCCCTGACATCACTCATCGGTCGGCGCTCCTCTCGGGTCGGTCTGGGGGTGGTCGCCGGACAACGCGTCGACGGCGACCGGAATGACGGCGACGGCGATGTTGTCGATGCCGCCGGCGTTGAGCGCGAAGGTGGTCAGCCGGCGCGCGGCAGTCATCGCGGTGGCGGCGGACGGAGCGGACGCGGTCGCCGCTTCGGCGGACGCGGCCGTGGTGCGGGTCGGTACGGCGGTCAACTGGGCCAGCACCGCCGGACTCGGCAGATAGCGGGAGAGCCCGTCCGAGCAGAGCACCACCGCCCCGGTACGCGACGGCGAGAACGTGGCCAGATGGGGGTCGCCGGTGGGCGCGTCGGCACCGAGCCAACGGGTCAGGCCGAAGGCGTCCGGCGGAAGCGACAGCCGGGTCGAGTCCACTCCGGCCGCGTCGAGTTGACCCGCGAGCGAGTCGTCGACGGTGAGACATTCCGGTGCCCCTGGCAGTGCGTCGTCCACCCAGTAGGCGCGGCTGTCACCGGCCCAGCCGACCGTCACCCGCAGGTCCGCGCCGACCACCACCGACACGAAGGTGCAACTCGGCGCGTCCCCGGTGACGGTGGAGCGGCCCAGGGTCGCCACCGCCCGCGCCGCCGCCCGGAAGGCGGCAACCGTCGCGACGTCCGGCCGCGTACCCTCGTCTAGCGCTCGCAGCAGCGTGTCGATGGCCGTGTCGGCGGCCACGTTCGCCGCGGCGTCGGCGTCGGGCGAGGAGGAGACGCCGTCACAGACGACGGCGACGCGGCCGGCCCGTACGGAGCCGACGGCAACGGCGTCCTCGTTACGGGAGCGACGGTGACCGAGGTCGGTGGCCGCCGCGATCCCCCCGAGGTCCAGTTCGCACCGGTCCCGTCCGACCGGGCACCGACGACCGCACGAGTCGCAGTACCCGTCTGGGCCGACCGTCGCCCGGCAGGACCGACAGGTGCGGTCGCTGGATCGGGACGAGAGGCGGCCGGCTCCGGTGGAGAGCGCCGAACCGCACGACTCGCAGAACCGGTCCCGGGCGTCGACCCGGGCGGCACAGTGAGGACATTCGGCCATCTCAGAACCACGTCCGTGGGCGTACCGCGTTGGCCTGGTCGACCAGTCCGATCCGAGTCTCCTGGTCGGCGGCCACCTTGGAGAGAACCCGGAACGCGCGTTCGAGTCCGAACCTCAGCTCCCGCTCCGACAGGGTGTGCGACAGCACCCGCCCCGCCCCGCCGTTGCCGGCCCGTACCCAGTCGAGCGCCGCCCGTAGTGTTTCCACCGTCAGCAGCGCCCGCCGCTCGACATCCAGGCCGAGGCGCTCGACCCGGGTGGAGACGTCGAGCAGTTCCGACTCGGCCAGACGCGCCGGCTCGGCACCGAGCCGGGCCCGTACCGCGGCGATCTGGGCGAGCACACTGTGGCTGGAACTCTCCGGGACCGTGTCGAGCACGGCCACGGCGGCGGCCCGGTCGCCGGCGCCGGCAAGGACTCGGGCCAGCCCGAAAGCGGCGCTCACGTACGCGTGGTCGGTGCGCCAGACCCGCTCGTAGAGACGCCGCGCGGTCTCGCCGTCCCCCACCAGTTCGGCCGTGGCGGCGAGCGCCAACTGCGGGGCCAACTCCCCGGGCAACGCGTCGTAGACCCGGTCGAACGCCTGCCGGGCGTCGCCGAACCGCTCCTCGGCGAGGGCGACCAATCCGTCGTACCAGTCGAGGCGCCAGTCGTCGCCGACCTGGTCAGCGGCGGCGAGTTCGGTACGGGCGGTCGCCACGTCACCGCTGACCAGACGGGCCCGTACGACGGCGAGCTGCGCCTCGACACCGCTCGCGCCGAGGGTGGAGAGCGCCTCGGCCAGGACGTCCGGGTCGGCGGTCTGCACGGTGGCGAGCAGCGCCGCCGCCGGGTCCGCCGGGTCGACCTGCGGGACCGGCAACCCGGCCACGACCGAGGCGGCCTCGGGTCGGGTCTGGTACCCGTTCGCGTCGGCGTCGACCTGCCCGGCCCGGGTGCCGAACGCACGCCGCTCGCCGGTGAACTGTGCCGACACACTCGGCCGGGGCACCCCGTCCGCGGCGAGCACCTGACGCAGTACGCCGAGCAGTTGCTCGGTCATCTCGGCGGCGCTGCCGAACCGGCGGCCCGGATCCGGGTGGGTCGCCCGCCGCAGCAGGCGGTAGTAGGACTCCTCCCGCTCCAGCAGCGGCACCGCATCGGCCTCGGGCAGTTTGTCCACATAGGCGGCGCTGAAGCCACGGAAGTCGAAGCTGAGTACGGCCATCGAGCGGGCGACGGTGTAGAGGTCGGAGGAGGCCGACGGGCCTACCGTCGCCACCTCCGGTGCCTGGTACCCGACCGTTCCCCAGACGGCGCTCACATCGTCCTCGATCCGCCGCACCGCGCCGAGATCGACGATGGTGATCCGGTCGTCGGCGTGCAGCACGTTGTCCGGCTTGAAATCGCAGTAGAGCAGTCCGCGTTCGTGCAGGTAACCCAGGGCCGGCAGGACCTCAAGGCCGTAGGCGATGACGTGCGGCAGCGGCAACGGCTGCCGGGACCCGCCCACCACCGGCTGGTCGAGGTAGATGTCGCGCAGGGAACGGCCGCCGACGTACTCCATCACGATGTAACCGACCCGCTCGCCGCTGCGCGGGTCGGGATGGGAGACGAAGTCGTAGATCTTCACGATGGCGGGGTGGTCCACCTCCACCAGGAACCTCCGCTCGGTGATCGCGGCGGCGGTCGCGTCGGCGTCCCCGGAGTCGATCAGCCCCTTCAGCACCACCCAACGGTCGCTGACCTCGTCACCGACGTTGCGGTCCCGGGCGAGGTAGATCCAGCCGAGTCCGCCGTAGGCGAGGGTGCCGAGCACCTCGTAGCGGCCGGCGACGGCGGTGCCGGGGTCGAGCGCGGGGCGGAACGAGTACGGCGTCCGGTCGTTGGTGCAGAAGCCCTCGACGAGACCGGGGCGCCCGTCGCGGCTACGCCCGACGGGTCGGCCACAGGTCGCGCAGTAGCGGCGTGACTCCGGCACCTGCGGGTCGTTCAGCATCGCCGTCGTGGGGTCGCGTCGGGGCATCCGGGGTACGTCGAGCAACCCCCCGCCGAGTCGTCCGCGACCGGTGGTCCGGGTGCCGGTCCGACCGCTCGACGAGGCGGTACCGTGCGTCATCGCGGCGCTGGGGGTGGAACTGGCGGAGGCCGACGAGCCGGCCGACACCTGTGCCCCACCGACCGGTGCCCGGCGCCCGCACTCGTCGCAGTAACCTTCCGGGCCGTACGAGCCGATGCAGTCCGGGCGCACGCACGCGGTCATCCCGCGCTCCTCTCGACGTTGCCGGTCAGTGCCTGTTGGTACGCGTGGACCGCCCGGGTCGCCGCCCGTAGGTCGCACGGGGCGGTCCAGAGCAGGTCCCGGGCGGTGCTGTACAGCCCGGTGAGCCGAGGTTCCTCGGCCCGGCCGAGTCGCACCGCCTTCGCCCGGTACGCCTCCAACCGTCCGCGCAGCTCGTCGCGGCGGCCGATCAGCCCGTCAGCGACCCGGGTACGGTCGGCGGCGGCGGCGAGGGCGGCCGACGCCTCCCCCTCCAACGCGGTCAACTGGTCCGCGACGGTGGCCCAGCCCTCGGCTTCGGACGGGGTGCGCCGGACCAGGGACGTGGCCGCCGCCCACAGTTCGGGCACCGGATCCACGGGCTCCGCCAGACCCGGGTCGGCGATCCTGTCGGTGGCGCGCTCGTACGCCGCGTGGGCCCGGTCCTGCGCGGCGGTGACCGTCGCGAGTGTCTGGTGGAGGGCGGCGATCCGGCCGGGCACCGTGTCCCGGATCCCGGCCAGCGCGGTGAACCGCGCGGCGGTCGCGGTGACGGTGGAGCGGAGCCGCACCCGCTCGCCGGGGTCGAGAACGGCGCCGACCGGGTCGGCCAGTGCGGCGTGCTGGAGCTGTTGGCAGGTCGCGCGGAGCCGGGCGGCGATGGTGTCGGATCCGTCGGTGAGGTTGGTCTCGGCGGTGGCCAGGTCGCTCAGCCCGGTGGCCAGTTCCGCTGCCCACGCCGCCACCTCGGCCCGGGCGGAGGCGATCCGGTCGAGGACCCTGATCACCTCCTGGCAGCTCGCGTTGAGGGCGGTGACAGCCGCGTGCGGCCTCAGGTCGAAGCCGGACACCGGCGAGTAGAGCAGGCGGGACAGTTCGAGGAGGGTCGCGTCCGTGAGCCGGTTGCGGGTGCCGCGTACGCCCCTGATCTGCTCCAGGTGGTCCCGCACGTTGGCGAAACCTTCCCAGAGCGGGCCGATCCGTGGTCGGGTCGCCTGCCACAACTCCCCGGTCGCGCCGCCGAGGTCGTTCGTTCGGACGTACCCGTTGGTCTCGTGGGCGTCGATCGTGTAGAGCGCTGCGGCGATCGTCTCGCACCCCTGGCTGACCTTGCTGATCTGGTCGTCGATCTCGTGGCGGGCCAGCCGTCCGATGCCGCTGCCCACGGTCAGTCCCGGTAGCGTGCGGCCGGTGGTGGCGGTACGTCGCCGAACCGGCCGAGCCAGCGGCGGTAGAGCGACGTCCAGGTGCCGTCGGCGCGGATGCGGGCGAGTACGCCGTTGACGAACCGGACGAGTTCCGGGGTGTCGAGCGACATGGCCACCCCGGAGGGCTCGTCGGTGATCGGTTCGCCGACGACCTCGGTGCCCGGGTCCTGGGCCGCGAGGGCGAGCAGGAGTACGTCGATGGTGGAGACCGCGTCGATCTGGCCCTGCTGCAACAGGACCAGGCAGTCGAGGGTGCTGTCGGTCGAGACGGCGATCGGCCTGGACGCCGCACTCTGGATCTTCACGATGCTGGTGCTGCCCCGGGTGGCGCAGACCTTGCGGCCGGCGAGGTCGTCGAAGCTCTTGATGCCCGAGCCCCGGTTGACCAGCAGCCGCTGGTACGACGTCAAGTATTCGCTGGAGAACGCGACCAGCTGCATCCGTTCGCAGGTGGCGGTGACGGTACGGATCACCATGTCGACCTCGCGCCGCTGGATCACCGGGATCCGGTCGGCGGTGGTGATCGCCCGGAACTGCACGGCGTTCGGGTCGTCGAAGATTGCCCTGGCGATCTCCCGGGCCAGGTCGACCTCGAAGCCGGTCAGCTCTCCGGAGATGGGGTCTCGGAAGCCCATCAGGTAGGCGTTCTGGTCGATGCCGACGACGAGCCGTCCACGCTTCTCGATCGCCGCCATCGCCGTCCCCTCGGGCATCCTCCCCGGTGTCGGCATCGTCGCCGGGGGACGCAGGCTCGCCCGGGGGTCGCACTCGGGCGGTGGTGACGCGGGCGGACTCGGCACGTCGGCCGGGTCCTTGACGTTGAGCGGCCGGGGCACCGAGGCGGCGGCCGGAGCCGGTTCCGACGGTGGTCGGTTGTCCGGAGCCGAGCAGCCGGGCAGGAGAAGGAGGGCGGCGGTTCCCACGATCATCAGTCGTCGAGCGTTCATCGGTACTCCGCGATCCGCTGGTAGAGCCCGAACGATCCGGCTGCCGCGAGCAGGACGGCCAGGAGTGCGACCGCGAGGTCGGCGCCTCGCAGGATGTTGCTGGCGGTCTCGGCCTGCCGGTCGAAGTGCTGACGGCCGTCGGTGATGCCTCTGGCGAGTGCCGCGTCGAGCTGACCGGCCGCGTTGGCCGCGCTGTCCGGTCCGGTTCCGGTCGCGAGTCGCACCGCTTCCAGGTGCTGGCTGCTGTCGTCGAGCTCGCGTACCTTGCGATGGGTGGTGAGCCAGGCCCGGGCGTGGGAGCGTGCTTCCTCCACGGTCGAGCGGGCTGCCTCGTCGGATGCCTGCCGGTTGGCTCTCTCCAACAGGCCGCCGGTTCCGTCAGCGCCGACGAGCCGCTCCATCATCACGGTGAAGTCCTGCTCGAACTGGGCGCCGTCGCCGCGGGCGATCAGCGTCAGTCCCTCGTCGGCGCGGGCCTGCAACGCGGTGATCCGGGCTTCGGCGAGGATTCCGACCTGCAACGATCCCTCCTGCGCGCCGTTGTTGATCCGGGTAGCGGCGCCGGTGACCGCGATCGCCATCCAGCCGAACGCGACCACCGAGGCCAGGGTCGCGGCGAGCAGTCCCCGGTTGAGCACCCGGTTGGTCATCCGCCGCAGCCGTACCTGGGTGACCATGAGCAGCCCGAGCAGGGCCAGCCCGAGTAGCGCCGCCGCCCACGGCACCCGGGAGACGGCGCTCTGCGCCCGCGTCAGCCGCTGGGACTCGGCACGGTAGAGCTCCTGCGCCGCCGGCAGGATGGTCTGTCGCATCAGGGCGGACGCCTCGCGCAGGTAGGCGCCGCCGAGGGGCAGGCCCTGTCGGTTGTAGGTGCGGGCGGCTTCGACGAGTCCGGTGTAGACGGGCACCTGCACGACCAGGACGTCCAGGGCGGCGGCGCTGTCGCCCTCGGCGCTGCGCAGTGCGGCGGCGACGGTGGTGGTGGCGTGCGTGATGTCGTCGAGGTAGCGGGTGCGCAGCGCCGCCGGTTCCACGCCGTTGGCGAGGAAGGCACTGGCCGCGGTCGCGTCGGCGTCCGACAGCGACCGGTAGATGTCCTGGGCCTGCACGGTGAGCGGTCCGCTACGTACGCTCACGTCCCGGACGAGGGTGACGCTGTCACGCATGGTCAGAGCGCCGACGAGGCCGAATGCCAGGCTCAGCGCCACCACGGCGACCAGCGCGAAGGTGAGCTGGCCGGGGCTGGTCGCGGCCCGTCGCCGCAACGGACGCCATACTCGATTCAGCAACGGCAGCTCCCCGTGTCCGTACGCCGACTGTCAGGTCAAGGTATCCACGGTCGTCAAGGCGTAGACGCTTCGCCATTGAGGGCGACAGACGCGACGTATAGCGCGAAGGTCACAAAATGCGCATCACTCAGAGAGATGATGATCATCGGAATGATTCGTTGGATTTGATGCTTCCCTGGCGCCAAGCTTAGGTCCGACAGCACGGCACACCGTTCAGTCGGGTCGGGAACTGGAGAGATGATGATCACTGACGGTAGGGCCGAGGGCCTGCATGCCGCCGGTTTCCCGGTCGGTTGTGCGCTCTCCCGTG
>NZ_JBITIH010000045.1:0-26381 GCF_044458865.1 Micromonospora sp. NPDC050417
CGTCCGCCTCGCCGGCGTCTGCCCCACCTGCAAAACACGGTTCCCCACAACAAAACCCAACTACCCACTCAGATCATGACAAAGCACTACTAGTGTCCTGAGTCCATAGCTTCGTGTGGGTTCTGGTATGGCTGATGCTCGAGGGCCGAAGTTGGCCTTGCTGGAGTTGACGGGCACCGAGCGAGACGCGTTGGAGGCGCTGGCGGGTAGGCATTCGGCGGCGCAGGCCCTCGCGACGCGGGCGCGGATCATCCTGGCCTGCGTCCAAGGGTCTGTCGATCAGTGAGGTGTCACGGCTACTCGGTGCGTCGTTGCCGATGGTCGGCACGTGGCGGTCGCGGTTCGTCGTCCATCGGTTTGATGGTTTGTATGACGAGCCGCGACCGGGTCGTCCACGCCTGGTCAGTGACGCGGACGCGGAGCGGGTGATCGTGGATACGTTGGAGTCGACGCCGCGTAATGCCACGCATTGGTCGAGTCGGTCGATGGCGGCGGCGACGGGGTTGTCGCAGTCGACGGTGTCGCCGATCTGGCGGACGTTCGGGTTGCAGCCATGGCGGGCGGAGTCGTTCAAGCTGTCGACGGATCCGTTGTTCGTCGACAAGGTCCGTGACGTGGTCGGGTTGTATCTCGATCCGCCGGAACAGGCATTGGTGTTGTGTGTCGACGAGAAGTCGCAGATCCAGGCCCTCGACAGGTCGCAGCCGGTCTTACCGATGCACCCCGTGCGCCGGAACGTCGTAGTCATGACTACCTACAGACGGGTGTGACGAGTCTATTCGCGGCGTTGGACCTGGCCGCAGGGACGGTGATCGGGTCGGTGCACACCGTAGGCACAGGCAGCAGGAGTTCCTGAAGTTCCTGCGAAAAATCGACGGGTCGGTGCCCGCTGATTTGGACGTACATCTGATGTTGGACAACAACTCCACGCACAAGACCCCTGCGGTGAAACGGTGGCTGCTACGCAACCCCCGCTTCCACCTGCGCTTCACCCCGACCAGCGCGAGTTGGCTCAACCTCGTCGAACGGTTCATCGCCGAGATAACCGACACTCATCCGCCGAGGGGGTCCACCGCAGCGTCGCCGCACTCGAGAAGGACATCCGGGCCTGGCTGGCCGCAGGGAACGAGCAACCACCCCTGTACGTCTGGACCAAGACCGCCGACGAGGTCCTCTACAGCCTCGCGACGTACTGCAAACGAATCAAAGACTCAGCACACTAGCCCAACGCGGCCAGCAGGTGCACCTGAGACCCGGCGGGGCCGCTGCCGTGCAGCGTCTTGCCGTCAACGGCGATCACCCACCGGCCCCGCCCGGCCAGACCAGCCCGGCCGAGCAGCCAGCGACACACCGCGGAATCCAACGCGTCGGCGTCGATGCCGGCACCAGCACCCGGCCCAGGGTGCCGTCATCAGTCACCCGCCGGGCCCCGGTCGAGGCGTCCCGGGCCGCACCGAGACGCTCCCACACCACGTCCGGCAGATCCGCAGCCCACTCGACGATCTCCACCCGGCTGGATCCCGAGAGCACCGCCGCGATCGCCATCGCGAGCAGCCCCGGTAGCGGATGGATCCGACTGCGGGCGTCGCGCGGGTCCGGAACCTCGGCAAGGGCCTGCAGCAACCCCGGCGGGCCCCGCTCCGACAGCGGCGACACGCCACCCAGGCGTGCGGACAGCCCGCCGATCAACGATGATGCTTCCACGAGCGCGGCCTTTCTCGATCACCCAGTCGAGACACCTGAATGATCACCAGGAGCCGCATTTTCCTAAAGATCCGCCGGAATCGGCGTGACTACCCCACAGTCGGCAATCCGGCCACTTTGCTACCTTACGAACGCCCTGCTACCCGCCCTGGCCGACTCCGGCTACGAAAACGCAGGTCACGGCATCAAGACCCCGGTCAGGCAGCCTGCCGACGGCAGCCGGCTCTCACCCGGCAGCCGCGCCTACAACCGGCTGCTACACGGGATGCGCTGGCAGAGCGAACACGGCTGCCATCCTCGTCGGATGCTGGATAGCGTTAGCCCACACCACCCGCCCACGCCGGACCGGCGACATCGCCGCCGCCCTGCACCCGAGTCCACTTTGGATACATGCATCCATCCGACTCTTGTTAAGATCACTTCACTGTGCGAGAGTTCTGACGCCAAAGGGCACACACCGGGCATCTATCGGTTTGAGTTTGCTGGCCAAGCACTGATGCTGGCCTAGCGATAAGGGGTATTCGTTGATGCGGGCGAAGCGGTCGGCGCCGTGCATGGTGCGCCAGCCGCCCGAGATCTCCTGCAGGGCCTTGACCATGCGCAGGTCGGTCTCGGAGCGGTTGTTGTCGAACGAGATGGCGAGGTTGGTCCAGTGGGCCTCGTAGTCGGCCTGCCGGTCGCGCAGCCTGCGGGCCAAGGCTCGCGCGACGCGGTTGGCGCCGGAGGCGTTGACGGTCAGCCCGCCGGCCACGGCGTGCCTGCACCGATCCCGGAGGTCGGCAAGGACGGCCTCGTCGATGTGGTCGAGGCGAGCGGTGCTCGTCTGGTCGGTGGTGGGCTTCGCGTCGAGCAGGATCTGTTTCACGGCCACGACTCAGATCTGTTCCAGCTCTCCGGAGTGCTCGATCATCCCGATCAGCTCGCGCAGGACCGCGCCGTAAATCGTGTAGGAGCCCAGCACGTCGGTCACCAGGATCCCGGTGACCCCGGGCAGGACGCGCAGGTCGTCCATCGCCGCCCGGCCCCGCTTGGCATGGACGCCGCATCAGGTCAGCTTCGTGGTGCAGGCCACGTGCAGCCACATCAGCCGCCCGCCCACGCGCACCCCGGTTTCGTCGGCATGCACCACCAGCGAGGCTTGGAGCTTGCAGACCAGGTCCTTCTCGAACCCCACCAGGCCCTCATGAGCGCGCCGAAGGACGTCGACCACGGTCCCGGTGGAGACCTCAAGCCCGAACAACGAGCCCATGACCTACGTCAGCCGGTGCGTGGCCACGATCCCGAACACGCCCGGGAACGTAATCACCGTCCGCACCTGCGAACCGTACGACACCGGCGCGGTCACACGCTGAGGCGCCCCGCACACACCGAACAACCACGCTGGTCAGAGCGGACTTTGAACAGCTACCGTCGATGAGGGGCCAATGAGCGAGATCTACTTTGCGCAGATTCGTGAAGACTCGCGCATCGAACGTCAACTGCAGGCCCGCTATCAGGCACGACGGATCCTAACCATAGGCTCTGGGGGCTGCACGGCGTTCTCACTGCTGGACGACGACCTGGAGAGCCTCGTTGTCGTGGACGCGAATCCGGCCCAGTGCGCGCTCATACACCTGAAGAAGGTCGCACTGGTCACCCTCGATCTCGAGGAGTATCTCGCGTTCGTCGGCGAGCGACCCGCGACGAACCGCCTGGGTACGTACCGTGAGCTGGAAGGGTCCCTGCCCGACGAGGCGCGCGCGTACTGGCGTGGCCATCGGGCAAGGATCGAGTCTGGAATCAACCGTTGCGGGGTTACAGATCGCTTCTACAGCATGGTAGGGGAAAACCTGACGCAGATAGTCCTCGACGCGAACGCAGTCGCCCTCCTCTTCGCATGTTCAACCTTGGACGAACAGCGCGCATTCTTTTCGGAATACCTGGATAACGACCGCTGGGACACCGCAGTGCGTGTTCTGTTCAGCAGATGGACACAATCGTACTTCTACCCGCCCCTGTGGTCTGCGCGAAGCACTGAGTCCAAATTTGGCGATTTCTACGCCTCGCAGATAGAAGAAGCAATCGTGGACCGACCGGTCGCGGACAACTACTTCCTTCACCAGTTGCTGGCGGGCCGCTACCTCTACGACCGCACAGACGGCACACCCGCGTATCTTTCTCACGACGGATACAGCAGAGCACGCCGAAATATCCACAAAATGCAGTTGGTGAACAGCACGATCGATCAATGCCTCACCGAGGTCACGGATATTGATGCCTTTTATCTGTCCAACATCTTCGACTGGGGAAGCCCCGCGCGCCACGGCACCTTCGTGGGAAATGCTCGGAAGGCCGCGTCCGCCGACGGAGCGATCGTCCTGCACCGGAGCATGTACGGGGAAGATCGGCTGACACCGGTGTTCGGCGACAATCTGAAGATCTGTTCGGAGCTGTCGCAGGAATTGGTAAAGCAGGAGCGTTCGATGCTCTATCGCGCGGTCACCGTCGGTGAGCTCATCTGAGGGCCCAGCCTGCGGCTGGGGCATGGCGAGACCAACCGCACGGTTGGCAGACACACATCTGAAGGGTGTACACCAGCATGACTGCGAGTGATGACGAGTTCCTAGAGAAGGTGCTGAAGTTCCTGCGTGGGCTCAATCCTTGGGCAGAGGCTCAGGCAGGCGCAGAGATCGATCCGGACACGGACCTGATTCAGACCGGCATCATCGACAGCCTGTCAGTCATGGCACTGCTCGTCTTCTTGGAGGATGAGACCGGCAGGCACGTGCCACTGGAAGACCTGCTGCTCGACAGCATCCGCACCGCCCGGACGATCGGGGACGTCTACGGGTCGCGCACCCCGGAGGCCGCGTGAGTGCGGCCGGCCCGGCACTCGTCGCGGGCGATGCCGAGGCGCGGGTCGACCGAATGCTTTCTCGACTACAACCGTTTTCGGGTGCCGAGGAGCTCAAGCTCTCCACGCTGCTCCCCATGAGTTCTGCCATGGCGACGCACTATGTGCGCAGCTTTCCCCAGCATGCACTGGTCGTGTCGAGCGCGATGGGTGGGGACTCCGAGTTCCTGCTGGCACCGACCACCTGTTATGCGGTGTTCGACCATCTGAGAGACCGCCAACTTCAGGGTGCGTCCGTGTTCACGCACAAGAACCTGTGCTTCCGGAACGAGAAGACATACCGGAACGGGGAACGTCAGGCTTCGTTCCTCATGCGCGAGTTCATCTTTCTGTCGACGGATCTGGACCTGGTCCACGAGTGGATCGGGAGCCTTGTGCACGACATACCTCGTTCGCTCGCGGAAGAGTTCGGTGTGGAGGTGGTCGTGGAGAAGGCCAGCGACCCGTTCTTCGATCCTAAGGATCTTCACCTGAAATTTCAGGAGTCCGAAAATCTCAAGTCCGAGTTCGTCGTCGACGGGCTCGCCGTCGCCTCGGTCAATCTGCACCTCCAGGCCTTCGCGCGAAGCTCCAACCTGCGCTCGGAGGACGGAAAACCCCTCTATAGCGCATGCTTCGGTCTTGGATACGATCGGCTCGTCGCCAGGAGCGCAACTCTGCGTATGCATTCACGGTCCGTCGGTGGGTGATGATCGGAACATGAAGGGACGAGTCCATGGAGCGCGTAAGGCTTGGCGACCCCGTAGATGTCGATCGGCTTCTTCGCGGGAAGGACTTCCGGGCGGACCATCCGTTCCGGGTCTCGCGGCGGATTCTGGGTGCGTCCACGCTGGATCTCGAAGGGAGCGAGCACCGCAACAGAAAGCGTGAGTGGTGGGCCGGATTCGGAAAGCAGTGGGCGGACAGTGCCACGGCCAAGGAGATGGTCAACTCCGCGGTAGCTGACGGCATCGCGCACGCGCAGGCGAGCAGCGACCTGTTGCAAGGCTGCGTCTACATACCGAACCGAATCGTTCTGGACCTCCTGGGACTCCGCGGCGTCGATCCCATCGAGCACTATGCGAGTCTCGAGCCGGTCATTCGGACCCTCGGAGGCTTTTCCGAGCCGAAAGAGCGTCTGGCGCAGTCCAGGGAATACATCCGGCGAGTAGCCCGAGAAGTGACTGTGCCGTTGTTCTCCGACCTGCCAGACGCGGCTCGGTCTGCGGAACTGGCACTGTTCCTGATCGCAGGCGCGGAGACGACCGTGGTTGCTCTGAAGGTCATCACCGTGGCCTGGTGGAACGATGCTGCCGCCGTGATGGACGACGTGCGGCACGCTGGTTCCAGGAACGTCGTCATGCGCCTACTGACGAGGGACGCCCCGCTGGGGGTGACTACGCGGCATGCCTCCAGGGAGGTCTACTTCGACAAGATCGGCCAGATCCCGCGAGGGGCGCTCGTCGACGTCGATCTGGCCGAGGCAAGCTTGCTATCGGCCGTCGATGAGACGGACGCTCGCCGTAGCTCTCAGAGTTACGTCTTCGGGGCGGGAGCGCATCGCTGCCCAGGGGACCGGCTGGCCATGCTCGAGGCCGAGGCCTACCTGGAGGGACTCCTCCGGCTGGATGCTTCGAAGTACGTGCCTGTTGCTGCGAGCGAGCCGCGGTCTTCGACGTTCCGGCATCCGACCTGGCAGGCATTGACGAGGACGACGAGCTCGCGTGCGGACTCCGAGGAAACAGTGGCGGTCGGGCAATGTACACAATCTTGATCGACGCTGCCGGTCCAACACACTTTCCGAACTATCAGTACGTCATCGGGGACGTCGACACCGGTCATGCCGTGGTCGTGGATCCTGCGTGGGACAGCAAGGGCATCGCGCGAAGAATTCGACGTGAGGGCTGGAGCCTGCAGGCAGTCCTGCTCACGCACGGGCACACGGACCACGTCAATGGAGTTGCCGAGCTCGTCGGTCTCATACCGGCGCCTGTGTACATGTCGCGTGACGAGGCCACGTATTACGACTTCGACGTGCCAGGGCTGGTGCACTGCAACGACGGCGAGGCGTTGGCGGCAGGCTCCATCGAGGTGAGTGTGATGCAGACACCTGGCCACACGGTCGGCTCGTGCTGCTTCCTTGTCGGCGACAACCTCTTCGCCGGCGACACCCTGTTCCCGGAAGGTGTCGGCTTCACCCACTTTGAGGGCGGCTCTACGTCGGATCTCTACGACAGTGTGCGACGACTGAGTCAGGAGATTGCCGATACGACGCGGGTCTATTCGGGACATAGGTACCAGCGAGGCCTTGGACTTACCTTCGGTGAGCTGCGGCGCCTGAACATTTACCTGCGCCTCTCCAGCCGCAAGGACTTTGTGGAGTTCGCGGACAGGCGGACGGTGGCGAAGTCCCACGATCGGCTCCTGCCGCAGACGTAACCGGAACTTTCCGGAAACATGGAGTTGACCTGCAGTGCTGTCGCCATCTCTGGTGCCTGACACGGAAAGAGCTGGCACCGGACGTGACGTAGAAATGTGAATGTACAGATCTTCGACCAGGAATTGACAAGAATGATCAGTAGCACTGTCCCATCCGACTGGCCTAGCCCAGGAAGCTTCTACTCGTCGCCGAACTGGCTGCGGTTCGTCGATTCTGACGGACTGGGCCGCGCCGTCTACGTGGTGGAGGACGGCGCCGGGGCGGTCGCCCACCTCGCTCCGGAGGACGGCCATCCGGACTATCGCTTCGAGACCGTCCTCAACAGCGAGGACGATCGTGCGCGGCTACTCCTGGGAGGACGCCGGGGGTTCTGCTCCCCGGTGGTCGGCAGTCGTCGGTCACCCGCAGTGCTGGCCGGGCTCATAGGCGCGGCCCTCGAAGCGTTCCCCGAAGTGAACGGCGCTTGGTGGTGGCCGTACCTACCCTCGGAGGACGTGCCGCACGTCGTGGCGGCTGCGCGTTCGCTCACCGGAGAGACGCCTGGTGTCCACCTTGTCGACGCCGACTGCATCGTGCAGCAGATCCCGTCGGATGCGCCCTTCGGATCGAGCCTGACCAAAAAGCAGCGGCGAACGAACTGGCACCGCGAATGGCGGCGTTTCGTCGAGAGCGGCCTCGAGGTGCGGCAGGTGTCGATCGACGAGATCGCCGCGTGCGGAGCGCCTCTACTACAGCAAGTCGAGCGCAAGTACGGCAACGAGCATCCGGTGGAGCGCCTGGAGGCGTCCCTCTACCGACAGGCGCGTCTCCTGAGCGAGGAGGCCGTGGCGCACGCCGTCTTCGATGGCTCACGCATGACCGGATACTCGCTCGCCTACCGATGGCACCAGGAACTGACGGTTCGTCTGGTCGGCCTGGACTACGCGGCGCTGCGCGACGCCGCGGAGTATGCGGTTCTCCTCATGCACGGGCCTGTCCGGTTCGCCCAGGAGAACGGCATCGAGTCCCTGCACCTCGGCACCCGAAGCTACGAGGCCAAGTGCCGACGCGGCGCACGGGTGCGTGCCCTGTGGGTGGTGGCACCCGGAACCACGACGTCGGAGGTGGCGATCAAGGAACGTGCCGGGTCGATCCTGGCCGAGCTCCCCGCGAGGGAGGCCGCAGCGCTACGCTCGGAGATCGACGCGGTCCAAGCCTCGGTGTCGACTGGAGATGGTCGCTGATGACCACCCATGCCGTCGTCCTCACATCCTTGCGCCGCGCCTTTCCGCTCGGCCTCTTGGACACACCTTCCGTCGACCACGTGACCATCGTCGCGGAGGCCGGTCACCCGCACCGGTTTCCTCGCGGTGGGGTCCGGCCAGGTCTTCCCACCGTCGGTGTCATCGAGGTCGAGAGCATCCGCGACACGACCCAGGTGCTCAGGGCCGTCCGTCAGGTGTCAGCGTTATGTCCTGTGGACCGCATCCTCTCGCCGGTGGAGTTCGGCGTGGCGACCGCCGGCTTCCTGCGGTCCGCGCTCGGGGTCTCCGGGGAATCATTCGATGTCGGGCTTGCTTTCTCCGACAAGTTCCTCATGAAGCGACGCCTCGCCGAAGCCGGCCTGAAGACCGCTCGCTTCACGCGGGTCTTCGATCCGACCGGCGTTCGCGAGGCAGGGGACAGCCTCGGCTGGCCGGTCATCGTCAAACCGACCGTCGGCGCCCTCTGCATGGACGTGGCCCGGATCGACGGGCCGGAGGCAGCAAGGGCCTGGGCGACCGGTCCGGTCGGAGAGCGCCTGCGCGCCGACGGGATGCCGGTAGTCGTGGAGGAATACGTTGCGATGCACCGGGAGTTCCACGTCGACGCCGTGGTCCGCGAGGGCGAGATGCTGTTCGCCACCGTGTCGATCTACTTCGATCCACTGCTGGGCCGGATCGACGACTTCAACGGATCGTGGATCATTCCCCGCAATCACCCCGACCACGATGAGGCGCTGGCGCTCACCACGAGGGCTGTGAAAGCGCTGGGGCTCCGCGACGGAGTCACCCATGTCGAGCTGTTCCGATCCCAGGACGGCTTCCGAGTCGGTGAGGCGGCTTGTCGACCCCCGGGTGGTGGAATCGTCGAAGCCATACATCACCAACACGGAGTCGATCTGTGGGAGGGCTACTGGTCTGCGGCTCTCGGGAACGAACCGGTGCTCGACGTCGTCTCGACCGAAGGCCTTGTCGTCAACGTCAACCTTCCGATCCGCCCAGGCCGGATTGTCGAGCTGTCCACCGAGGCGGAGATCCGCACGGCGTGCCCCGGACTGATCGACGTGCGGATGAACATGAACGTCGGTGATGTGATCTCGTCGGACCTCAACTCGTCGTCGACGACGGGTGTCGTTTTCTTCCGTGCCCGCGACGAAGCGGAGATCGGGACCACCCTGTCGTCGCTCCGACGTGCCTACCGGATGGAGGTCGAGCCGGCGCCGGCTGAACCGGCTCGTGGTACCTGAGGGTGGGGGCCACAGGGATAGGGCGCCTGCCTTGACGTTGCGACCGCGGCGCTTCCCTCTGTGCCATCCTTGGGAGAGGCGGCCCGAGCTGCTGAAGCTCCGACCAGTGAGGGCGTGCAAGGAGATCCACCCCTGTGACATCGCATGATTCGGTACCCGACCTGAGGTGGCAGCAAGGCCGCGAACAAGGACATACACGGTCGCGCACGAAGAACGGATTCTGCCGAGTACGAAACCCTCGACCCACCCGGTTGACGTACTGCTCCTCCTCACCAACGTCGTCCAGGTGGTCCTCGCTCTGCGCGACGGCACCGGCTATGCCGACGGACAGTGGATTTGCCCCCGGGTACGGCGTGGCACGCCAGCGGCCCCAGGCATCTTCGAGTCGCCGCGCGTGCACGGCGCCGATTCTGGACGCCGCAGTAGCCCGGCTCGCGCGGATGCACGAGGTGGCGGGGATCGAGAAGCGGCACCGTGAATCATCCACCCCTGACGATCACTGCCGTATGCTGTGACCGTGTCGGGTGCACCACCGGGCACATGCCACCAAGGTGGGTGACCCATTGACCGCAGACGACACACTTCGGCCGTACCCCTTCGAGGTCTTTCGCGGCGAACTGCCCGCGGAGCTGTTGCAGATGGTGACGGGCCAGCCGGTGAGCCGGGTCCGGCTCCCGGACGGTCGGGCCACGTGGCTGGTCCTCGGCTACGACGAGGTCTGCACGGTCCTGGCCGACGCCGCCTTCACCCGTCACGCGGGCAAGGCCGAGGAGCCAGCCGGGCCCGCCCAGGCGGCCGGCCGCTGCCCGGTCCAGCCGAAGGTGCGCGAACTGGGTATGAACGGACAGGCGCACACGTCGCTGCGCCGCCTCGCCGCCCGCGCCTTCACCGCCCGGCGGATCGAGACCTACCGGCCACGGGTGCAACAGATCGCCGACGAGCTCATCGACGCGATGCAGGCCGCCGGCCCGCCAGCCGACCTGATCAGTGGACTCGTGGCGCCACTGCCGGCGCTGGTCGTCTACGAGGTACTCGGGGTGCCGAGCAGCGACGTGGCCCGGTTCGACACCTGGGTCGCCGACATCAACTCCATCACCGCCTACGGCTCTCCCGACGCGGCCCGTTCAGTCGCGGATCTGCGCGCGTACCTGGGTGAGCAGCTCGACCGGAAGCGGACCGAACCCGGCGACGACCTGCTTTCCGCCTGGCTGGCCGCGCAGGACGGCGACGAGCTCAGCGACGAGGAGATCATCGGCCTGGCCGTGGCGGTGCTCATCGGCGGTCGTGAGATCAACTCGATCAGCGCCGGGATGCGTGCGCTGTTCCAGCATCCGGAACAGTTGGAGCGGCTTCGCGCCGACCCGGCACTGCTCGGCTCGGCGGTCGACGAGATTTTGCGCTACACCTCGGTGAGCCCGATGTTCCTGGTGCAGACCGCGGTGCACGACGTGACGCTCGGCGGGGTCGACATCGGTGCCCACGATCCGGTGATGGCCGTGCCGTGGGCCGCCAACCGGGACGCTGGCGCGTTCGAACGGGCGGACGAGTTCGACATCACTCGTGGCGTCAACCCACATCTCACGTTCGGCCATGGGCCGCATTTCTGCCTCGGCGCCGCCCTCGGCCGCCTCGAACTGGAAATCGCCATCGGCACGCTGCTCCGCCGATTCCCGACCCTGGCACCGGCGGTCCCGATCGACGAGATCCCGTGGCGCCCGGAGCGCATCAACTGCGGCATCGCGGAGTTTCCCGTCACCTGGTGAGCGAGCCGGTCAGAACCGTCTCCACCGCCTCGGCCGCACGAACCGCGCCGTCACCCTCCCCGGGTGGCGGTGCCGGTGGGTGTTCCAGGACCGCGCGGACCTCCGCCGCCACCGCCGCAGCCGTCCACCGTCCGTGCGCCAGTGCCCGTCCCAGGCCCGACGCCGCAAGCCGAGCGGCGTTGTCCGGCCGGTCCATCCCGTCGGCCAGCAACACCTGGGGGGTACGGGCGGCGAGCGCCCGCGCGACCGTGCCGATCCCGCCGTGGTGGACCACGGCGGCGACCCGGGACACCAGCGCCTGGAACGGCAGGTGGGGAAACCAGTGCGTGCCGGGCGGCAGCACGTCGGGCACCAGGTCCCGGTGGCGAACCACGAGCAGCGCGGGGTGCCGCAACCGCGCCAGCGCCCGCGTCGCGGACCGGTAGAAGTCGGGCTGCAACAGCCGGCCGGTGCCGCCGGTCACCAGCAGCGGTGGGGTGTCCGCCCGCAGCAGCGCCTCGACCTGTGCCGGCAACCGGACGGGCTGGTCGTCGTCGCCGAACACGAAGCCGGTCAGCAGCGTGCCGGGCGGTGCCGGATCACCCGCGTTGTCGAACCACTCCGGCCACAGACCGACGTACGCGTCGGCCGACCACATCCACGCCGTCCAGTCGCGTACCGGGCCGAGGTCGTGCACGGCACGGACGGCGTCGACCCGGTCGGCGAGCACCTGCTCGTACAGCCACGCGACGCCGGGGAGCTTCATGAGCTGGAACGGTGACTGTGCCAGGCACACCACCGGCGCGCCGGTGGCCTCCCCGGCGATGAGGACGGACTGCGCCGTCAGGGGCGCGCCGACGAGCACGGTGCTACCGGGGCGGTGTCGGCGGACCAGCTCCGCGCACTCGAAACGGAGCTGGTCGGCCAGGCCGGTACGGTCGAAGTGCTCGCGGAAGTCGGTGATGTCCTGCGAGTGCTGCTGCACGGCGGCGTCGGCGAGATGCGCCTCGTACTGCGCGAGCGTGTCCACCGCGACGAACCGCAGCCCGGCCGCGCGCACCACGTCCCGGTAGTAGGCGTGGGTCAGGATCGTCACGTCGTGGCCACGGGCGAGCAGCCGCCTCCCGACCGCGACGAAGGGCAGCACGTCACCGTCGGTGCCGTGCACCACCATCAGCACCAGTGTCACGACCGGCGGCGCCGCTCAGTAGTTCTCGACGGCGTTGACCCGCGCCGGCCAGTACCGCTGACCCGGCTCCGCCTCGTAGTGCGGCCACCGTGGCGGGTTGCCCGTCGGTGCGTCGGCCAGCACCGTGACCCGCTGACCCCGCCGTGGCTCGGTGTAGTCGTTGACCGCGTAGTGCTGGGTCACCCGGTTGTCCCACACCGCCACGTCCCCGGCGCTCCACCGGAACCGGCACATGAACTGCGGCTGCTCCGCGAAGCTGAACAGGAAGTCCAGCAGCGCGTCGCTCTCGCTGCGGCTCAGCTGCGGGATGTGCGAGGTGAAGAGCCGGTTGACGTACAGGGAGCGCCGGCCGGTCTCCGGGTGCACCCGGACCACCGGGTGCTCGGCACGGCTGGTGAACTCGTTGCCGATCCGGATCACGTGGATCGCGGTGAGCCCGTCCAGCAGCTCGCGCATCGGCGCCGACAACTGCTCGTAGACCAGGTACTGGTTCGTCCACATGGTGTCGCCGCCGGAGCTGGGGCAGTCGACGATCTGCAGGATCGAGGCGAGCGGCGGACGCTCGTGGAATGTCATGTCGGTGTGCCAGACGTCGACCTTGCCGCCCTGCTCGGAGTCGATGACGACGACCTCCGGGTGGCCGTCCAGCCGTGGCAGGTACGGGTGCAGCTCCGGCTCGCCGAGCCGCCGTCCGAACGCGACGTGCGCTGCGGGCGACATGTGCCCCTGCCCCTTGACGAAGATGACCAGGTGCTCCAGCAGCAGTCGGTGCAACTCGGCGTAGCCCGCGTCCGTCAGGTGCTCCAGGTCCACATTGTGGATCTCCGCGCCGAGCGCGCCGGAGACCTTTTTGACCTCGAACATGGTGGCAGCAAAGGACATTCTCGCCTCCGGTCCACGGCACCGGCACAGCGGATCCGCCGTGGCGCGCCGTCACCGGAGTATCGCAGAACCACACCGGCACACCAAGGTGCCGAACGAGAACCGTCAATGGTGGCAGCGATGTTGACGACAGCGCGGCGACGCTGACAGCATCGAACAGGTAGATCCACTGACACCGCTGGCTCTTCCGAGGAGGTCGCTGCCCGTGGCCATCACTGTGTGCCTGCAGTACGACGACGTCGAGAACGCCATCGACTGGCTACACCAGGCCCTCGGTGCGATCCCGGTGAGCCGCCACGACACCGACGGGCAGGTCGTCGAGGCCGAGCTCGACCTCGACGGAACCCCGCTGCTGCTGCGCCGCTCCACGACCGGAGACGGCGTACCAGCGCCGGAGCGGGTGCCGTTGCTCGTCACGGTGGAGGCGTTGGACACGGCGTACCAGCGGATGCTCACGGTGGGTGGGGCCGCGACCTCGGCCCCCGCACCCGACCGCGACGGACGCCGCGCCTTCACCACCACCGATCCCCAGGGGTACAGGTGGACGGTGACCGAGGCAGCGGTGACGGACCACGACGCCGATCGCCGGCTCGGCACGCTGGCCGATCTGTGCACGCCGTACGCCGTGCGGGTCCTCGCGACCCTGCGCGTGCCCGACCGCATCGACTCCGGCGTCACCGCCCTCGCGCCGCTCGCCTCGGCGTGCGGCGCGGACGCCGACGCGCTGGGTCGGCTGCTGCGCTACCTGGCGCACCGTGGCGTGGTGTCCGAGCCGGAGCCGGACGTGTTCACGCTGACCGCGCTCGGCCGCCTGCTCTGCGAGCGGGGTCCCGCAGGACAGCGGGACTGGCTCGACCTCGACGGTCTCGGCGCCCGGATGGACCTCGCCTACCGTGGGCTGCTGCACGCGGTGCGGACCGGCACCGCCGGCTACGAACAGGTTCACGGCCGCACGTTCTGGGCCGACCTGGACGCCGAACCCGCCCTGCGGTCCTACTTCGACGCGCTCATGATGAGCCAGCAGCACGTGACCGCGCCCCAGGTCGCCGAGATCTACGACTGGTCCGGCGCGGAGCACGTGTTCGACGTTGGCGGCGGCAGCGGGGCGCTGCTGGCCGAGTTGCTGCGCCGGCACCCGCACCTGCGTGGCACGTTCGTCGACCGGCCGATCGCCGCCGAGGCCGCCGCGCGGCGCTACGCCGCCGAGGGCCTGGCCGAGCGCGTCGCCACCGTCGCCGGGGACTTCTTCAGCCCACTGCCGGGCGGCGGCGACGTCTACGTCGTCTCCCGAGCCCTCACCGACTGGAACGACCGGGACGCCGTCGCGATCCTGCGCCGGTGCGCCGACGCGGCCGGGGCCGACGGCCGGGTGCTGGTGGTCGAGGTGCTTCCCACCGAGCCGTACGTCCCGCACCGGTCCCCGTTCGACCTACAGATGCTCGCTGTTGTCGGGGGACGCGAACGGGGGCTGGTGGACTTCCGCGCCATCGGTGCCGCCGCCGGACTCGACCTGACCACGGTGCTGCACGGCCGCGCCGGGCTGACCGTCATGGAGTACGCCGCCACGGCCCGCAGCACCGAGCCGGCCGCGGTCGGGGACGGTGAGCGCGGCTCCTGAAGGCCCGGCCCGTCCCGGCGGCGTCGTTGCCCTACCCGCACCTCAGCGGCGCGTGGGGACCGGCAGTGCGCGGCGGTGGGCGGCGAGCAGCGGACCGATCCGGGCCACGGCCTCGGGTCGCATCATGTGCTCGTGCCGGCAGTCCAACTGCAACTCGCTGATCCGGCCCCGGACAAACGGGCGCCACTCGTCGACCGTCTGCAGGTTGATCGGCCGGCTCTGCATGGCGGTGAAGAACAGCAGGTCACCGTCGAACGACTCGGGCCGGTACGACCGGGCGGCCCGCATGTTGTGCAACGCCACCCGCAGCAGCCCAGCGATGCGGCGCGGGCCCCAGTCGGCCAGCGCGCCGGGGTGCCGCTGGATCACCTCGACCACGTCGGGCTCCTCCAGCGACTGCCCGTCGAGGATGGCCGGGTCGTAGCCGAAGTCGGAGAGCACCACGTCGAGCAGCACCCGCCGGTGCTCGACGCTGTGCAACACCGGGTCACTCGGATAGGCGTCCAGCAGGGCGAGCAACGGTACGTCGCGCCCCCGGCGACGCAGCTCGACGGCGGTCGCCCAGGCGAGCAACCCGCCCAGCGACCAGCCGAGCAGGTGGCACGGTCCGTCCGGGTACACGGAGTCGATGTCGTCGGCGAACCCCACGGCCATCTCCGGCAGGGTCGGCTGCCGGTCCGGCACCACGGTGTCGTCGGGGGCCAGGCCGGGCGACTGGAGTCCGTACACCGGGTGGCCCGGGTCGATGTGCCGCAGCAGCACCGAGTAGCACCAGCTCAGTCCGGTGACCGGTGGCAGGCAGAACAGCGGCACGCCCACTCCCTCGGTACGCAGCGGCAGGACGCCGTCGAGCGCGGTCGGTCTGCCATCCGCCGTGTCGGGTGCCGTCGGCGCGACTGCGGTCGCGTCGAGGTGGGCGGCCAGCCCGGCGACCGTGGGGTGCTCGAAGACCGCCCGCAGGTCGAGCTCCACCCCGACCACCGTACGCAACCGGTTGGCGAGCCGCGCCGCGCGCAACGAGTGCCCGCCGAGGTCGAAGAAGTCGTCGTCGACCCCCACCAGTGGCAGGTCGAGCGCCTCGGCGAACAGCCCGCAGAGCACCACCTCCCGATCGGTGCGCGGTGCCCGTCCGGTCGCCGTCGCGGCCGGGGCTGGCACGGGCAGTGCGGCCCGGTCCAGCTTGCCGTTGGAGGTCGACGGCAGCTCGGCCAGGATCTGGATCGTCGCCGGGACCATGGGTGCCGGGAGCCGGGCCGCCAGGTGGGTCCGCAGTGCCTCGGGGCCGGGTGCGGGACCCGCCGGGGCCGGCACGACGTATCCGGCCAGGCGTGGCTCCGTACCGGCCGTGTGCGCGACCACCGCAGCCTGCGACACCCCCGGATGCGCCGTCAGGCACGCCTCGATCTCGCCGGGCTCGATCCGGTGACCGCGCACCTTGAGCTGGCTGTCGCCGCGTCCGACGAAGGCGAGGGTGCCGTCGGCGAGGTGCCGTACCCGGTCGCCGGTGCGGTACATCCGGCTGCCCGGCGGGCCGAACGGGTCAGGTAGGAACCGCTCGGCGGTCAAGGCCGGCCGGTGCAGGTAGCCGCGTGCCACCTGCGCGCCCGCCAGGTACAGCTCGCCCTGCACCCCCACCGGCACCGGACGGCCGTCCGGATCGAGTACGTAGCAGCGGGTGCTCCACACCGGGCGGCCGATCGGTACGCCGTACGCCGGGTCGAACGACTCGGCGCAGTCATGGTCGGTCACGGCGACGGTCGCCTCCACCGGCCCGTACAGGTTGTGCAGTCCCGGGCCGAGCACGGCGGCGTAGCGGGCGGCGAGGTCGACCGGCAGGATCTCGCCGATGCACAGGGTCAGACGCAACGAGTCACAGGAGGCGGCGGTCGGCTCGTCCAGGAACTCGCGCAGCATCGACGGCACGAATCCGGTGGCGGTGACCCGCTCGGTCCGTACGAGCTCGGCCAGGTACCGGGGGTCGCGGTGCCCGTCGGGCCGGGCGAGCACCGCGGTCGCCCCGGCCAGCAGCGGCGAGAAGTACTCCCACACCGACACGTCGAACGTCGCCGGTGTCTTGACCAGTACGCGGTCGGCGGCACCGAAGGCGAAGCGGTCCTGGGTCCACAGCAGGTGGTTGACCAGTGCCCGGTGCTCCACCACCACGCCTTTGGGGCGGCCGGTGGAGCCCGAGGTGTAGAGCACGTAGACCGGATCGTCGGCGCGCAGCGTACGGCGGCGGTCGGTGTCGGTCGGATCGTCGGCGCGCTGCCGCCGCACGGCGTCGGCGGTGGCCGGGTCGTCCAGCACCAGCGGGCGGGGTCCGGCGTTCGGCAGGCCGGTCAGTGATCGCCGGTCGGCCAGCAACGCGGCGGGCTTGGCGTCCTGCAGCACGAACTCCACCCGGTCGGGCGGGTACGAGCCGTCCAGCGGCAGGTAGGCCCCACCGGCCTTGAGTACCGCCAGCAGCGCCACCACCTGTGCGGTGCCGCGCGGCAGCGCCACCACGACGAGGTCGCCCGGTCCGACACCACGGCGGATCAGCTCGTGGGCGAGCCGGTTCGCACGGGTGTGCAACTGCCGGTAGGTGAGCGTGTCGTTCCCCGCCGCCGGGACGGTGTCCGGATCGACGGGTGCGGCGTCCGGATCGGCAGGTGCGGTGTACGGCCTGCCGAGCGTGGTCGCCGCGCCGACGAGGGCCACCGCGTCCGGGGTGACGGCCGCCTGCCGTTCCAAGAGCGTGACGAGGGAGAGGTCGGGGAGATGGTGGACGGCGCCCTGCCACCGACGCAGGACCGTCTGCCGCTCCCGCTCGTCGAGCAGGTCGACGGCGTCGACCGTGGTCCGGGGCCGCTCGGCCAGATCAAGCAGCAGTCGTACGAAACGATCGAGGTGGGCGGTGACGTCCTGCTCTGTGTAGAGCGTCGGGTTGGCGGCCACGTCGATCCGGACCCGCCCACGGCGCTCGTCACCGTGCGCGTCGCCGTAGACGTCGAAGGAGATGTCCTCGATCGGCCCGGACTCCAGCACGTGCGAGACGGTGACGTGCCCGGCGACCGGTGCCTGGTAGCCGAACGGCATCACGTTGACCGACGGGCCGAACAGCCGGTGACCCTCGCCGCGCAGGCCGAGGTCGGCGCGCAGCTCCTCAAGGCGGTAGCGCTGGTGCCGCAGCACCTGCCGCACCTCACGGGAGGCCGCCGACAGTACGTCGGCGAAGGACATCTCCGGTCGTACCTCCAGGCGCAGCGGCAGCACCGTCATCATCATCCCGGGCGTCGTCTTCGCCAGCCGACCCCACCGGCCGGTGACCGGGAATCCGAGCACGACATCGGTGGCGCCGGTCATCCGGTGTACGTACACGGCGGTCGTCGCCACGATGGTGTCGGCCCAGGCGCTGCGGGGAATCGCGGCACGCAGTCGCTCGACGTCGACGGTGGACAGGTCGACGCGGCGCCGCAGGACGTGGTGCGCGGCGCGGGCCGGACGGCCCGACCGGCTGGAGAGGCTGAGCACCTCGGGGCGGTCGGCGAAGCGCTCCAACCAGAACGTACGGTCGTCGGCGAACCGGGCCGAGGCGCGGTACACCTGCTCGTCCTGCCAGACCCGGGGCAGCGACCCGATTGTCGCCGGTGGCAGCGGCAGCCCGTCGGTCCGCGCCGCATAGAGCTCGGCGAGGCGCTGTGCGACCAACGCGAACGCGTAGGCGTCCAGCACCACATGGTGGAAGCGCAGGTAATAGAGGTGCAGGCGGGACGAGACGCTGAGCAGGGCGCTGGCCACCAGATCGTCGCCGAACACGTCGACCGGCCGGGCGAGGTCGGCACGCATCCACCGCTGCGCGGCGGCGGCCGGGTCCTGCTCGTCGACGAGGTCCAGAACGGTGATCGGTCGCGGCGGTTCGGCCGTGATCCGCTGCATCGGCTCGCCACCGTCCTCGCCGAACCGCAGCCGGGCCGCCTCGGTCTCGGCCAGGGCCCGGTGGGCCGCCTCGGCGAGGGCTGGGAGGTCGACCGGGCCGTGAATCTCCAGATAGCCGCCGATGTTGAAGGCCGGGTTCTCCGGATCGAGCTGCTGGGCGAACCAGATGCCGGACTGCGCGGTCGACAGCGGTTGAAAAGGATCGGACACGGTGCTCCAGCCTGTCGTCATGCGAGGTGTGCCGGCATTCGATGGAAAATGACCAGACGGCAATGACGGCACCGGCATTCAGACGATATTGACGCCACTGTTCGGTTGCGTCAACCCGCCATCACCGTGACACGGTTTCGAAATAAGTACGGAGCACATCTCGGTCCGCAATGACAGGAACCAATTGGCACACGTGCCCCAAAAGGGGCGGAATTGGCGCGATGTCCACAGTGGTGGCACATGCGAGCAAGGGGCATTTCAGGCCGATCCTGATACCGGAAAACCCGTCAACCACACCAGATGAGGCAGGGCGTCGCACCACGATCGACTCTTTACGGTCGATGTCGGAGCGGGTAGCGTGGTGCACATCGCTGGCCGGTCGAAACGACGAAAAACAGGGCCGTTCAGCACGTGAGCAAGGAATGCCGCACATGACCGTACTGGCCGGGACAGCATTTCCGTACCGTCAGCTACACCTGGCCGAGCGTCATACTCGGCGCCCGCCGGACCACAAATTCAAAGCCGGCAGGGGATATTCCGGCATGCGTTTGTCGTCCATTCTCCGATACACATTGCTGCGAGTCGAACAATTCGTTCGGCCGCTCGTCGTGCCGGTGCACGACGAGGTCACCGACGTCGCGAGGGCCACGGCGATCGCGGGTCGGACCGGGGCCCTGCGACCGTGACGACCGCCCTACTCGGCGCCGTCCGCGCCCACGCGCAGACCTGGCGGCCCTACACCCTCTGGTACATCGGACTGGTCGGGCTGGCCGGCGCCGGACTCACCGACGGCGCCCACCCGGTCTGGCGCCTCGTCGTCGCCTGGGGCACGCCGACGATCGGCTGGATCGGCGGACACTACCTCAGCGACTACTTCGACCGGCGGCTCGACGCGGTGAGCAAACCGCACCGGCCCATCCCGTCCGGGCGACTACGGCCCGCGACCGCACTGCGCAGCGGCGTCGCCTGTCTGCTCGTGGTGGCCGCGCTGGCAACGGTCAGCGGCGTATGGACCCTGCTCGTCGCCGTCGCCGCAGCCGCGGCCATCGTCGCCTACGGGCGGGGACTCAAGGCCCGGGGTCTGGCCGGCAACCTCGTCCGCGGTGCACTCGGCGCGCTGACGCTCGCCTACGGCGTCGCCGTCGCCGGCCCACCGATGCACTGGTGGGTGCTGCTGTTCGTGGCCGCGTTCTGGGCGCACGACAGCTCCTCCAACCTCGTCGGCACCCTGCGGGACATCGCCGGCGACCGGGCCGGCGGCTACCACACACTGCCCGTGCGGCACGGCAACCGGGTGGCGGTCGGCGCCGCCGCCGGCCTCTTCGCCCTGGCAGTCGTCGCCGCGGGCGCCGGCGGCTGGTTCGTCCGCGACGCTGTCGCCCGCGTCGTCTTCCTCGCCGGTCTCGCCGTCGCCGCGACCCTCGGGGTCCTCGCCCTGCGAATCGTCGCCCTCGACGTGACTGTCATGTCGATGGGCGCGGCCCTGCACGCCCACGAGGTGCTCGTGTTGGAACGGGTGTGGTTCGCCGCCACCGTCGTCGCGCTCGGCCTCGGCCCGCTCGTCGCGCTCGCGGTGGCCGTGCCGATGCTCACGATCACCTGGTGGGCACAGCGCAACCTGCGGGCCGCCTACGAGTTCGGCCCGACCCGCACGCCCACCGACGCCGCACCGGGTGCCCGCGCCACCGTCGTGGCCGCACCACCGATCCGCCGCCCGTCCGAACCGCACTGAAGAAGGAGCCCGCATGTCGTCCGACGAACGGCGGAACCCGATGACCGACCCGACCCACCCGCCCGTACTCGACCTGTCGATGAACGAGACGCCGTTCCCGCCACCGGACCGGCTGCGAGCGCTCGTCGCGGACGAGGCCGCCCGGCTCAACCGCTACCCGAGCAACACCGCCGCGACGCTCGTCGGTGCCCTCGCGGAACGCCTCGCTGTACCGGCCGCGCGGGTGCTCGTCGGCCCCGGATCCGCCGGGCTGTGCCAGCACCTGCTGCAGGCGGCTGGTGCCGCCGGCGGTGAGGTCGTACATGCCGCGCTCTCCTTCGAGGCGTACCCGCTGCTCATCGCGAACGCCGGGGCGCGACCGGTGCCCGTACCGCTGCACGGGTTCGCGCACGACCTGGACGCGATGGCGGCGGCCATCACCCCGCAGACCCGGGTGGTGCTGGTCTGCACGCCGAACAACCCCACCGGCGCGGCACTGGACCGCGTCGCCCTGACCCGGTTCCTGGACCGGGTTCCGGCCGAGGTGACCGTCGTCGTCGACGAGGCGTACCGGGAGTTCGCGACGGACCCGGACCTGCCCGAGGGCGTCGAACTGGCCCGCGACCGCGACAACGTCTGCGTCCTACGCACCTTCTCCAAGGCGTACGGGCTCGCCGCGCTGCGGATCGGCTACGCCGTCGTTCCGGCCCGCATCGCCGGCCCGGCCAGGATGCTGGGCGCCGTCTTCTTCCCCAACAGCCTCGCCCAGGCCGCGGCCCTCGCCGCGCTCGACCCGGAGGCCGAGGAACTGACCCGGATCCGCTGCCGGGAACTCGCCGGCTACCGCGACGCGCTCGGCGCCGACCTCGCCGCCGCCGGCCTGCCCGTCGCGCCGAGCCAGGCGAACTTCCTGTGGCTGCCCCTCGGGCCCGAAGCGGAGCCCTTCGCCGAGCACTGCACCGCCAACGGCATCCTCGTCCGCGCGTATCCCGGCGCCGGTGTGCGGGTCACCGTCGGCGACCCCGACGCCAACCGGCGGCTACACGACGCCGCCCGTACCTTCGTCGCGGCCACCACGGCGGTGCCGGCCCGATGACCACACCCGCTCTCAGCGTCGTCATCCCGGTGCTCGACAACGGACACCTGCTGCACCTCACCCTGGACGCCCTCACCCGCCAGACGCTGCCGAGGGACCGGTTCGAGGTGATCGTCGTCGACGACGGCTCCGACCCGCCGCTGCGGAGCGTGACCGAGCAGTTCGACGAGGCACTCACCCTGACGTACCTGCGCCAGGACAACAAGGGCCGGTCGGTCGCCCGCAACCGTGCCCTCGACGCCGCCCGTGGCGACGTCGTGGTGTTCCTCGACGCGGACCAGAGCGCGCACCCGGACCTGCTGCTGCGGCACTGGCAGTTCCACCACGACCGGGGCCACGCACCCGGTGTCCTGCTCGGCCGGGCGATCGTCGTCGACTGGGCCGCCATCGCCGCCTTGCGCGCCGGCACACTGCCCAGTCCCGAGATGCTCGGCGACTACCGGGAGGACGTACGCGACGCTCTCTTCGCCGTGCCGCACCACCGCCGTGACTTCCACCGAGCACCCTGGGTCTACAGCCACACCAACAACGCCTCCGTGGACCGTGCCTCGCTGACCGCCGTCGGCGGCTTCGACGAGCAGCTCACCACCTGGGGTGGCGAGGACAACGAGCTGTTCTACCGGATCTTCCACCACCACGGCCGCGACCCGCGCCTGTTCGACCTCGCCGACGACGCCGTCTCCTACGACCTGCCGCACTTCCGCGTCTGGCCCCTGCTGATGGCCCAACTCGCCGAGAACTACCAGGTCATCGCCCGCAAACACCCTCGCTACGACATCGAGTTCTTCGGCGTACCGGGTCTCTGGACCACCGCCGTACGCCGGATCGTGTGGTTCGAGGACACCTTGCGCGCGGCCCGCGCCAACGGGCTCGCCCGCGTCGACCGACTTCCGGCCGCGATCGTCGCCGGTCTGGAGAACACCGACAGCCTCGTCATCGGCTTCGGCGCCACCAAACTCCAGCTCGGACCGGACGCGGCCACGTTCGACCATGACGCTCCGGCGAGCGAGCGCAACCTGCACCTCGCCGGGCTGCGCACCCCGTTTCCCGACGGGCACTTCGGCCGGGTCGTCACCGTCGACCTGTGGCGGTTTCTCACCCCCGAGGACCTCGGTTCCTTTCTGTTCGAGGCACTGCGGATCGGCGGCGGCACCGTCGACTTCGTCTGCACCGACCTCGACATCGACCCGGTGACGATGCTGCCGCTGCCGTTCGTCGGCGACCTCGGATATCTGCGTACCACGGTCGAACCACACCTGCCGGTCTCCGTCGACACCGAGCAGGGCTGTACGACGCTCCGGATCAGAGCCGGGGCGTGACGACGACCGGCGGTCCACGTACGGCTGAGCCGATGCCGTGGTGCGGGTCCTGATCGCGACCTGGGGGTGGCCGCTCGCACTTCCTGCCCTCGCTCCGCCCGGCTGGGCCCTGCATGCCGCCGGCCACGAGGTCCACGTCGACCGCCAGCCCGAGTAGACCGCCTCGGTCACCAGCGCGGGCCTGCCCGCCATGCCGTGCGGTTCCCCACTGCGCTTCGCCGAGGTGCTCGGCGGTCGGGTGTCCCGCGTGCTCGAACGTGCGGCATACGAGGCCGCCACGGCTGCCGGCATCGCGCTCGACCCGAGCCACGGCGCCGTTCCCGAGGTGACCGCCGACCGGGGAGTCGTACGTTTCGCCGACGCGACGCTCGACGACCTCGCCGCGTACGCCCGGTGGCTGCGACCGGACCTCCTCGTGTACGAACCGTTCAACATCGCCGACGAACTGGTGGCCGCCGTACTCGGGGTGCCGGGCGTCCGGGTGTGGTCTCGGTGGACGCACCGCTCGCGCTCGCTGCGGCCAGCAGCGTGGCGGCCTCCGCTGAGTCCCGCTGCGCCTCCGGCACGGCGGCCATGATGTCGGCCGGTGGGTCCTGCCCCGTTCGCCGGGTCGGGCCACCGTAAACGATCATCATGATTTACACTCTGCGATCAGATGCACTGGTAAGCGTCACCGCGCGACCTTGCCCGAATCGCTACTTGTGCCCGGAAACCCGGGTGCCCGCACGGCGTTTGGTCGTGTTCTGGCGTGGTCTCCCTGTGGTGTCACGCTCACGAGGCAAGTCTGTGGACATAGGAGCTCACTGAATGTTTCAGGCACGGAAACATGCCGGCAAGTGGTTGGCCGCGTTCACGGTGGTGACCCTTGCAAGCTTGCTGGCTGCCGTACCGGCCGGTGCGGTCGGGGGAGGTGGCGCCGTCCCTGACGGCGTGTATCCGTACCTCGCCAAGATTGACGTCGGCGGTGGGGGGCCCTCCGGTCGTGGCTGCACCGGCGCGTTGATTTCGCCGCAGTGGGTGGCTACCGCGAGTAGCTGTTTCGCGGTGGACGGCGAGTCAGTCACCGTGGGCCCGCCAGCGCGGCCGACCACGGCGACCGTCGGGCGTACGGACCTTACGAGTAGCACGGGGCATGTGCTGACGGTGACGGAACTCGTGCCACACCCGGACCGGAACCTGGTGCTGGCGAGATTGTCTGCCCCGATCACCGACATCGCACCGGTGGCGATTGGTTCCACTGCTCCCGCCGTCGGTGATGTCCTTCAGGTCGCGGGCTACGGTCGCACCGCCACCGAGTGGTTGCCGAACCGTGCGCACGTCGCGGCGTTCGCGGTGACCGGCGTCGGTGTCGGTGTCGGCACGTTGGACATCCAGGGACAGGCGCCGGGCCAGAGCAGCCCGTGCAAGGGCGACGCCGGCGGCCCCGCCCTACGGGAGGTCGCGGGACGCGTCGAACTCGTCGCCCTGAACCATCTGTCGTGGCAGAACGGGTGTCTCGGTGAAACCGAAACGCGGCAGGGCGCGACCGAGACTCGCCTGGACGACATCGGCTACTGGGTCCGGCAGAGGACCTCAGAGGCACAGTCCTCCATGCCGAGTGGTGAGTGCTGGAACTGCTCGAGGTCACGCTTCCTGACCTCCCCGAACGACCACTTCTCCCTCCTACTCCAGTCAGACGGCAATCTCGTGCTGTACGTCGACAGCATCCCGATCTGGGCTACCGGCACCGTCAACGGGGCACGCCTGGCCAACCAGCCGGACGGCAACGTGGTGCTCTACGCTGCCGACGGCGCCGCCGTCTGGAGCACCGGTACGTTCGGCAACGGCCCGTCGACGCTGCGGTTGCACGACGACGGCAACCTGGTCCTCTACCGCAACAGCGACCTGGCACCGATCTGGTCGAGCGGCACGCTGCGCAACGGATCCCTTATCCGGAACGAGACCGGTGGCGTCGCGGTCCTCGCCGGTGGCGCGGCCATCTGGTTCGCCAGCCCGCAGGAACTCGCCGCAACGGGTTACGCCACCACGCCGGTTGTTCCGGTCTCCACCAGCTGGGCCGCCTCCCTCCCCAGCGTGCCGCAGAACGGCACGCTGATCCGGAAGAACGAAACCGGTGGCGTCGCCGTAATCGCCGGCGGCGCGGCGGTCTGGTTCGCCAGCCCCGAGGAACTCCGTGACGCCGGGTACGGCACAACTCCCAGTATCGCGGTGCCGATCGGGTGGGCCACCGCCCTGCCGGGCATGCCACAGAACGGCACCCTCATCCGGAAGAACGAAACCGGTGGCGTCGCCGTAATCGCCGGCGGCGCGGCGGTCTGGTTCGCCAGCCCCGAGGAACTCCGTAACGCCGGGTACGGCACAACTCCCAGTATCGCGGTGCCTACCGGGTGGGCCACCGCCCTGCCGGGCATGCCACAGAACGGCACCCTCATCCGGAACAACGAGACTGGTGGCGTTGCCGTAATCGCCGGCGGCGCGGCGGTCTGGTTCGCCAACCAGGACGAACTCGCCAACGCGGGGTACGGCACGACGCCTTTCAGTACCGCCGTGCCGATCGGATGGTTGACCGCCCTGCCAGGCATGCCACAGAACGGCACCCTCATCCGGAACAACGAAACCGGCGGCGTCGCCGTAATCGCCGGCGGCGCGGCGGTCTGGTTCGCCAACCAGGACGAACTCGCCAATGCGGGGTACGGCACGACGCCTTTCAGTACCGCCGTGCCGATCGGATGGTTGACCGCCCTGCCAGGCATGCCACAGAACGGCACCCTCATCCGAAACGAAACCGGCGGCGTGGCCGTCGTGGCTGGGGGCGCGGCCATGTGGTTCCCCAACCAGGACGAACTCCGTCAAGCCGGCTACGGCACCGTACCGAGCATCGGCGTCCCCACCAGGTGGACCGTCGGCCTCCTCAGCAAGCCGCAGGACGGCACCCTCGTACGATCGGGCGCCTCCCCCCAGGTGTGGCGGGTCGACGGTGGTATCCGCACCGCCGTGACACCAGGCCCAACGGAGAACGTCACCACCATCGGTGTGAGTTCCCTCCAGGCCATCCCCGTCGCGTGACGGTCGGGGGGGGGCCCCCCCCCGGGGGGGGCCCCCCCCCCCGGCCCCCCCCCCCCCCGGGGGGCGGGGGGGGGGGGGGCCCCCCCGGGCCCCCCCCCCCCCCCCCCCCCCACGGCAGGATCGGCC
>NZ_JBITIH010000046.1:0-21789 GCF_044458865.1 Micromonospora sp. NPDC050417
CCCTCACCCTCGCCACGGAGGTGTCGAACCTCGCCACCGGCGCCCCGGAGACCACGGCCATCACGATCGGCACCAACACGGTGACCGTACCCGCCGGCGGATCGGTGAACGTGCCGGTCACCGCCGACCTGGCCAAGCTGGCCGCCGGCCAGTACGGCGGCTGGATCACCGCGACCGGACCGGACGGCGTCCTCACCACCACCGCCCTGGCCATCACCCTGGAGGGCCCACGGCACAGCGTCAGGTTCCGCGCGGTGGACCGGACGGGCAAGCCGGTGGCGGTGCCCGTCATCCTGCTCCAGGGCGACAGCAGCCGCTCCGACAGTCTCGGCTTCCTCTTCGAGGGCACCACCTGGACCACCCGGGTCGAGGCGGGTTCGTACCTGCTCAACAGCTTGATCAGCGACGGCGGCCCACTGGACGAGCAGGCGACCCTGATCACGAACCCGGAGTTGCGGGTCGACCGGGACATCGAGGTGCTGCTCGACGCCCGCACGGGAACCCCGATCCGGATCGAGACACCGAAGCCGAGCGAGCAGCAGGCGGTGCTGAGCTACTACACGCACCGGGTGACCGGCACCGGCCGGACGCTGAGCTTCGGAAGCATGCACTACAGCACGGTCAAGCAGGTCAACGTCACGCCGACGAAGAAGCTGTCGGCTGGCGCGTTCGAGTTCTCGTCCCGCTGGCAACTGGTGGCGCCGATGGTCCAGACCCGGGTGCCCGGGGTGAGTGGCCCGCTCGACATCAACCTGACCGGGCAGTCCCCGGCGTACGACGGAAAGCGCACCTATCCGCTGGTCTACGCGGGCCGGGGCACCCCGGCGGAGCTGAAGAAGGCGAAGGTGAAGGGTGCCGCCGTCCTGATCGACTCGCCGAACGAACCGAACGGGGAGGACGCGCCGACCGAGAGCGAGGTGACCGCCTCGGCGGCGGCGGCCGGAGCCGCGGTGACCCTGATGGTCCGCCCAGCGGACTGGTCGGCGTGGACGGTGTGGCGGCCGACCGGCGACCGGGAGGCGATTCCGATGCTCGCCGTGGCGGCGGACGCGGGAGCGAAACTCGTCGCCCGCGCGTCCAAGGGTCAGGCCACGATCGACCTGACCCTCACCACCTCCAGCCCCTACCTGTACGACGTACAGCACGTCGAGACCGGCCGGATCCCGGACCAGGTCGTCTACCGGGTGACCCCGGAGAACTCGGCACGGATCACCTCCAGTTACGCCGACAACGGCGGAATCCCCTGGGAGAAGGAGCAGCGGTTCGGATGGCGCCCCTGGCAGACGTATTCATGGAACGACCACTTCCGCTTCGTCGAGACCCCGAAGGTGCGCGAGGAGTGGGTGACCAGTGGGGACTCACTCTGGCAGCACCGGGTGGCGCACGACTGGCCGTGGAACGACTTCGGGCCGTTGGCGACGGGGATGACCGAGCCGCCCACCAGCTACCGTGCCGGTAGGCGCGAGGAAAGCTGGCTTTCGGCGGTGGTGCGGCCGGCGTCGCCCAAGGGCGTACCGGAACTGGTCTCGACCCGGACGGGGAACACGCTCGCGCTGCGGGTGCCCGAGTTCGTCGACGCCGACGGGCACTACACCATCGGCGAGGCCACCCAGGTCGACGCGAAGCTGTGGCGGGACGGCAAGCTCCTGGCCGAACTGCCCAATGCCCGTCAGGACGTCACCACCAGCGCCGCCCAGGCGTGGTACCGGCTGGTACTGAACACCGAGCGCGCCGACGCGGAGTGGAACTGGGGCACCCGTACCGAGACAGTGTGGGACTTCCGCTCCGGACAACGACCGGGCGACAAGGCCCGGCCGTTGCCGCTGCTCCAGGTCGACTACGACGCACCGGTCGACCTGACCGGTGAGACGGTCAACCGGGAGCACACGCTCCGCCTGAGCGTGCGTAACCAGAACGGTCTGGGGGCGCCCGAGGGCACCGCCCTGACCGCCGAGGTCTCCTTCAACGAGGGCAAGACCTGGAAGAAGGTCACGGTCTCCGGGAAGGGCCCCGACTTCCGGGCCAGCATCCCCGCCGGCAGGGGCAGCGTCTCGCTCCGGGTGCGGGCCACCGACGAGTCCGGCAACGCGGTCACCCAGACCGTGATCCGGGCGTACGGCCTGCGCTGAGTGCCACCGGGCGGGGCGACAGGTCCCGTCGTCCCGCCCGGTCCCGCGCGACCTCCGGTCAGAGCCAGGCCCGACGGGCCGCCTGGAAGGCCAGGCCGGTACGGGTGTCCACGCCGGCGAGGAGCATCAACCGCTCCAGCCGGCGCTGCACCGTACGTCGGCTGACGCCGAGTTGCGAGGCGATCGACTTGTCCGGGAAGCCGGCCACGAAGAGCGAGAGCAGGAACCGTTCGCTCTCGGCCAGTACGTCGTCGCCCACGTCCCCGTACGAGCTGATCGGGGCGGGGGTGCCCGAGTCACCGTCGAGACGGATCGGGGTCGCCCGGTCCCAGTGGCTCTCGAAGAGCGCGAGGAGCGCGTCCAGCAGTTCACTGCGCCGGATCAGGGCGGCGGTCGGCTCCCCGATGCCCTGGTGGTCGTCCGGCACCAGTGGACAGACCGCGGTGGAGCGGTCGGCGATGGCGAGTCGGACCGGCAGCGCCGGCAACGTACGGGCCTCCTCGCCGCTGCGTACGCTTTCCGCGATGCTCTCCAGCTCGCCGGGCATCTCCAGCAGCCCTCGTTCGTAGATCGCCCGGTACCGCACGCCCCGGGTCAGGGCGCCGGACTCCTCGGCGTTCTCCGGCCCGGACATGGCCAACGGGTTGGCCCGGCAGAACCAGAGGATTTCCTCACGGGCCGAGTTCTGCAGGTCGCGCAGCCGGTCGCGCAGTGCGCCGGCACCGACGACCACCTCCACCAGGTGGTCGGCGTTGTGCCGGCGGGCGCTGGCCCGGTACTCCTCGGTCAGGGCGGCCACCGCCTGCCGTGCCGTCTCCAGCGACTCCTGCCGACGGAGCAGGGTGTTACCGAGGGCCACGTCCGGTGGCAGCGGTTCGAAGACCCGGTCCGGGCCGGGTCGGGTCACCGCGAGCCCCTTGTCCCGTAACACTTCCAGCAGTTTCGCGGCCTCGGCTTCGGGTAGCGCGGCGAGACCAGCCAGGTCGGCCGGACTGGCTGCGGAGAGCCGCAGCAGCAGCCGGTACGCCCGCTCCTCCCCCGGCTCCAGCAGCCGACTGTCGTCGTACACGTCCGCCTCCCTCCTCGGGATCAACCCGGAAGACTCTACGAACCGGTCCTGCGTCCCGGACGACGCCGGGCGGCCTTGACCGCGTGATCCGAGACGACGGAGAACGCGGTCGTGATCACCTTGGACGGCGGTACCGGGCCAAGCGTTCCTTGATCGCATCGGCTCGCGGAGGCGGATCGGGTGGGAGGGTGCGACGACGGTCAGGAGCGCAGGTCCAGCACTGGTACGCCGGGCGGTGTGAAGCCGAATACCTGTCCGTAGAGGGAGAGTTCGGCCTCCAGGCAGGCGACCATGGTGTCCTGGCGGCGGAACCCGTGCCCCTCTCCGGCGAAGGTGAGGTGGGCGCGGGGAACCGGCTGTCCACTCATCCCGCTCAGGAACCGCTCGCTCTGCTCCGGCGAGCAGATCGGGTCGTCCAAGCCCTGGAGCAGCAGGAACGGAACGTCGATCCGCTCCGGGTGGGCGGCCGGCGAACGGTCCCGGTAACGCTGCGCCACCGTGGCCAGCGGTCCGACCAGCGACTCCAGGTAGTGCGACTCGAAGTCGTGGGTCTGCCCCGACGCCAGGCCGTACAGGTCGAGGATCGGGCAGAGCAGTGTCGCGCAGGCGTACGCGTCGGTCGAGACCAGCGAGGCGGCGGCGGTGAAGCCACCCGCGCTGATGCCCCGGATCGCCACCCGGCCCGGTGCTGCCAGTCCTTCGTCGACGATCGCGCGGGCGACGATCGCGCAGTCACCCACGTCGACCACGCCCCACTGGTCACGCAACCGCTCGCGGTAGGCCCGTCCGTACCCGGTCGAGCCGCCATGGTCGACCTGGACCACCCCGATGCCCCGGGAGGTGAAGTAGGCGATTTCCAGGTTCAGCGCGACGGGGGCGCGCATCGTCGGTCCGCCGTGCACCCACATCACGTACGGCGGCGGGCCGCCCTCGCCCGCCCCGAAACCGCCGTCATCGCCATCATCGCCGTCATGGGCGTAGTCGGCGTTTCGCGGCGGGTAGAGCAACGCGTGGATCCGTTCACCGTCCGGACCGGTGAAGACCCGGGCCAGCGGTTCCGGCAGGTAGCCGCGATTCACCGGAGCGTGCTGACCAGCGCGGAGAACCCGCAGACCGCCGGTGGAGAGGTCGTATTCGACGATCTCGTACGCGTGCGCGGGCCCGCCGGCGACGCCGACCACCCGGTCACCGGAGACCGCCAGCTGTGGCAGCCACTCCGAGCGCTCTCCCGGTACCTCGGTCACCACACCGGTGACCGGATCGAGCAGGGCGAGCCGCTGCGCCCCCAGACCACGCAGCACGGCAACCCGACCGTCCGGCAGCGGGGCGAACCAGCGCAGGCCGAGCCGTTGGGCACCGGCGAACTCCTGTTCGGCCGGGTGCAGCGCCACCGCCTGCCCTGTCTCCGGGTCGACCCGGTACAGGTTCCACCACCCGGTCCGCTCGGCGGCCATCAGCAGGCTGCCGTCCGCCGCCCACTCGGCCTGCGCGATCGGGTCGCCGGGCCCGCCGGTCAACGTGCGTACCCGGTGCAGCCGGCCCTGGACGTCGACCTCGGCGATCCGCAGCACCGCCGCGTCCCAGGGCATGTACGGGTGGTCCCAGGCGAGCCACACGGCACGGGTGCCGTCGGGCGAGAACCGGGGACCGCCGACGAACCGGTGCCCGTCGTCGCAGAGTTCCCGGACCGCCGACCGGTCCCGCTGCGCCGCCCCGTCGAGCGGGACGGCGGCGATGACCCGGCGTACGTCCGACGGCCCCTCACCGGTGAACTCCTCCAGCACGGACCGGACCTCACCACGGGCGACGTCGATCTCGGGCTCGGCCCAGCGCAGTCCGCCCCCGACGGTGGAGACCGGGGTCAACGGGCGCGGGCTCGCCCCGGCGACATCGGCGTCGTACGCGTACAGCCGCTGGTCGGCGAAGTTCACGAAGACCAGCAGCACGCCTGCGGCACCGGTGTGGGCTGCCCAGGGCCGGCCGCCGTACTCGATCACCCGGCTCCGTACGTTCCACGGCGTGGGCAGCACCGTCTCCGTGGTGCCGTCCGCTCGTCGCCGTACCAGGGCCATCCGCCCCTCCTCGGCCGGACGGGGCTCGGTCCACCACACCTCGGCGCCGACCGTGTCGACGTACGCCGGGGCGGCGATCTGGCCGGCACTCATCCCCTCGGTGGCCATCACCGCTGTCACCGGCGAGACCCACTCGCCGTAGCGGACAGTGACGGTCATCGTCCCCGCCCCCATCCGCGTGTCAATACTCGAAGACCTGACAGGAGGGGGGATCGAGGGATCCACGTGACGTCGAGGACGCCTGTCGACCGGTTACGCACCGCGCAACTCTAGCGAGGCGCGACCGTCAGCCGCCCGACCGCCGGTAGGTCGCCGAGGAGATCGTCGACGACCCGCTCCCCCACCGTCTGCCGGCCGGACGGGGCACCGGTACGACCAGCGCCGGAGATGAGGACCTTCCAGACAGGCACGCGCGCGTAGGGCGTCGCGAACCACGACCACGACGTAGCAGGGCAGGGCGATGGAGATCGGCAGTTCGCGGTTTCGACCGAACGGACGTGCGTCCGCAATCAGGTGACGGGGTCCGGCGTGCGGTACGGGGCGGCGGCCGGGGCGGGGCACCGCCACGCCCGGTACGGTGAGGGTGCCCGTCGGCGCCGGAGCGGGTCCCGTCCAGGGGACCGGCGTCACACGGGGCGCACGAAGCCGAGGGAGATGGCACCGGTGACTGGATCTACCACCCAGCCGACGGTCGACGACGACATCGTGATGCTCACGGTGCCCGCCGACGGTGGATATCTGGGCGTGCTGCGTACCGCGACCGCTGGTCTCGCCGCCCGGTTGCACTTCGCCCTGGACGAGATCGAGGATCTGCGGATCGCGGTCGACGAGGCGTGCGCGATGCTGCTCGCGATCGCCAGCCGGGACGCCGAGTTGGAGTGCCGGTTCTCGGTCACCGACGATGCGCTCACCGTCGAGGTGACCGTGCCGACTGCCTCGGGCGCCCGGCTGCCGGCGGAGTCGTCGTTCGCGTGGAAGGTGCTGACCGCGCTGACCACGTCCGCCAAGGCGACCGCCGACGGCAAGCAGGCGACGATCACGCTGCTCACCCGCCGCGCCGCCGAGTTCTGAGCCGGGCTCGAAGCCCCGCTTCAGCCGACGCCGAGGGCCCGGTTCGTGGGAGTGCAGACGAGCAGGCCGACGACCAACACGCCGAGCGCCATCAGCGGAATCCCGAGCCAGGCCAGCCCGCCCTGGATCATGTAGTAACCGACCGGGAGCAACATCAACTGGAGCACGATGGCGGGTGCGCGGGCGCCGGACCGGAGTCGACCCAGCGCGGCGCCGAGCAGCCAGAGCACGAGTGCGCCCCCGGCCGTGAACGCGGTCACGAACAGCGCATTCACAAGATCGCTCGCGGTGCTGGTCAGGTCCGCGTAGATCAGGTATGCGGCGAGCAGACCGAGCGCGGCAGCCTCACCGCGCAGCAGCCACACGGCCCCGCGCAGTGGTCCGGGCACCAGGGCAGAATCGCTGGTCACGGGTGAGTCGGTGGTCACGCGCGAAACGATACCCGCGTCTTCTCGCGGTACAGTGCCGCCCATGCGGGCCCTTTTGGTGGTCAACCCGAAGGCCACCGCCACCAGCCAGCGCAGCCGGGACGTGCTCGTCCGGGCCCTGCGCAGCGAGGTCGATCTCACCGTCGAGTACACGCGGCGGCGCGACCACGCGGTGACCCTCGCCAGGGAGGCCGTTCGACACGGCATGGACCTGGTCGTCACGCTGGGTGGCGATGGAACGGTCAACGAGGTGGTCAACGGTCTGATGACCGCCGAGCCGTCGACCGTCGACCTGGCGCAGCCGTCGGCCGAACGGCTGCCCGCGCTGGCCGTGGTTCCGGGCGGTTCGACGAACGTCTTCGCCCGCGCGCTGGGCCTGCCCCGGGAGTGGCCGGAGGCGACGAGCGTGATCCTCGACGGGGTGCGGCTGGGGCGGTTCCGGTCGGTCGGGCTCGGCCGTGCCGACGACCGCTATTTCACGTTCTGCGCCGGCTTCGGGTTGGACGCGGCGGTGGTGCACCGGGTGGAGCAGGCGCGGCGGCGGGGCCGGGTCTCCACGCCCTCGCTCTACCTCCGGGCGATGATCGCGCAGTACGCCCTCGGCACCGAGCGCCGGCATCCGGACATCGCGCTGGAGTTGCCGGACGAGGTCGCGGCGACGGAACTGGCGACGGTGGTCATCCAGAACACCGCCCCGTGGACCTACATCGGCGACCGGGAAGTGAACCCGAACCCCGAGGCGTCCTTCGATCTCGGGCTGGACGTGATGGCGATCCGCCGGCTGCGCGTGCCCAGCACCACACGTACGGTGACGCAGTTGCTGTCCCGGAAAAGTCAGCCGCACGGCCGGCAAATTCTTCGACTGCACGATCTTGAGGAGTTTACGCTGGTAGCGGGGCGCCCGCAGGCGTTTCAGCTTGACGGGGACTATCTCGGTGAACGAGAAAAAGTTCGATTCTCCTCCGTAAGCGCCGCACTAAGAGTAATCTGCTAGCGCTGGGGTACAGCCTCCTCCATGGCCCCCTGAGGAACATGCCGGACGAGGGACGGATGTCGGAAATGCCAGCATTGTCGCGTGGACTGTACTATATTGATCCTTGGCTGTGGTACGCCGGGTACCGGCAAGCGCCGGAATTCGGACAAAAGGGTTGTGGGCTTGCTCACCCGCTCAGAGTTTTTCTGAGCAGTCCCCTTGACATCGCGGGAGTTCGTGAAAGTATTCACAAGCGAACTTGAGTTACCGGGACGTTGCCTCGAACCGCTCGTTAAGCGAGTTGTTCACGCGGCGCTCCCAAGCGCACAACAGCCTGCGCACGTGCTTGTCGAAACGATGGGTGTACACCGTCGGAGTCGGCACCGCGGATGCATATAGGAAAAGATCCACGCAATCCACTGCCACCCATCCAGATTGAGGAGTGTTGCCGCCATGGACTGGCGTCACCATGCTGCCTGCCGCGACGAAGACCCGGAGCTGTTCTTCCCGATCGGGACGTCTGGTCCGGCTCTCCTGCAGGTCGAGCAGGCCAAGGCCGTCTGCCGGCGCTGCTCCGTGACCGACGATTGCCTGCAGTGGGCACTCGAATCCGGTCAGGACGCGGGCGTCTGGGGCGGAATGAGCGAAGAAGAGCGACGCGCTGTCAAGCGTCGCGGCGGACTGCGGGTCCTGCGCGCTCACACCGCCTGACCAACCACAAACGCTGAACGCGCCGGGGGAGTTACTCCCCCGGCGCGTTCTGTTACATCCCGGCGACGCGTACGCGCTTTGTCGACGGTCAAGTGATCGCGATTCCCCGCCTTCCGGAAACGACGGCACTGCACGATCAACAATGGTCGGAGTGGGTGAGGATTGCCGACTCGGCGCGGTACAGGACGAGCCTGGCAAGTTCGGGCGCATCCGTGAGTGGAGCCGCCACCGTGACCGCCCCGGCGTCACGGGCGGAGGAGACCGCGGCGTCGTAGAGCCGGCCGGGGGCGAGGAAGTAACCCGCCACCGCCACCCTGCGGGCGCCGCCCGCCCTGAGGCGCCGCACCGCCGCCCCCGCGGTCGGCTGCGCGGCGGAGGCGTACGCCGCCAGGCACGGCACACCGAGGAGTTCCCCCAACGCACCGGCGACCGCCTCGACGGCACGACGGGCGCTCTCGTCCCGGGTCCCGGCCGAGGCCAGCACGACACCGTCCGCCGCCCCCGCACCCGACTCGGCCAGCCGACGGCCCAGCGCGGCCAACAGCAGCTCGTCCGGCGGATCGGGTACGGCAACCGGGCCCAGCACGTCGGTCACGCGTACGGCCGTCTGAAGGCCCTCGGCACGCGCGGTGGCAATCGCCCCGGGAACGTCGACCCGGCCGTGGTAGGCGGCGGTGAACAGCAGCGGCACCACGGTGGCCCGCCGGTGACCGGCCGCCGCCAACTCGTGCAGCACCGCCCCGGGCCGGGGCGTGCTGTGGTCGAGGTAGCTGGCCCGGACCAGCAGGCCGGGGCGGGCCGCCCCGACCGCCCGGACCAGCGCCCGGGTCGCCACCGCCGCGCGCGGATCCCGACTGCCGTGGGCGACCAGGACGACCGGACCCGGTCCGGTACTCATGCGTGCAGGCCGCACTCGGTCTTGTCGAACATCGCCCAGCGGCCGGCGCGCGGGTCCTCGCCGGCCTTGGTCCGGCGGGTGCACGGCCAGCAGCCGACCGAGGTGTAGCCAGACCGGAACAGCTCGTTGACCGGCACGTTCCAGCGGGAGATGTACGCGTCCACGTCGGCCTGGCTCCAGGCCGCGATCGGGTTGACCTTGACCTTGCCGCGCCGGGCGTCGAAGGTCACCACCGGGGTGTTGGCCCGGGTCGGGGACTCGTCGCGACGCAGCCCGGCGGCCCAGGCGTCGTAGTCGCCGAGGGCCCGCTCCAACGGCTCGACCTTCCGCAGCGCACAGCACTCGTCCGGGGCCTTGGCGAACAGGCGCGGACCGTACTCGCCGTCCTGCTGGCCGACGGTCAGCCGGGGCCGGATCGACCTGACGGTGACCGGCAGCGTACGGGCGACCGTGTCGCGGACCCGCAGCGTCTCCGGGAAGTGCAGCCCGGTGTCGAGGAAGACCACGTCGACACCGGGGGCGACCCGGGAGACCAGGTGGGCCAGGACCGCGTCCGCCATCGAGCTGGTCACGCAGAACCGGTCGCCGAAGGTGTCCACCGCCCAGCGGGCGATCTCGTCCGCCGGTGCACCCTCCAGTGCCCGGCCGGCCTCCTCGGCCAGTGCCTTCAGCTCGGCTGCGGGTCGACGGGCCGCCCCGTCTGGGGCTGCGGGCACGGGTGTCGTCGCGGGGCCGAGGGTGACCAGCCCGAGGTTGGTTGCCGAGAGCATGTTCATCGCGCGACCGCCCGTCCCAGGAGTCCGCTGAACTTGACCGTGAACACCCGCGCGCAGGCATGGCACTCCCAGGCGCCGTGCGACTCCTCGTGGGGCCGAAGGTCCTCCTCGCCGCAGTAGGGGCAGTACATCGGTGCCGCGCGGGTCTCGCTCATCTCAGCTCCTCCTCGTCGGCCCGGAGCACCCACTGGGCGAACGCCTCGCCCTCCCGGCGCCCGGCCAGGTAACGGCGGGCCACTCGTTCGACGTACTCCGGAAGTTCCTCCGCCGTGGTCTTGAGGCCGCGCAGCTTGCGGCCGAACCCGGCGGTCTGCCCCTGGGCCATGCCGAGACCGCCGCCGAGGTGGACCTGGAAGCCCTCGACCTGGTTGCCGTCCGGTCCGACCACCAGTTGGCCCTTGAGTCCGATGTCGGCGATCTGGGTGCGGGCGCAGGCGTTCGGGCAGCCGTTGATGTGGATGGAGAGGTCGGCGTCCTTGAGATCCTCACCGGCGAGCCGCTCCTCCAGCCGGGCGACCAGTGCCTCGCCCCGGGCCTTGGTCTCGACGATGGCGAGCTTGCAGAACTCGATGCCGGTGCAGGCCATGGTGTTGCGCCGCCACACCGACGGGCGGGCCTCCAGGCCGATCCCGCGCAGGGCCGTGACGAGCGATTCGGTCCGTTCCTCCGCGATGTCGAGAACGAGCAACTTCTGGTACGGGGTGAGCCGTACCCGGTCGCTCCCGTGCGCGGCGGCGACGTCGGCCAGGGCGGTGAGCTGGGTGCCGGAGACCCGCCCGACCACCGGGGCGGCGCCGACGTAGAAACGCCCGTCGCGCTGCGGCTGTACGCCGATGTGGTCGATCGGCTTCTCCGGCAGGTCGGGTGCCGGACCGTCGAGCAGCGTGCGGCCGAGGTACTCCTTCTCCAGCACCTCGCGGAACTTCTCCACACCCCAGTCGGCGACCAGGAACTTCAGCCGGGCACGGTGCCGCAGCCGCCGGTAGCCGTAGTCCCGGAAGATCGAGACCACGCCCTCCCAGACGTCCGGAACCTCGGCCAGCGGCACCCAGACGCCGAGGCGCTGGGCCAGCATCGGGTTGGTGCTCAGCCCGCCACCCACCCAGAGGTCGAAGCCGGGCCCGTGCTCCGGGTGGTCGACGCCGAGGAACGCGATGTCGTTGACCTCGTACGGGGTGTCCGCCAGCCAGGAGATCGACGACTTGAACTTGCGGGGCAGGTTCGAGTAGGCCGGGTCGCCGACGTAGCGGGCGACGATCTCGTCAATCGCCGGGGTCGGGTCGATCCGCTCGGTCTCGGCAACCCCGGCGACCGGGCTGCCGAGCACGATCCGGGGGCAGTCGCCACATGCCTCGGTGGTCTCCAGGCCGACCGCCTCAAGTCGGCGCCAGATCTCCGGCACGTCCTCGACCCGGATCCAGTGCAGTTGGATGTTCTGTCGGTCGGTGATGTCGGCGGTGTCGCGGGCGTACCGGGTGGAGATGTCGGCGATGGTGCGTAGCTGCTCCAGGCTGAGCTGTCCGCCGTCGATCCGGACCCGGAGCATGAAGTGCTCGTCCTCAAGTTCGTGCGGTTCGAGGACGGCGGTACGGCCGCCGTCGATCCCGGCCTTGCGTTGGGTGTAGAGCCCCCACCACCGGAACCGGCCGCGCAGGTCGGCGGGGTCGATCGAGGCGAAGCCCCGGTGCGCGTAGATGTTCTCGATCCGGGCCCGTACGTTGAGCGGGTTGTCGTCCTTCTTCGTCCGCTCGTTCGGGTTGAGCGGTTCGCGGTGCCCGAGCGCCCACTGGCCCTCGCCACGGGGCCGGCGTGGTGCGCGTGCCGGCCGGGTCGCGGCGGCTGCGGCAATCGGGGTGTCGGCGGTTTCGGGTAGCGCCGAGGTACTGCTGACCGCCATCGCGGCGTCCTCCGTTGTCTGCTGAGACGAGTTGCTCGGCGTACGCGGAAGCGACGGCACCCCGGTCAGCGGGGCTGAGACAACGGTGTCAGCAGAGCCGGCGCAGAGCGCACCCGAGACAGAAGTGGTCCAGGGGGCGTCAGTAAGCCGGACAGATCGCGCTACGCACGCGGCCGTAGTCGACGTGACGGCGGCTGGTCAGCCCCAGCGTCACGACGCGGCCTCGGACGGCGGTCATAGTCGCCATGCTGCCACACTCCGAGGTCCCCGGACTACCGGTCGCACCGCCCATCCCGGATCCCGGACCGCGCTGTGGCCGGATTCACGTTAATATGCCCAATATTCGGGCTAATCACACAAACCGAACTTTTGTCTCGTGACGTCGTAGGGCGGGGACAGTGGACGGTCACCACCGGACAGGGCCTGATCGACCCGGGACAACGCCTGATCGACCCGGGGCAGGGCCTGATCGACCCGGGGCAGGGCCGCGAGTGGCGGCCGGCGGCTGCCAACCCGACCTCCCCCGCTGGCTGGACCGGACCCGCTGGCTCTGGCCCGCCCTGCTCACCCTGGCGATCACCCTGATCCAGATCGACCGGGCCCCGCTCTGGCGCGACGAACTCGCCACCTGGAGCGCGGCCTCCCGCCCCACCGGCGACCTGCTCCGACTCGCCGCCAACATCGACGGCGTCGCGGTCGCGTACTACCTGCTGATCCACGGCTGGATCGAACTCTTCGGCGACTCCGTGCCGTCCCTACGGCTGCCGGCCGCACTCAGCCTCGCCGGTGCCGCGGCGCTGATCGCCGTACTCGGCGGACGGCTCTTCGACGGACGGGTCGGGCTGGTCGCCGGGCTGCTCTTCGCGGTCCTGCCGAGCACGTCCCGGTACGGCCAGGAAGCCCGACCGTACGCCCTCGCCACGCTCTTCGCGGTGCTCGCCACCCTGCTGCTGTTCCGGGCACTGGACCGACCCGGCTGGTGGCACTGGGCCGGCTACGCCGCCGCACTGGTCGGATTGGGCCTGTCCCACCTGCTCGCGACGAGCCTGGTCCTCGGGCACGCGGTAGCGGTCGGCCTCGCCTGGCACCGGCAGACCGACCGCCGGTACGCGCGCTGGCCGCTCGCCCTCGCACCGGCGATCCTGGTTCTGGCGCCACTGGCCTGGCTCGGCCGCGACCAGCAGGCCCGCCAACTCGCCTGGGTACGGCCACCGACCCTGACCGACCTGCCCGACCTCCCCGGAGACCTGCTGCAGAGCGGCGCAGTCGGCGGCCTGCTGGTCGGGCTGGCCGCCGTCGGCCTGCTCACCCGGGGACGGCGGGGCGTCGCGCTCGGCGCGTGCGTCCTGCTCCCGGCCGCCCTGCTGTACGTCGGCGGCCTGCTCACCCCGCTCTGGGTGCCTCGCTACCTGCTCTTCACGGTGCCGTTCGGCTGCCTGCTCGCCGCCGGTACGCTCGCCCCACTCCGGCTGCGCCAGGCCCTGCCGGTCGTGGCACTCGCCGGGCTGCTCGGCACACCGGCCCAGGCCAGTCTCCGGCGTACCCACGAGACCCCACGCTCGGCGCCGATCGACTACCCGGCCGCCACCCGGATCATCGGTGCCGGCCAGCGACCGGGCGACGGGATCGTCTACTCGCCCCGGGACATGCCCGGTTTTCTCGACACTGCCGTCGCGTACTACCTGCCCGACCGGCGTCCCCGGGACGTGCTGCTGGTCAAGGGGCCGGTCGCCGCGGCAACCCTGGAGGCCACCGAGTGCCCGCTGCCGGCCCAGTGCCTGGCCGGTGTCGACCGGGTGTGGCTGCTGGCCCGGGGAGAACACCGGACCGACCCGCTCACCGGGGTCACGCGCACCAAGGCGACCGCACTGCGGGACAACTTCCGGGTTGAGCAAACCTGGACCGTCCCCGGCCTCACCGTAACCCTCCTCACCCGCTGACCCCTCTCCCTCCCCACCGATCCGGGGCGAATCCGCGCCTGTTGATCTCCGGACGCAGCGGTCTACCCAGGATCGCGGGCGGAGGGGGTGGGGTTAACGTTTGTGGAGGGGGACTACGAGGATGGCTTCGGTGCCGCCCTCGGCCCGGTTACGCAGCTCGATGGTGCCGGCGAGTTCACCGGTGGCGAGCGCCCGGACGATCTGGAGGCCGAGCCGGCCACCGCTCGCCGCGTCGAACTCGGCCGGCAGACCCTGGCCGTTGTCGGCGACGGTCACATGCAACTGCTTACGGAACCGGTGCGCCGACACCACCACCTCGGCCGCACTCTCCTCGTCGGCCTTCTCCGCAGGCTCCTCACCGGGCGGCGGGAAGCCGTGCTCGACCGCGTTGAGCAGGAGTTCGTTGAGAACCATCACGAGCGAGGTGGCGATCTCCGCCGGCAGTACGCCGAACGTCCCCTCGCGCCGCATCCGTACCGCCACCTCGGTCGCGGCCACCTCGGTCGCGGCGGAGGCGACCCGGTCGACGATCCCGTCGAACTCCACCGCCTCGTCGCTGGACATGGCGAGGGTCTCGTGCACGAGGGCGATCGAGGCGACCCGCCGTACCGACTCCTCCAGCGCCGCCTTCGCGGCCGGGATGTCCACCCGGCGAGCCTGGAGCCGCAGCAGGGCGGCAACCGTCTGGAGGTTGTTCTTCACCCGGTGGTGGATCTCCCGGATGGTGGCGTCCTTGGTGATCAGGGCACGGTCCCGACGGCGTACCTCGGTCATGTCGCGGACCAGGACCAGCGCGCCGATCGGCACCCCGGCGGGCATCAGCGGCAACGCCCGGGTCAGTACGGTCGCCCCGCGGGCCTCGATCTCCCGGCGGGCCGGCGCCTCGCCGCGCAGTGCCGCCAGCACCCGGTTGCCCGCCTCGGTGCCGTCGAGCGGGTCGGCCGCCAGCCGGGTGTTGAGCGCGGCCAGGTCCTCGCCGACCAGGTGCGAGGCGAACCCCAGCCGCCGGTACGCCGACTGGGCGTTCGGACTGGCGTAGGTGACCTTGCCACTGGCGTCGAGCCGGACCAGTCCGTCCCCGACCCGGGGTGCCGAGGTCGTCTCGCCCGGGTGCCGGGGCGGCGGGAAGGTTCCGTCGGAGAGCATCTGGGCAAGGTCGTCGGCGGTGGTCAGGTAGTTCAGTTCGAGCTGGCTCGGCGTGCGCGCGGTGGAGAGGTTGGTGTCCCGCCCCACCACGGCGATCACCTCGCCCGACTCGCCGTCGGCGGCCCGCAGCCGCACCGGGATCGCCTCGTGCCGGGCCGGGGTGTCGCCGTACCAGACCGGGTCACCCTCCCGCCAGATCCGGCCCTGGGTGTACGCGATCGTCAGGTGCGCCACCTCCGGCCCGCCGACGATCCGCCCCACCTGGTCGTCCTGGTACGCGGTGGGGGCGGTCGTCGGGCGTACCTGCGCCACGCAGAGGAACACGCTGTCGTCGCCCTCCACCGGGACCCAGAGCAGCAGGTCGGCGAAGGAGAGGTCGGAGAGGAGCTGCCAGTCACCGGCGACCCGGTGCAGATGGTCGATGTCGGCCGGACGGAGCCGGGTGTGTTCCTCGGCGAGGTCGCGCAGCGTGGACATCAGGCAAGCGTGCCACGTCCACCCCGCTCCGTCGGCGGCACGGCCGTGGTCAGAGCGTGGAAGTCACCTTGTGCAGACCGCGCGGCGCGTCCGGATCCTCGCCCCGGGCCAACGCGAGGGCGAGCGCGAGCTGCTGCAACGGCAGGATGTCCAGCAGTGGGGCGTACCGCTCGTCGACCTGGGGCACAGCGAGCCGGGCGGTGGCACCGGGTACGTCCGACGGTCCCACCGCGACCACGTCCGCACCGCGTTCGCCGACCCGGGCCAGGACGTCCCGCATCGCCGCACCGCCCGGACCCGCGCCGACGACGGCGAGCACCGGGACGTCGGGGTCGGTCATGGCAAGCGGCCCGTGCAGCAGATCTGCGCCGGAGAAGGCGAGCGACGGCAGGTACGAGGTCTCCATCAGCTTCAGCGCCGCCTCCCGGGCGGTCGGGTAGGCGTAGCCCCGGCCGGTGGTGACCACCCGGGCGGCGAACCGGTAGCGGGTGGCGAGTTGGCGCGCGGTCGGGTCGGCGAGCGTACGTTCGGCGAGTTCCGGCAGGGCGGCGAGGGCGGCCCGCTCCTCCTCGGGGAGGACGCCGTTGCCGGCGCGCACCCCTTCGATCAGCATCAGCAGGGCGAAGAGTTCCGCGGTGTACGTCTTGGTGGCCGCCACCGCCCGTTCGTGCCCGGCGGAGATGTCGACCGCGAGTTCGGCCACCCCGGTCAGTGGTGAGTCCGGGGCGTTCGTCACGGCCAGGGTCAGCGCGCCGGAGGCGCGGGCCTGGCGGAGCACCTCGGCCAGGTCGGAGGAGCCGCCGCTCTGGCTGACTGCGATGACCAGCGCGCTGGAGAGGTCGGGCCGGGCCCCGAAGACGGTGACCGCGCTCGGCGAGGCGAGCCCGGCGGGAAGGCCGAGCCGGATCTCGGTGAGGTACGCGGCGTAGAGCGCCGCGTGGTCGGAGGTTCCGCGCGCGGTGAAGACGACGTGCCGGGGGCGGCGCTCGGCGATCACGGCGGCGATCCGGGCGATCGCCTCGGCGTTCGCGGGTTCGAGTAGCCGGGCGAAGCCCGCCGGCTGCTCGTTGATGTCGGCCGCCATGCCGGCTCCCGGATGTGCCACGAAGACCTCCCAGTCATGCGCGATAGCCGCGCGTTTCATGCTCAGTCTTGCACTATCGAAGCTTTTCGAGCAATAAACCGAACAGATTCGAGCAGACAATCACCGCCGATCCCGATCATGCTCTAGGCTGCCCAACCCAAGGGGGAACGAACGCACGACGAGAGGTCGACACGGTGTCCGAGGGAATGGACGACCCGCGGCTGTCGGCCGAGGGCGAGTTGGCACTGGCCCGACTGGCCCTCGACGAAGGCGACCTACGGCACGCGGCCGGCCACCTCGCCGGCGCGATCGCGTACGCGCCGACCATGCCCGAGGTGCACGAGGTGCTGGCCCGGCTCGCCGCCCGCGCCGATGGCGCACTGGACCTCTTCCCCCTCGACCACCACCCGTTCATCGGCGCCGTGGTGGCCCGCGCCCACCTGCTCGCGGCCAGTGGCCACCCGGACGAAGGGCTGGACCTGCTCGTCGCCGCCACCGCCCACGCACCGGGCGCGGACTGGGCCGGCGTCCCCTGGGTCACCACCCCCGAGTTGCCCGGACAACTCGATCCGGAACAGATCTCCCGGCTGCTGATGCAGATCTGCGCCGCTGTCGCCGACCCGGTCGACGCCGAGGAACGCGGGCCGCTGCTGCCGTACCTGACGCTGGCTCGGCACGCGCTCACCACGTACCCGGACGACGGCCACCTGCTCGGCGCCGCGTCCGCGCTCGCCCGCCGCGTCGGCGAGGTCGAACAGGCGGTCCGCTGGGCCGACGCCGGGGCGCGGATCAGGCCGTCGAAGCTGGCCGAGGTCTGGCTCGGTTACGCCTACCGCAGCGCCGGCCGCACCGCCGAGGCGCTCGCCGCGCTGAACCGGGCCGTCGAGCACGACCCCGACGACCTCTCCGTGTACGCGGACATCGCCGGCACCCTCGCCGACCACGGCCGGCTGAACGAGGCACTGGGCTGGATCGACCGGGCCCTGGCCCGGGACGCCTCGTTCGACTGCGCGGTGCACACCGGCCACCGGCTGCGCTACCAGCGCGACGGCCGACTGGACCACCTGGTCGCGCTCGCCGACTTCCGCCGTGACCACCCGGACGACACGCACGAGCACAGCGACCTCACCGAGTGCTGCCAGGGCCGGCCCTGGCTGGGGCAGATCCCGGCGGCCGGCGAGGCGGTCACCAACGTGCTGCGGCAGGTGCTGGCCGACGACGGGCCGGTCAGCGGTGGGCAGCTACGACTGAGCGGACTGGAACCGCCGAGCGCGATGCGGGCGGTGGCGGCGGCCGTACCCGGGCTCGCCGTCGAGGTGGCCGAGGTCGCGGCACCGGACATCCGGGAACCGCGCCGGTCGTCGGCCCGGCGACTCTGGAGTTACCAGGGCACGATCGCGGTACCGGCGGTGCCGGCTCCCTCCACGACCGCGGTCGACCGGATCCGCCAACTCGCCCACCCTGCCTGGCCCAATCCCCCGGCCGCGTACGACGCCGCCGTCGGCCTGGCCACGCTGGAGGTCGACGACCTCCTGGGTCTGCTGGTGCACCCGCCCGAGCCGCCGGCCACCCCGCTGGGTCGGACGCTCGCCGAGCACGACCCGACGCTCTGGGTGCGGTGTGTGCAGGTCTGGGCCTGCCTCGGACTGCTCCACCACCGCACCGACGAACCGTGGGCCGACTCCACCCGGCGTCGGGTCCTGGTGGACCTGGTCTGGGGAGTCGAGGACTGGGTGACCGAGGCGGCGCTCTGCGCGCTCGTCACCGCGGCCTGGGTCGACCCGGCGGTCCGGGCCGACGTCGCCGCGATCGCCGCCGAGAGACTCGCCGACAGCGTGGCGGTGGCCCGTCAGCGCCCGGTCTCGATCGCCCGCTCGTTGGCCCAGCTCGTGCTTGCCACTCCGGCGGTCGACCCGGACACCGTCGCCACCGCGCGCGAGATCGTCGCCGCGGAGGTTCCGGCTCCCCGTCCCGGGGGCTGGCTGAGCCGGCTCTGGCGGCACCTGCGCCGCTGATCGCACCTGCGCCGCCTCGGGCCCCGCCGCCGATCGCGACTCCGCCGCGGCTCGCCTGCGCCTACGGAGAACCCGCCGGCCCGGCCTGTGGGTGACAGGCGCGGGACCGGCGGGCGTGGTACCGAAAGGGCTCAGTGCACCGGAGCGTTGGCCAGAGCGGTCTCGGCCTGTTCCTCCGGGGTCTCACCCGTCGGGTCGTTCGTGCCGCGCAGCGGGATCTCCTTGATGAACCAGGCGAGCACCGCGACGGCGGCGGCGAAGAAGACCGCCCAGCCGAAGACACCGGAGATCGAGTCGGCGAGGCCGCCGAGCACCGCCTCGCGTACGTTCGCCGGCAGTTCGCCGAGCTTGGCCGGGTCGATCCCGCCGCCACCACCACCGCTGAGCTGGTCGGCGGCCTGGGTGCCGAGCTTGCTGGAGAGGCTGTCGTGCAGCCGGTCGGCGAAGATCGCGCCGAAGAGCGAGATGCCGAACGAACCACCGATCGACCGGAAGAAGGTGGCCGCGCCGCTCGCCGCGCCGAGGTCCTTCTGTTCCACGCTGTTCTGGGCGATCAGCATCGAGGTCTGCATCAGGAAGCCCATGCCGACGCCGAGGACGACCATGTAGAGCGAGAGCACGGTCTTGCTGGTGTGTACGTCGATCATCATCAGCAGTGCCATGCCGGCGGTCATCGCGACACCGCCGATGATCGGGAAGATCCGGTACTTACCGGTCTTGGTGATCGCCCGACCAGCGATGATCGAGACGACCAGCATGCCGAACATCAGCGGCAGCAGCAGCAGACCGCTGTTGGTCGCCGAGGCGCCCTGCACGGTCTGCTGGAACAGCGGCAGGAAGTTCATCGCGCCGAACATGGCGAAGCCGAGCAGGAACCCGACCACCGAGATGACCGCGAAGTTGCGGTTGGCGAAGAGGTTCAGCGGCAGGATCGGCTCGGCCACCCGCCGCTCCACCAGACCGAAGGCGACCAGGCTCAGTACGGCCAGCACGGTCAGACCGAGGATCTGTGCCGAGCCCCAGGCGTACTCGTTGCCGCCCCACGTGGTGATCAGCACGATCGCGGTGATGCCGATCGAGAGCAGCGCCGCGCCGAGCCAGTCGATCCGGTGCTCGGTACGGTACTTCGGCAGGTGCATCCGAGTGATCAGTACGAGCAGCGCGATGCCGCCCAGCGGCAGGTTGACGTAGAACGCCCAGCGCCAGGAGAGGTTGTCGGTGATGAAGCCGCCGACCAACGGCCCGGCGACCATGGCGATGGCCATGATCCCGGCCATCATGCCCTGGTAGCGCCCACGCTCCCGGGGCGGCACCAGGTCACCGATGATGGCCATCACGCCCACCATCAGGCCGCCGGCGCCGAGGCCCTGTACGGCCCGGAACACGATCAACTGGATCATGCCGTCCTTGGTGCCGCCGAACATCGGCGAGCCGGCCATGCCGCAGAGCGCGGAGCCGATCAGGAAGATCACGATCGAGGTGATGAAGACGGTCTTGCGTCCGTACAGGTCGCCGAGCTTTCCCCAGATCGGCGTCGACACGGTGGTGCCCAACACGTAGGCCGTGACGACCCAGGTGAAGTGGTTCAGTCCACCGAACTCACCCACGATCCGGGGTAGTGCGGTGCTGACGATCATGTTGTCGAGCATCGCGAGCATCATCGCGATCATGAGGCCGGCCAGCACGACCCGGATGTTCGGTCGTACCACCGCCTGCTCGGTCTGGGTCATCGGTAAGCTCCCCCTGAGCTGCAACCTACTTACTTGCCGACCGGCTAGGGCCCTTACTAGCCGTACGGTAAGCTGGCGCGCGGAAGCAGTCAAGCCGAATTCGATAGTTGGGGGGTCGGGTGTCCGAGAACACAGGCAACACCAGGACCCGCATCCAGACCGTCGCGCTCGAACTCTTCACCGAGCAGGGCTACGAGAAGACCTCGCTCCGCGAGATCGCCGAGCGGCTGGGCGTGACAAAGGCGGCGCTCTACTACCACTTCAAAAGCAAGGACGACATCGTCCAGAGCTTCGTGGAGGATCGCCTCGACCGGCTCGACGCCCTGGTCACACACCGTCATGAACCAACCGGGGATCTCCCCGCCCGCCGCCGCGCACTGCTCGCCCGCTACGCCGACGAGTTCTTCGGCAGCGCCGGGCACTCGGTGATGCGGTTCTTCGACCAGAACCAGACCGTGCTCAAGAGCCTGCCCGCCGGGCAGATGATGCGCGAACGGATGCTCCAACTCGCCACCGTGCTCGCCGCACCGGAGGACTCGCCGGGTGCACGCCTGCGCGCCACCCTCGCCCTCTTCGCCGTACACAGCAGCTGGTTCGCGATTCGCGATCCCGAGATCACCAACGAGGAGCGGCGCGAGCTGGCGCTGGAGATCGCGTACGAGATGCTCGACCGGATCGGCACGACCGACTCCTGACCCGCACGGCCCGGCGGCGAACACCGCCGGGCGTCGCGGAAGCTAGTGTCCTGAGTCGTTAATTCGTCGGCAGTAGGCGGCGAGGGACTCAAGGATTTCGTCGGCGGTGCGGGTCCAGACGTACGGGCGTGGGTTGGTGTTCCAGTTGTCGATCCACGCCCGGATGTCGGCTTCCAGTGCGGTGACCGAGCGGTGAACACCGCGGCGGATGAGTTTGACGGTGATCTCGGCGAAGAAGCGTTCCACGAGGTTGAGCCAGCTTGCGCCGGTCGGAGTGAAGTGCAGATGGAATCGTGGATGGGCGAGGAGCCAGTCGCGTACGGCGGGGGTCTTGTGGGTGGCGTAGTTGTCCAGGATCAGGTGGATGTCCAGATCCGTGGGTGTCTGCCGGTCGATCGTGCGGAGAAAGGCCAGGAACTCCTGGTGTCGATGCTGACGCTTCAGTGAACTGATGACGGTGCCGGTGGTCAGTTCCAGTGCGGCGAACAGGCTGGTGGTGCCGTGGCGGACGTAGTCGAAGCTCTGCCTGGCCGGTACGCCGGGCAGCATTGGTAGGACCGGTGCGGAGCGGTCCAACGCTTGTATCTGGCTCTTCTCATCCACGCACAGCACCAGAGCCCGTTCGGGTGGGTCGAGGTAGAGCCCGACGACGTCGCGGACCTTGTCCACGAACAGTGG
>NZ_JBITIH010000047.1:0-20399 GCF_044458865.1 Micromonospora sp. NPDC050417
GACCGGACTTCCACCGGCAAGCGACGACGAGCTTGCGAAACAAGCCATCAACCAAACATCTGATCAACCACCTATCCCTACTGGACGCACAGGAGCACCATCATGAGCACCTCGCAGCGCGTAGCGATCATCGCCGGAGGCTCCCGTGGCATCGGCCGCGAGACCTCACAGCGGCTTGCCGCCGAGGGTTACGCGGTCGTCGTGAACTACGCCAGCAACAAGGACGCCGCGGATGCGACCATCGCGACGATCACCGCCAACGGCGGCAACGCGATCGCCGTCCAGGCCGACGTCGCCGACGAGAACTCGGTCGCCGCGCTCTTCGACGCCGCCGAGCGCGAATTCGGTGACGTCGACGTGGTGGTGAACGCGGCCGGCATCATGCCCGTCAGCCCGCTGGTCGACCTCGACCTGGAGGTGCTGGACCGGGTCCTCCGTACCAACCTGCGGGGCACCTTCGTGGTCAGCCAGCAGGCCGCCCGGCGGGTACGCGCCGGCGGGGCGATCATCAACTTCTCCAGCTCGATCAGCCGCTTCGCCCGGCCCGGCTACAGCGCCTACGCGGCGAGCAAGGGTGGTGTGGAGGCGATCACCCTGATCCTCGCCCGCGAGTTGCGCGGCCGGGACGTCACGGTCAACGTGGTCGCGCCGGGTCCGATCGCCACCGACCTCTTCTACCAGGGCAAGGACGAGCAGACCCTGAAGCGGATGGCCGCCGAGCCACCGCTGGAGCGGATCGGCACCCCACAGGAGATCGCCGACGTGGTCGCCTTCCTCGCGGGTCCGGCCCGATGGATCAACGGCCAGGTGATCTACGCCAACGGTGGCGCCATCTGATCCGCCCGTCCCACCCCGCCCACCCACCTCCACCGCGTCCGGAACGAGCCAGAGGAGTCCCCCATGCGGCCCGAGCCGGGCTCACCCGAGCCGACCGAGCCGCCGCGCCCGCAGAGGCACGGCGACCGCCGTCCGCCCCGGGTACGGTCCGGTCGCGGCGGCGAGTATGTGATGCTTGGCGGAGTGGAACTCAGGCATCTCGAATACTTCGTCGCGGTCGCGACGGAGCGCAGTTTCACCCGCGCCGCCGGTCGCCTGCACGTGGTCCAGTCCGCGGTTTCGTCGGCGATCTCCGCGCTGGAACGCGAACTTGGTGCGGTCCTCTTCGAGCGCAGTGCCCAGCGGGTCTCGCTGACCGACGCCGGCGAGGCGCTCCTGCCCCGGGCGCGGGCGACACTCGATGCGGCCCAGTCGGCCCGGGACGCGGTCCAGGAGGTCGGCCGGGAACTACACGGTACGGTCGTCGTCGGCTGTCTGACCGCGGTCGGCGGGATCGACTTCGCCGGCCTGCTCGGCGGGTTCCACCGCGTACACCCCCAGGTAAGGCTCCGGCTGCGGGCGGCGACCTGGGACGGCTCCGCCGGTCTGGCCCGATCCCTGGTCGACGGGGAGATCGACGTGGCGTTCCTCGGCATCGGCGGGCGACCGTTCCCACAGCTGCGTACGCGGGAGCTGGTCCGCATCTCCCAGGTGCTGGTGGTCCCCGCCGACCACCGGCTGGCGAAACAGGACTCGGTCACCCTGGCCGAGGTCGCCAACGAGCCGTTCATCGACTACCCGCTCGGCTACGCCAACCGCACCGTCAACGACCAGGCGTTCCGGGCGGCCGGGCTGGAGCGGGTGATCAGCATGGAGGTGACCGACGTCGGGGTCGCCGCCGAGTTCGCCACGCACGGTCTCGGGGTGACGATCCTGCCGACACACGTGGCGCCGCTCGCGCCGCAGTGCAAGGCGTTGCCGGTGACCGACCAGTCCCTGGAGTGGTCGCTGCACCTCGCGACCGCGGAACACCGCCGGATCAGTTCCGCGACCGCCGCGCTGATGGAGATGGTGGACGCCCACCTCGACCGCTCGCGCTGAACACCGCCATCAGTGTGGCGTCGGTCGCGTACCGCCTCCGTCAGCGGTGCCCGCACCGTGCGGGTCATCACCGTACGGGCCCGGTCGACGCCGAGACCGTCGCGCAGCATCGACCAGGCGGGCCACATGCTCGCCGCGACCAGGGCACCGTCGTGCGGGATTCTCCGACCATCCACCGCCAGGCCGTCGCCACCCGACAAGCCCGATCAGGGCAAAAGTCGAGAGGATCGTGCAAGACCTGGCGCGCATTGGTCTACCACGGACCACGTGGCTCGCGCTTCGATGGCAGTGGCCAATTTCCAAGACATTTCCGTTCACGCACAGGAGCACGCGCATGCCGCTCGATCACTACGTCACCCTCGGCCGGTCGGGGCTGCGGGTCAGCCCGTTCGCACTCGGCGCGATGACCTTCGGGGAAGATCCCGGGGGCGCCGGATGCAGCGTCGAGGAGTCCGAGAACATCCTGGCCACCTACCTCGACCTCGGCGGAAACTTCGTCGACACCGCGAACTTCTACACCAACGGCCACTCCGAGAAGATCCTCGGAGACTTCTTCGCGGCACGGCCCGGGCGGCGCGAACATGTCGTGCTGGCGTCGAAGTTCTTCGGCAATCTCTTCCCCGGCGACCCCAACGGCGGCGGCGCGGGCCGTACGTCGATCACCGCCCAGCTCGACGCCACCCTGCGCCGCCTGCAGACCGACTACCTCGACCTGTACTGGCTGCACAACTGGGACCGGCACACCCCGATCGAGGAGACCCTACGTACGCTCGACGACCTCGTCCGGGCTGGCAGGATCCGCTATCTCGGCTTCTCCAACACACCGGCCTGGGTCACCGCCCAGGCGCAGACGATGGCGCTGCTGCGGGGTTGGACCCCGCTGATCGCGCTGCAGGTCGAATACTCGCTGCTGGCCCGTACCGTCGAGGGCGAACTCGCGCCGCTCGCGCTGGATCAGGGCATGGCGCTGGTCCCGTGGAGCCCGCTCAAGAACGGCTTCCTGTCCGGCAAGTACCGGCGGGACACCCAGGTCACCGACTCCGCCCGCACCGCATACGTCGGCGGCCCCAGCGATGACGAGTACAGGGTCATCGACGCCGTGGCCGGGGTTGCCGACGAACTCGGGACCAGTCCCGCGGCGGTGTCGCTGGCCTGGTTGCGCGCCCGGCAGGGCACTGTCGTGCCGATCGTCGGCGCCCGGCGGGTCCAACACCTCCAGAACAACCTGGCCGCGCTGGAGGTGACGCTCACCCCCGAACATCTCCACCTGCTGGGCGAGGTGTCGGCCCCGACGTTGAACTACCCCGCACCGATGCACGGCGCGCAGCGGGCGATGCTGCAGTTCGCTGGCGCCACCGTCGATGGTGAGACGTCCACGGTGTACCCGCCGCTGCTGCAGAGCGCCGTCCGGTACTGAGTTCTCGGGCGCCACGCTGTGCTCCCGCGCCGGCCCGTCAGCCTCGTCCGCCTCGTCCGTCGGACCGAAGTGGCCCTGCACACCGCCGGTGACCGACTCATCCGCGTTCCGGGGCACCTGGAGGGAAACGTCGTCGAGGGCGGTGAGCCCACCGAAACGTACCCCGATGCCGTGCCACGCGGCCCGTGCGCCGTCACGCCATCCCTTGTCCGGACCCCGAACTAATGACACCCGGGGTGTACGTTTCCGAACCGGATCGTCAACACCTTCGATGCGTAGCCGCTACTTACCAGTAACGGCGCTGTTCACGTATCGTCAACCGGGCAGGTCAGCACCCTCAGTGCCGACCCTGATGACAGCCGGTCGTGGTCGGAGCACCATCTTCACAGGCCGCCAACCCCACGGCCGAGCAGCGATCCGCTCGTCGCACCCTCGACGCCCCCCGGCCCCGATCGCGATCCGCAACTCTCGTCCCCGTGTCGACTGGAGGCCCCGGTGGCGGAATTCGAAGTGCAAATGACCGTCGAGTCCTTCCTCGCGGCACAGCTACGGGCACTCCAGGCGACAAGGATCTGCCTGCCGCCGCCGGTCCCGTTGGGCCGGTTCTCCATCCAGCTACAACGGATCGAGTTCGGCCCGAACGAGATCCGGCACCACGAGCGGGAGACATTCGCGGTGAACTACCGGGACAGCAGAAAGAACCCGGAGTTCCCGCACCTGACGTTGACCACCCTCCCGGCGGACGGGTTCAGGACCCAGATCGCCCAACAGGTGACCCTGGAGCTCAGCGAGACCGGGGTAATCATGTCGAGCCCGAACGCCGAACCTCCACCACTCATCCCGCCGATCACACTCACCCTCGTACGGGATCTCTACTACCACCCCGCCGCGTTCGGCAACTGCGTGCTGAACACCTACCACAGCCACACCGAGTGGCCTTCCGGTCCTCCGCTCCTGCCGGCGTGGGTCCCGCTGGACGACCTCCAGAGAACAATCGACGATTTCCTCCGGTCGATGCTGGTCCACAAGTCCATTGACTTCAACTTCGTGATCAAAGACCTGCTCCCGGAGGGGTTTCCGGAGATCGCCAACGCGGGTGTCAGTGTCGACACGACCCTGAGCCGGATCGCCTTCCGGGTGGAGCCGCTGGGCCGGGCGGACGACAACGAGCAACGGTGGACGGTGTTCTACCACGGCAACATCGCCGACCATGTCCTGGACGCGGACTGGGTCATGTTCGTGGACGGCGGGATGCTCGAACACAAGTTGACCACCGAAATCGAGAAGACCTTCCAGAAAACCGAAGACGACCTTTTCACGCTGCGCGGCGTCAGCAGCAGGTACTGGGCTGACGGCGAGATCCCACGCGTCGACACCACGCTGGACGGTGTCCTGCGGGTGCCCCTCGTCCCCGATGTCGAGGTGTCGCCGCGCGCACGGTTCTCGTTCGCGATCGAACTGCCCGACCGCTTTGTCGTGGACATCGAGCTGAACGAGTTCCACCAGCTCGCCACCGCGCTCCTCGGGCTGGGCCAGACTCTCGTGCCCGGCCTGGACTTCGTGTTCGAACTCGCGACCGGCACCAGCCTGAGCGAGACGATCGGGGACGTCGTCGCCGGCGTGGAACCGGACCTCGGCGACAGTTTCCCCTGCGTCCGGGTCACGCCGACCCGCCACCGCTGCACCCAGTCGATACCAGCCCCGTCCATCCCGGGCATGGCGATGCGCATCACCGGCTGTCGCGGTCTGCCCGCAGGGATGACGATCACCGGAGCACTCCCCGGAAGGCCGCTCACACCGGCGCGGCTGGCTGTCGAAGCGAGCGAGTTCGCCTGGGTCCCGCCGAAGGTGTCGTGCAGCCAGGCAAGCAACCACCTGCTGCAGGATGTTCAGAAGGACCCGCAGAGAGCCGCCCTGTTGTACGCCGAGGTGGCGCTCGACAACGAGGGCACCACGCCCGTGTACGTGTGCGGCGTCGAGGTCGTACAGGACCCCGACGGCGTCTACCCGACGGGAGCGCCGGGGCTGGTCGTGCAACGCGATCTGTTGCCGACAAAGCTGACCGTCAGGACGACGGCGCCGACCTACTCCGCAGAGCCGTACCCGCTGCGAATCGTCGTGCGGACAACGGCCGGAATCCGGCTGGTCGAGGTGCCACCTCCGCCTCCGTTCACCCCGGAGGCCGCCGCGGTCGTAGTGAGCGGCGTACAGGTGCAACTCAGGGCCTGCCGTCCGGTTCCCGAGTGGTTCGGCGACGCCCTGCACGGGAGGTTCGACCTGGGATGGATCGTCGATCCACTGATCGACCCACCAGGCGACCTGATGCTCGGGCAGCGCTACGAACTGCTGCTGCAAGGGCTCAAGCCCGGGCACGCCGTCAGCCTGAAGGTTCCCTCGGGCGAGACCGTGCTGCACACCGTGACGCACCCTGGCGTACCGCTGCGGTTGTCCGCCCTGGTCGCGGGCCCGGGCCTGAGGCGACTGAGCCACCGAGACCTCACACTGCGCCACCACACGCCCGTACGGGCGACGAGCGGGATCCTCGACGCGGATCCGAGCGGCCGGAACGGCAACGGTGACGGCATGGACCTCGACGGCACGGCGGTCGACGGTGCGAGCAGTGACGGTGGGGGGATCGTCATCCAGCAACAGGCGCTCTGGGCGGCCTGCTCGCTGCCGGTCCCCAGCCCCTGTCACCGGCTGATCCCTTCTGCGCCCTGGTCGGCGACGGGAATCGTGGCAGCCCTGGACGACGGTGTCACCGCCTTCGATCTCACCAATCCGCACCAACCCAGCCGCATCGGGATGTGGACGAAGCCCGGACTGTGGGCCACCTGCGTGTGGCAGCGCACGCTGCTGATGTGGGGCGCGGACGGGCTCACCGCCGTCGATGGCGGCCTCGACGTCGTGGTCATCCAACAGGGACACAGGTGGGAATCGATCCAGGGTGCGATCGCCGGCGAGAATGTCCTCTATCTGCTGACGGCGGAGAGGCTGGAACTACGCTCCGGCCCCCACCTCGACCTGATCGACCAAGTCCCCGCCCCCGGTGGCGCCTGCCTCCAACTGGTGGCAGGCCGCCTGTTCGTCGGCGGCAGATCCGGCCTCACCGTCTACGACATCTCCGACGAGCACCATCCTCGGACCGTGGACGTCAGGAAGGAACTCGACACCACCGAGATCCTGGTCCCGTACGACGCCGAGGAGGGCGAGGTCCTGGCAGTCCTCGCCGACGGGAGGGCGACCACGGTACGCCTCGTCGATGGGCGACTGGAGGATGTCGTCACCTACTCCGCACCACCCCGTTGGGCGGGCGGTGTGCGGGTGGGGCGGGTGCTCACCCAGATCGGCGATGGCGACATGCGGCTTCACGTGGGCGTCCTCGGAGAGCAGCGTCTCGTCGTACCGGAACAGTTCGAGGGTCACCCCTGACCGCACCCGACGCCAGGTCACCCCAGCCGGCCGATGAACCAACGCCAATGCGCTCAGGTCAGGGGCCGAGAACGTCTTTCCGGGCGGGAACCTCGTGCCACTTTCCCAAACCGTCGAGGAGTTGGTCGATCATCCGGGAGGAGACGGCTTCGGCTTGCAGTGCGGCGCGGTAGATGAGTGGCCCGACCAGCACCGCCGAGAGGTCGGCTGGGTCGGCCGAGATCTCGAACTCCCCGCTCTCGACGGCCAGCGCCAACGCCGCCGCGAGCCTGTTGTTGAGGGTGTTGAGGCAGTGGTCACGCCGTACCGCGACGTGCGGGTTCCATACCGCACCCTGGACCAGGGTGAGTGTGAAAGCAGCGACCTCGGGTGTGACCATCTCGTCGGCGAGCTTGCGAAGTTGCGCGTACAGCCAGGGGCGGACCGGGGTCTGCGGCTCGTGAAAGTAGGGCAGGTCGATGCTGGCCATGACGTCGTGTACCAGCAGTTCGGCTTGCGGCCAGTGCCGGTACACCGTGGCGCGGCCGACGCCGGCCTGCTGGGCGACACGTTGATGGGTAACCGCGGCGGGACCATCCTCGATCAGCAGTGAGCGGGCAGCGACCAGGATCGCGTCTCGGCTACGCGCGACGCGGGGATCGGTCGAGTTGCTCATCACAGCATTCTAGTCTGTGAGACAACTTGACTCAGAAGCGAGTTGATGCCACCCTCTCCCTCTGAGACAAACTGTTTCAAAGAGCGAGGGTGGAGAACAGTCGTGAAAATCGTTGTCTTCGGCGCCACCGGTGGCACCGGACGGGAAACCGTCACACAGGGCCTCGCCGCAGGTCACCACGTCACCGCGGTGGTACGCCGACCGGACGCACTGCCGGCCGCCCCGCGCCTACAGATCGCCGTCCTGCCCGACCTGAACAACGTCGAACAGGTGCACGGCGTGGTCGACGGTCGCGACGCGGTGATCAGCGCACTGGGCACCAACGCCAGGGGGCCGGTGAGCGTATGCACCGACGGCGTCCGATCGATCCTCGTCGCGATGACACGGACCGGCGTGCGTCGACTGATCGTGGTGAGCGCACACGGCGCCGCCGAGAGCAACGACGGCTCGTTCTACACGCGCTCCTTGTGGGCGATGCTGGGCCACAAGATGCGGGACAAGGACGAAATGGAAAAACTGATCCGCGCCTCGGACGTCGACTGGACGATCGTGCGACCGCCGGCACTGACCAGGAAACCGCGCACCGGCCACTACCACGTGGGCACGGACCTGAAGATTCGGCTCACCTCCACGATCTCCCGCGCCGACCTGGCCGACTTCCTGCTCCGCGAGGCCACCACCCCGAACTACACGCACCAGGCACCGAGGATCGCCGTATGACCGCCCCCGCCGCAGAAGTAGATCTGACCGGCAAGGTGAGCCTCGTCACCGGCGCCACCGGCGGTATGGGCCAGGTGATCACGACCGAACTCGCTCGGCTGGGCAGCACCGTGGTGATCCCGGTTCGGAACCGCGACCGTGGCGTACAGGTGCGGCGTCAGGTCGCCGCACGGGTCGGCGCCGACCGGGTCGAGGTGCTCACCGCCGACCTGACCTCCCAATCCGACCTGCACCGACTAGCCGACCAATTCACCGCCCGACACCCTGTCCTGCACTTGCTTGTCAACAACGTCGGCGCGCACTTCCGCAAGCGTCTGCTGAACAGTGACGGCATCGAAATGCACGTCGCCGTCGACTACCTCGCCGGCGCCACGCTCACCACACTCCTGCTCGATCAACTACAGGCCGCCGCAACGGCTCGCGTGGTCAACGTCGCCTCGATGGCCCTTTTCGACACCCGCATGGTCCAGATCCGCCGCCAGCCACGGCCACCCCGGATCGACCCAGCCCAACTCGGGGATCTCAGATACCTCAACCCGGCGGCGGGCTGGACACCGCTCGACGCCTACGCCAGGGCGAAGATGCTTACCCTGATGAGCGGCTACTTCCTTGCCCAACTGCTGCGCGGCACCGGGGTCACCGTGAACTCCGTACACCCCGGCCTCGTCAACACGGGCATTCTCGACGACATCGCTCCCCCGATCATGAAGCCCCTCCTACCGCTGACCCGGCGCCTCCAACTCTCCCCGGAGCAGGGCGCTCAGGCCGCCCTGCACCTGGCCACAGCACCAGAACTGACGGAGGTAACCGGGCGGTACTTCGACCGCGAAGCCGAGAAGCGCACCCCAAGCTGCTCCTACGACATCACCCTGCAAGAACGGATCTGGGACACCACCACCGCCTACATCACGCGAAACCGCAGCGACACGAAGAGGTAGGACCGGCTAGTCGTACCACGCGGCCTCGTCCGCGACCGCGTTCGATGCCCGGAAAGCGCCAAGAACCCGCGTTCTCCCTCGCCAAGAGAACGCGGGTTCCCGGCGGACCTGGGAAGACGGACCTCGGTGAACGCGTCCCGGGGGTGTCAGCCAGGGTGCCGGGAGGACCCCTCGTCGACGGACGGCGTCGTGGCCGGACAACTCCCGCCAACACCTCTGGTCATCGCATACCGAGAAGGGCTCCTCGGCCGCCGCCACGGCTGGAAGGCCGGGCCGTTCACACGCCGAGACCTCCGACCACGAGCACTTCCTGGCTGGTGAACTCGCCTGTGAGCATCGGCATGGCCTGGCTGATCGCCGCCTTGGTCTCGGGCAGCCCCAGCGAGGCGTCGTGCATCTCCTTGCTCTGCCACACCTCGCTCACCCAGATCGTGACGTCGTCCGTATCCGAGACGCTCACGACGTAGAGGTCGCATCCCACCTGGCGTAGGCCCTCGACGGCGGTCAGCAGAATGTTCACGACATCATCGCGGTGGCCCGGCTTGGTCTTCATCGATCCGATGTATCCGTATGACACGGCAACTCCTCCACAGACTGGCAGGCTCGGCGGTCACGATGGGCGGCGATGTCACCGACCGCTGAAGAACGAAATCGCCTCGTTCAACGCGAGGTCGGTGAGGACCGGATCGTGTCGCGCACCCACGTCGCGCATGAACGCGTGCTCGCCGCCGGCGTAGACGTGTAGTTCGAGGTCGTCCTTGCCAGCGGCGTAGAGGGCGGAGATGATCTGAGCCCGCGCGTCGGCGGGCACATGCGGATCCCGGGAGCCAAAAACGATCATCAACCGACCGTGGATGCTCGCGGCTCGGGCGAGCGATCCCGCGTCGGCGTCGGCTCCCAGGGCACCGTTCTGCAGGCCGGTCGGGTAGAAGCAGACCGTGGCGGCTACCCGAGGGTCGAAAGCGGCCCGGAACGCCAGGTGGCCACCGAGGCAGAATCCCACCGCGAGCAGCGTGGTGAGGTCGCTGCGCTGCTCCATGAAATCCAGCACCGCGGCACGGTCCGCGTCGAACTGGTCGGTCGTGGTGTCAGCGGCAGCCGCAAGGCCGGCCTGCTTGCCGGCGTCGTCGAACTCCAGCGCGACACCGGCCAACTCACCGCGCGGGTAGATCTCGGGTACGCAGACGACGTATCCGGCCGACGCCAGGCGCCGTGCCGTACGCAGCGTCGACTCGGTCAACTGGAAAATGTCGGTGTACAGCAGCACGCCTGGCCACGGGCCGTCGCCGACCGGGCTGATTACCACCGAGCGAATCTCATAGTCGAGTGCCGGCACCAGCACCTCGTCCTCACGCAACTTCACGTGCAGTGACACTACCGGCGCGGCAGCGCCCGCCGTGTACCGGCCGCGCGGGACCGCTGGGATGCCTGCTCTTGATCAATGGTGCTCGGGAGGGGCAACCCGGGCGTCGGACTGGTTCGCTCACCGCAGTGCCTCGGCCACGCGCGGACGATGTCACCACTGCCACGAGGGCTGGCGGTGGGGTCGTAGCGTTCGACCCGTCCATCTGGTCGCATCACCCTCACCCGGATGCGATGTCGGATTCCCGTGAGTGGAGATCGGGCCAGCCGGACTCGGACGCGTTCGGGTCGAACCACGTCGGGGGTGTGGTGACAGAGCAGCGCGTGGGCGCCCTGCGGGTGAGGGCGTCCCACCGTACCGTCGTCATCCGTCGATGCTGTTCAGCAGGGCATCGACCGTGGACGGCCGACCCCGACCGTCGAGCACGAGCAGTTGGGTCCCCGACTCCGTCAACTGGCGGAACAGGTCGCCCTCCAGGACGGCCTCGATGTCGAAAAGACCCGGCACCTGAGTGTCGACCACTCGTGGCACCACGGTGCCGCTCCGGTTGTCGGCGAACAGCCAGAACACGTGCCCTGTCGTGTTGACCTCCCGCAGGTGGACCAACACCATCGCGTTCGGCGTACGCTGAAGCGCCTCCCACAACCGGTTCGGCTGCACGTCAAGGGCTCGAACCAGGTCGCCCCCGAGCGCCGACCTCAGCTCCCCTAATTGCGGTGCGACGAAGAAGTTGGCGTCGACCATCCGGTTCGCCCAACGCCCGTGCAGCGCTCGGTACGCGGCCATGGCCCGCATCAGGCAGTCCGGCAGCGCCGTCTCCGCCGACTCGGTCAGCACGGCGTCCCGCTCAACCTGGGATACCCAGTTCTGCAGACGGTCAGGATCAGGAGACGAGGAGTCTCCGCTCAGCGGGGTCAACTGGGACGCGAGCTGCCAGGACCTGGACGCTGCGCTCGACGGCATCCCGGGCAGGGGCGAGCCCTCTGTGGGGGACGTCTCCGGGATAACCGGCTCGACGGATGGCTCTTGGCTGGTCACGCTGCTGGTCACGCTGCTGGACGTCGCAGCCGGCACGACGCTGCCAGGGGAGATCGTCACCGTGGACATGTCGACGGACGTGGAGGGCGCCGACATCCGGAGAAGGCCGAGCCCCATCCGGGACGGCGGTTTCAGTGCCGGCCTTGTCGTCGGGAACCCGCGTTGCGGGCGGATCTCGGACAGTGGGGGCCGGGCGGGCTGCTCATCCACCACGGCAGGCGGCTGCAACGGCGGCGACTGACCCTCGGAAACCTCCTCGTCCACCACCACCGTCGACGCAGGCACCAACGGCGACGGCGTGACGTCCTGATCCTCCAACAATGCCGACTCCGCTACCTCCTCCACCACCGGAGGCAACTGCAACGGCGGCGACTGACCCTCGGAAACCTCCTCGTCCACCACCACCGTCAACGCAGGCACCAACGGCGACGGCGTGACGTCCTGATCCTCCAACAATGCCGACTCCGCTACCTCCTCCACCGGGAACCGGTGCTCAGCAGGTGATTCACCATCGTCCGGAGGCACGGTTCGACGCCGAAGCGCCTCCCCGTCAAGGTCCGGATCGGAATCAGAGTCGGAATCGGAATCGGAGGACGGGACCAGCTTGCCCGGTGGCACGAACTCGGCCGGCGTCTCCCCCTCACCGACGACGTGGCGCAGCCGCGCGAGCTGTGTCTCCAGCTCCTTTTTCTTGGCGTACCAGTCCTGCTGGGCCTCCAGATATGCCTCCGCCAACGGGTCGTTGACTCCGTCTCCCTCCTCACCGCCGCCCGCCGACCAGGGCTGGGGGGCGACAGCGGAGGTGCCGCCGCTCGCCCGCCGGTCCAGTTCCCGATCGAGCCGCGCCACCTCGAACTCGCGGCTGGCCTGTTGCCAGGTGCTGAACGATCGGTGCAGCGCCAGCGCGGCTGAATTGACCCGGGCGAGCTCGGTCATCGCCGCCGGCTTGTCGACGAAGCCGAGGTGACGGGCGGCGTCGAGCAGGTCCATCAGGACCGGTGTGGACTCCGGCAGGGTGATCTTCACGGCAGCACTCCTGGTGCCCGAGAAGTGTGGGACCTCGGCCACGAGAAGGATCTCCTCGGTCCATTCGACCAACGCTCTCGGTTCACCGATGTGTGACATCGCGGACTCGTTGAAACCACCGTGGGCGGCGCCGGCCCCCTCCCCGCCCGGAGACCCGCCCCACCACATCCCGCTCCCGCCCCACTGCTGCGCGCTCGGGTCCCGAAGATCGTTGCTGCCCCACTGCTCGAGCGGGTCCTTGGTGCCCTGGCCTTCCGCCAACTCGGCGGCGCTGTCATCGGGCGTGGGCTCGACCGGCTTGCCGCTGCCGCCCCCGGAGGCCGCCAGCGTGTCGATCCGGCCTGTCCCCCCACTCACGCTGGTCACCGTCCTGGCGGATCGACGCGTGTCGGAGTAGTCCGGCGGCGAGATCTCCTTCAGCTTGGCGTCCACGACCCGGGAGTACGCGAATACCTTCATCCGTGATCCGGCGATGTGGAGATCCTCGATCGGAATCTCCACCGCGCCGGCCATCCGCTGGTGGGTGGAGCCCCACAGCAGTGGCTGCCCGAGTGAGGTGATCAGTTGGTGGGCGGTACGGCTGCCGAGGCGGGTCACCCGGTTCGGGGCGCCAGCCGCGCGCAACGCGGACGCCGCAGCGGCCTGGACCAGCATCGCTCCCCGGAAATCGAGCACCTGGAACTGTTGCGGTAATTCCATCGGAGTGGACTGCTCACTCGGCAGTGGCTGTTCACCCGACTGCCACTGCGCTGCCTGCTCGAGGCTGGGCGCACGCGGCAGCAGCATCACGGTTGGATCCGGCAGCGGCTCCGGAAGCGGAGCGTCCTGTGTGGGCAGGTGGCTGGCGAACCGGTCCAACTGCAGGTCATGGTCGATCCGCAGCGGGTCACCGATTGGTTCGCCGTCGTGGTACGCCCGCAGCTCGATCGTCGCGCGCTGCCGCATCTCGGCCCAGGCACCGGCGAGTTCAATGATGGTCAACTGCTGGTCGAGGAGGCTCTTCGCCCGGCTCACGCCACGGGATGTCCCGGTCAGCGCGCTTACGTCGCCGCCACCGGAACGTTCACCGCTGTCCCCTCCCGATCCGCCCGGCTCGAAGGTGTAGATGTTGACCTTGGTGTGACCGAAACCGGTTCTCTTGGTTCGCGAGGCACCTCCGAAGACGTCCATCTCGAGGTTCTTCGGGCTCGCGAACACCCGACGTACCTGCGGCTCGTCCGCTGCCCCGTTGTCATCCCGGGCGACCACCTGCATGATCACCTGTACGTGGTCACGAGCCACCGCACCGGGATAGGTGAGCAGGAACGACACACCACCGTCGGTGATCGTGCCCCAGTGACCGGCGAGGTACTCGGCACTGGTGTGGTCCATCACCACCGCGATGTTCTCCAGGCCCACCGCGTCGTTCTCGATCAGGCGCACACCGTCGCCCCACTCGATGGTTTGTGGTAGCCGGATCTCGCGCAACCACTCGACCACCTCCGTGCCCAGCGCGGGCAGGTTGAGGGGCTGGCCAGCGCCGAGGTTACGGGGCGGCAGGGGCAGCGGCTCGGGTGGAAGGGTGAGTGGCTGCTGCGGCGCCGGGTTGAGCAGCCTCGGCAGGCTCAATCTCGGTTCGTTGGGGGTGGGTGGCATCAGCGGGTCGAGGACGCCGCCACGGCGGGCGGTGTCGGCCATCATCATGCCGATCGCCGTCACGTCGGTGACCCGTTGGCTGGCCGAGTAGTGCCGATCGCGAGCGTGCCACTTCGGATTGAACAGGGTCCCGTAGACCTCGAACTCGATCTCCTCCGCGACGATGGGTACGGCGACACCCGAACCCGGGTCCCAGGTGTCGTTCCGCTCGACCTCACCGGCGACCCCGAATGCCTTCGTCGTGCTGTACCGGAGCGTGCGCCGCTGCATGACCGCCCCGGAGAGCGAGGCCGACTCGACATCGCCCCCATAGCCGAGACCAGCGGAACCGGCGACCGAGCCGCCCTTGGTACGGGATCCGCTGACACTCTGTGACCCGGTGACGCTGTGCTCACCACCGTGGGCCACCACCCCCTGCGGGCCCGGTCTGGTCTTCCGTACGATCGCCCGGACGTAGACGGTGCCCTGGATCGACGGGTCGCCAATGATCTCGCCGAGGTCATACAACCGGATGGCCTGCCGAGACATGCTGGGCAGGATGGCGGCCAACCGGTCCGGGTTGACCTGCCGATGCAGTTGCAGGTGCGCGTTGCTTCCCGGAGTCGTCACCCCGACCGCCGTACCACGGCCGGTCGCCCCGGCGGCGATCATCTGGTCCCGCGCGTCGACGATCACCTGCTCGATCGCGGTACGAAGCTGCTCAGCGCCGTGCACGTACGAGACGTGGTCCCAGTTGAGGACCAGATCCGCGGTTGACACCTCCGGAGGTAGAGGTAGGCCGACCACCCGTTGGATCTCCTGAGGCTGTGGCACTTTCAACTCGACCTGCGGTGCGCTGGCCATCCGCTCGTCGTCGAGGGTCATGTCCTTCGAGACCTCGAAAACCAACCAGTGCCGGAACTCGCCCAGTCCCGCACCGCTCATCGGCCGGGTGGTAGGTGTGTGACCACGTCCCCGACGCCACAGGTTCCGAACCGTCCCGGTCGCCTCGTCCAGTGCGTACACCTCGACCGTGATGGTTTGCTCGTCGGCGAAGAACGCCTGCTCCCCGTCACCGTAGTCCAGCCACACCTCTTCGCTGCCGCTGTTCGTCGTCGTCCTACGCGCCCACGTGTACCGTCCTCGGGCACCGACAGACACCAACCGCGCGGCACGGACGTCGAGGTCCACGCCGACGGCGGTGGACATCCCCCCGCTGACCCGGAACGAACTCGTCTTCGCCCGTCGATGGCGCTGTGCGGTCGCGGGTAGGAAGCGGACCACCGGCTTCACCCGCTGAGCCAGGGCGTCGGAACTTTCCGCTGTGGTGTCGGTGGTCTCCTCGTCCATCTCCATGATTGCTTCGAGTGCCTTCGGCGGCCCTCCCTCAGCGAGTGGTTCCCGGTTCTCGTCCCGTACGCCCAGATACTCCGGCTCCATGCCTCGTCTGACCCGGCGTGCCTTGATCACCACGGCCAGACTCCGACGGGTGCTGCTGTCCGGCATCTCCAGCCGCACGACCACCTGGTCGGTGGTGAGGGTGAGCACCTCGGCTGCGACCCGGGTCGGACCGCTCTGTAGGTCCATGCTCTCCTGGTTGACCAGCGCCTGCAGGACCTGCCGGATCACCCGTTTCTTGGTCTTCGGCAGGTGCCAGTCGGGCAGCAGGTCGCGGAACTCCGCGTTCCCCGGCAGCGCGAGGATCTTCTGCACCTCCTCGGCGACCTGGTCGGAAATCTCCCGCGCACCCAACAACGTGGTTTGGCCGACCCGCAGCCGATCGTCGTTCCACATGTACCGGGGCAGGTGCCGGTTCTCCTCGCGTACCGTCATGGTCCGTACCCGCTCAACCAGCAACCGGTCCGGGGTGGGCGACGTGGTGGACGGTGCGGAGTCGAGGAGGGCTGGTGTCGCCTTCTTCGACAAGGGTCCGGTCACCTCGGACTTCTCCGCCGGCGACTCGGGTTCCCGCACGGCCGGAGTCTTGGAGTCGCTTGGCGTCTTGGAGTCGCTTGGTGTCTCCGCCGCAGACTCCCCGTCGTCGAGTTTCGGTGGCGAAGTGGGCGTCTCCTCCTCGATCATTTCGAGCTTCGCGGGGCTCCTCAGCGCTGGGCCCACTGGTTGGGTCGCCGCCCGGTAGACACCCGCCGGAACCTCCTCGATCACACTCAACGTCGCCGAAGCGCTCCGCTGCGTCGGCCCACGGCGGACCCAGAAACGCAACCGGTTGCGGAACGTGGCTCGTTCGAGCGTCAGCTCGTACTTTGTCTTGACGACGACGCTCGGCGCCTTCACTTCCTGGCTGATCCGGCTGTTACTCCCCAACGAAGTCCCGGCAGCGACCGTGCTGCCGCGGGTCAGGACCGGTCCGACGGAGAAGCGTACGAAGGGCACGAACGCGCTGACCATGGCGCGGAACCGCCCACCCGAACCGGTCTCCATGCCTGTTCCGGAGTCACTGCCGAAGATCGGCTGTTGCCGCAGCCGGCTGTTTCCGTCCGGTGTGCCGACCGGTTCCATGGAGATCAGCCGAACCTTCGCGGCCAGCCCACCGGCGGCCTTCGGCATGCCGATCCACTCCCGGCTGGCCACCACCTGCGGGGCCAGGGTGCCGCTGAGCAGCCGCCTGAGCCGAAGGCTCGACCACTGGTCACGGACCTCCTGCCGGCTGTCACTACCCGGCTCGACGACCGGCACATCGCTCAACAGGCTCACCGCGTGCGTAGCGGCCTCACCGTCGTCGACCACCTGCAACGCGTACAGGTTTGTCGCCAACAGGCGCCGAGCCGAGTCGTCCAACTGGATCGGGGTGGTACCGGAATCGTCCAGGTTCATCAGTGCGAACCGTTTGGTGATCCGGAACCAGTGTCTACCCACCGCCTCGTCGATGACGGGCTCGCCCTGCGGCTGGTCGAGGCGTACGACGAGGACCAGCTCCGATTGCACCAGAAACGAGTCGGGGTCGCCGTACATCACCTGATAGTCGACGGCCAGGGCCGAGGTGCTGGCGCCGTGGTTCATCCGCGCGTCGTTCACACCAAAGTTCAGTGTCAGCGGTACGCCGGCAAACTGGAGCGGCACTGCGGCGTGCCACATCGCACTGTCGCCCGGATCCCGGTTCTGCTCGCTGGTCATCCGGTCCCGGCTGTACCGGTCCATCCAGGCCCGGCGGTTCTTGCGTACCCGGTCCTCCGCCTCTGGGCGCGGAACCAACTCGACCCAGACGGTCCGGAACCTGTCCGGCTGGAACCATTGGCCGCTCGGCACCCGCACGTCGAACGCTCGCCGGGCGTGCAGGAACGTCTCCGGTTCCTCGGCCAACGCCCCCATCAGTGGATGATCGTCGCCGACCGGCAGGTTGGCCCTGCCCATGAGGTCCCGAGTTCGGTCGACCAGTTCCTTGGACCAGCCTTCCGGGTCGCTGGGCGTGGCCAGCGTGTTCAACAACTGCGGCACGCGCGAGACGACGTTCCGAACGTGGTCAGCCTCCGCCGGGTCGGCCTCGCGGACATCCGACCACACCGGGCCCGGGGCGACCGACTTCGGTGCCGCCTCCTCGCCGTCCTGGCTCTCCCCCGCCTGCCTCTGGTGGGGAGGGGTCATCGGTACCGCGCTCGACGACGCCTCCGCACTACTGCCCAGTTCCTCCGACATCTCCATTGGCGGAGTGGCCGGAATAAGGACGCTGGGGGTGGGTGGGATCGTCGGAGGTTCGGGCGAGACGATCGGACGTCCAGCGGCCGGCTGACCCTCGGGGAACGTCCGAGCCGGTCGGCCGGGAAAGCGGCTCCGCGGGGCCCCCGGTACGGCACCCGCGAGGCTCGGGAGGAGCATCGCGTCCAGAGTCCGGTCCAGCCAGGAGCCGCCATGCTCCGACCGGTTCCTCGACGGCGTGGGAGGGGCGGCGAGCAGTGCCGCAGACGTGGTCGGCTGCCCGGCGGGATCAAGCACCAGCACCCGGGCGCCGGACGTCGCCATCGCCCGACCCCATTCGTCGGACTCCGGTCCCGGTGCCCGGGCAGCCCGGACGAGCGATCCGGGCGCGGTCGGATCGACGTACCGGGGGGTGACCGTGCTGGTCCGGTCATCGGCCAGCAGCCAGAACACCCGGGCCGGGTCGCCGGGCACCTCGATCAGGGCCATCGCGCCCGGCGTACGCCGCACCGCGGTGAAGACCATGCGGGCGTCGCCCATCGGTGTGAGCGTCCCACCGAGGGCGGACGCCAACGCGGCCGGTTCGGGCTGGTGCAGGAAGCCGTCCGGCAGTGGACCGTTCGCCACCCGTCCGTGCAGCACGCCGAACACGGAGAGCGCCGCCGCCACGTGGTCGACGGTGCCGGCCACGGTCGACGGATCGACCGTGGCGAGCCAGTCGGCCAACCGGGGCAGCGACTTCTGCCGTGGCGTCGGGTCGGCGACGTACACCTCCGCGGCGGCGGAGCGCAGTACCTCCCATCCCCACGGGGAGAGCGGCGACGAGGGCTCGCCGTCGGTCGGCTTTGCCGGCGGTGGCCCCAACCGCCCCCGGGCGTCGGCCATCCACACCTGGGTGTCCGGGCTGGCGAGTCCGTCGCGCCGCAACGTCGTAAGGTGCCCATCCACCAGCACCTTCAGGTCCGCCTGAATACGCCGGGCCACCCGTTCGTCCCGCCGTCGGCTCCGCGTCGAGTGCCGGCGACCGGCTGGCTGGTGCTCCCGGGCCGGCTTCACCTGGGCGGGCTGCCGGTCGGCTCCGGTCGCGGCCTGCCGCACCGCCGCCCACGTCACCGTGGCCGCGAACGCGTCGAAGGTGTCCAGGTGCTCTGGCGACAGGTGGTCCAGTTCGGTGACCGCGGCGGTCAGCGGCGCGACGTCCTTGGTCTCCGGAGTCGGCGCTCCCGTCTCGTCTGCCAGCCAGCCCAACGGTTCGAACAGGTCGGCAACGGTGGAGTCGTACCCGTGCGCCCCGCCGCCCATGCGCTCGACGTACTGGTCCAGCACCCTCGACAGGTGCTCCCGACCTGCCACCGCGTCGGTCACGACCGCGAGATCGTCGTCGTTCAGGGTTTCGAGCGCACTCAGCGGCGGCAGTTGCGCGCGTACGTCCCGGATGAACGCCGACCCTGGCGGCGCGACGATCAGGTCGTCGTGGACACCGGTACGCGACGCGTGCTGGTAGACCAGTCGCATGTCGGCCGGGTTCCGCCGTACCTCGGCCGGCTCGGCGCTGGACAGGGACACCCCGCTGGCTGCGGCCACCCGTGCCGTCTCCATGAGCTGTCGCTCGTCGCGGAGCACAGGACCGAGGAACGGCACACTCTCCTGACCGGTGCCCATCAGCAAGGGGAACTCGGGCAGGTTCACCCCGTCCGGCGGCAGGTTCGGGGCGACCAACACGCCCCCGTACCGGTCCAGGACGGTGAGGCGGGCGATCTCCGAGACCACCGGTGCGGCCTGCCGGTCGGCGGGAGCCGGCAGCAGTTCCTCCAACCGGCCGAGACTGCCGCCCCGCTCTCCGCCGAGAGTACGGGCGACAAAGTCGTTGTTCGCCGCGACGCCGTCCGGGTTCATCCAGACGACCGCGTTCCAGCCGTTGGTCGAGGCGTGTCCCAGCCACGCCTCGATCCGGCTCTGTGCCTGCGCCCCGATCGGTTCGTCCTCCGCGACGACCAGGTGCACCACCTTCGGTACCACCTGCGGGGTGGTTCCGGGCGCACCGAGCAGCACCGCCGGCCGCGTTCCGGTCTCGTCGGCCAGCGGCACGACCGATGGTGGTGGTGCCATGGGATCGGGGGCCGGCATCGGGGGGAAGGTCTGGACGCTCGGGCCACCGTGGGTCGGCCCGTCGCCGTACGTGACCAGGTCCGCCGTGACGTGCGGCTCCGCCGGAGTCTGAAGCTGCGTCGGTACGAGTGGCTGGTCCATCGGCGACAATCCCAAACCCAAACCGGGAGTTGAGCCGGGACCGGAGTCCGAACCAGAACCGGCGGAGCCGAAGCTTGGGCCGGCCCCGGAACCGAAGAACGAGCCCCGATCGGGGATCGGACCCGCCGAAGACGTCGCCCAAGACCCCAGCGGGCGGCTCGTCACCTCCCGATACGGCGGCGGTCCCTCTGGATCGACCGCCACATACGGCGGCACCGGATCCCGATCCGCGACCGTGTCCGGATCAACATCCGCCGACACACCACCCGACTTCGGACCATCCTTCCCATCACCCCGAACCGCGTCCCCAACCACCCCCGCCGTATCCATCGTGAAACTGTTCAACATGCTCGACACCACCGTCGGCGCCAAAAT
>NZ_JBITIH010000048.1:0-17716 GCF_044458865.1 Micromonospora sp. NPDC050417
TACCGACGGTATTACCCCGCCTCCCGGCGCGACCGTTGTCGACCCGAACGACCTGACCGGTCAACGCACCGGCATGAACGGCAACAACACCTCCGAGGAGGATTGGGGGTATTTGCCGGATTTTGCGCCTGCTGATGGTGCTCAGCCTGCTTCGGGCTCCGAGGGAGACCTCCTGGCTGAGCCGGATGCGATGGCGCGGGCCGGCTCCGACGTCATGCCGGCGCTGCTGACCCTGGAAGCGTTGTCGGATCTTGCTGAGGAGGATGATCTCGGGCGGTTCGTCAAGGTTGGTGGCCAATTGGGGTCCAATCTCGGCGGCACCTATCAGGGGCCGGACGGTCGGCGGTGGTATGTCAAGGTGGCGAAAACACCTGTTCATGCGGCGAATGAGGTCGCCGCGTCGGCGTTGTACGGTCTTACCGGGGTGGACACCCCGCAGGTGCGTCGGGGCTGGAACGTTCCCGAATTCGGTGACCAGTTGGTGACCTACACGGCTCTTGTGCCCGGTGCCATCGAGGATCTACGGACGCGGATGTACGACCCGGGGTATCTCGCGGTCGTGCGGTCCGGGTTCGCCGTTGATGTCTGGTTGGCGAACTGGGATGTCGCCGGTACCACCTGGTCCAACATCGTGACCGGCGGTGACGGGCGCCCATACCGCATCGATGTCGGTGGCGCGCTGCTGTTCCGCGCGCAAGGAGGACAGAAGGGAGCGGCTTTCGGAGAGGTCCCGAACGAGATTGACTCGATGCGCGACCCCAATGTGAACCTTGAGACCTCGATGTTGTTCCGGCAGATGACCGATGAACAATTGCGTGGCTCCGTGGGGCGGCTCGTCGCGATCACCGAGGACAGCATCACCCGCGTTGTGGATGCGGCCGGTCTCGACCCCGAGGTAGCCCGGCTGCTCATCGAGCGGCGTGACTACATCCTTGAGTGGGCCGGAGCGGAGGAACTGCCAGGAGCGGGACCTGTCCCGGGCAATGCGGGGGACCCGCAACCAACGTACTTCGCGCCCAGCGTGCTGAAGATGGATACCGGGTGGTATGCCCTTTCGTTCCCGAAAGGGCAGTGGAATCTCGAACCGGTACTCGATGGAATCTCCGGCATCGGCGACGATCTGGCCAGGTACGTGGTTACCCAGATTGACGGGGAGCGGCCGTCAGTGCGGTTCACCATGTATCCCCAGCCGCCGGATCATCGGAGGTGGGGTTGGGAGCCGATCGAGGTTGCTGAGCAGGTCCGGCAAGAGTTGATCGGGGGACTGGCGGATTCGCTGGATCGGGCGTTGCGGGCACGGCCTGACCTGGTCGAGAATGAGGCGGATCTCATTGAATCGCGGGACTGGCTGGCCGAGTCTTTGGTTATTGCCGAACCCGAAGAGCGTGGCCCCATGCAGAATTGGTCGGATCCGGGCGGCGTGCTTTCGTATCGAATCGACGTGCACATCGACGGCATCGAGTCGCAGGAGGATGAGTCCCTGGCGGCGAGTCCCACCACTCGCCCGCCTGTCTTCGAGACAATGGTGCGGCGGAGTCTGACCGAGCTGCGCGGGCTGCGGGATCAGTTGATGACCACGCCCACGACCGAGGCGTCGATGCCCATGATGTTCGGCAGGTTCGACGGGGCGGTGTGGAATCTTCTTTATCGGTTCGCCTTCGTCGCCGATGCCGGCGGTGACGTCTTGGCGGATGTCGGTGGGTGGCGCGGGCCGCTCGCGAACTGGTCCGCCGCACTGCAACAGGCTGCCGGTCTTCGCGCTCACCTGCGCAGGGTGGAGCGCGGCGGTGTGTTTGTTGATGGCGCCGATCTGGTTCGCCAGGCTGACCGCCTGACCAAGCTATTGGACGAGTCCGCGTTGTCCTGGACCCGGATTCCCTACCTCGACGATGACCCGATCTGGTACGGCAACGGAAGCGACCCCACGCACCGCCTCAAGGCCACTGAAGATGGTCTGCCGCGCCGGGTCTCGGCCGATCCGCCCACCGATCCGTTCGCGGTCGCGCTCCGTCGGGACATCAACCTCGATGAGCTGCAGATCGCTGAGCACTCGGACGGGCGCGATGTGATGATGTGGCGGACCGACCGGCACCCGCTCTACCGGCACGACCAGCGGAAGCCAGAGACGATCCTCGCAAGTGGCGGCTTCGCGTCGTGGAACAACAACCTTCCGGAAGACCTCTTCCGATACACGCTGTTCTACAACACGTCCGCCCTGGTGGCGACCAGCCGGTCGGCGTCGTTTGCGGCTAATTTCCACGCTGGCGACGGCTACGTGTATGAAATTGATGCGCCGGGCGGCATCGATCTGAACGCCACCCAGCGCAGATACGTCATCACTCATCAGCAGGAAGTGGTCTTCCCGGGCGGGATCCGGTCCGAATTCATCGTGCGGGCCTACGCGAAGGGCGCTGACGACAACCTGGTCGAGGTCTGGACGAACCCCGGGTATTCACAGGAGAGGGTAGACGCGCTCGCCGCCGAGGTGTGGCCGGCGGCCCGGGTGGTGCCGGCCGCCGAGGGTCCGGCCGCCGAGGGTCCGGGGTCGGTGGCGCCGGTGCCGATCGTGGTGTCGAGCCGTCCGGGGTACGACGGGCCGCATGACGGCAGGAGCGAGTTGCCGGAGCTGGTGCACCGGGGCGAGTTCGAGGTCGAGTACCACGGCGGGTTGCCGCATGTGCGGGTCTACACGGTGGTGTCGAACCGGCAGAACCTGTACGGCGGCGACCCCGACACGGGGCGCGCCTGGGCTGATGTGGCCGACGTCGCGCAGGATCCCGAGTCGGGCAGGATCGTGTTCGCCGAGGGCGAGCGTGACCGGCCGTTGACGGTCATCGGTGGCCGGCCGCTGGCGGCGCTCAAGCTGGTCGGGGCGATGACCCATTACCAGCGCAGCCTCGGGCTGCCGGAGGGTAACGAGTCGGCGCCGCTGGTGCGGTCGTTCCTGCTGCCGTTGCCGGCCTACGAGTCCCTCAGCCGGAGCGCGGTAGGTGTCCCGGCGTGGGGCGGGGATCTGACCGGCGTGACGAGTATCCGCGGCGAGTTGGAGCCGAACGTGTTCGCGGTGCCGCTCGATCGGGCCGGTGAACAACTCGCCGCGCACGCGGTGGCTGGTTCGTTGCGGACCTACACCGATCACCCGCGTTCGTTGCCGAGTGTCGGCCCTCAGGCCGGGTCCGCTGGGGTGGTGGAGTCGCTGGGAGTTCTGCGGGAGCGGTTGGGTGTGCCGGAGCGTGAACTCGGCCCGGAGTACGACCCGTGGCCCACTATCTCGGAAGTGCAGGAGGGCGCGGTCGACGCGGCGCGGCCGGCCAGGGTCGCGGCTGAGCTGCGTGGGCTGTTGGTGACCTGGTGGCAGTCCCAGCAGCAGGAGTTCGACCGACGCCGTCACGCGTTGACCGAAGGCGATGAACCGGTCGCGTTCTACCATCGCCGCCAGGCGTTGGACGACTTCCTCACCGCGCACGGGATCGCTCACGCTCACGGGAGCGACGCCGCGCAGTTCATGACCGGGGTGGTTGAGCCGTGGGCGACGCAGGCGGCGATCGCGCACACCCTGGTCCAGGAGCACGAGCGGCTCCGGCGGGATCTGACCATCACCGACGAGGTGCGGGTCGACGACTTCGCGTCCCTGCGTCTGCGGGCCGAGGATCGCGACGAACAGCTCCGCCTGTTGGGTGCCGAACTGGATGAGCTGTGGCACGGCAACGAGCCGGCCGCGGTGCTGCGCATGGTCGACCGGATCCAGGTGGCGTTGCCGGAGTTGGCCACGCGGTTCGACGAGTTCGCGGTGGTCGGCCTGGACCTTCTGTACGACGAGCACGTGCAGATGGCGCTGGGCCAGTACCGCGTGCTGACCGAGGCGGATCGCAACCCGCGCACGGCGGTGATCGCGAAGGCGATCCTGTTCCACGACATCGACAAGATCAATTCCAAGCGGCAGTACGGCGACAGCCGGGACCGGCACGACGCGGAGCCGGAACACATTCTCGCGGTCGAGCTGATCCGGCGGTACGCACCGCTGTTCGGTGACGCTTCGGATCTGCGGCTGGTGCTTGGTCTGGTGGACTCGGATCCGTTCGGGTTCTACCTGCGGGATCGGCACGGGCCGCAGGAGGTGTTCTCGTACATCGCCCGGCTCGCGTTCGAGGTGGACGGCCGGGACACGGTGGACGGCCCGTTGTCCGACCGTGACGTCGCTCGGATCCAGCAGATGTACCGGGCCGCGCACCAGTACTACCAGGCCGACTTCTCCTCGTACACCCGACACGCCAGCTACCAGCCAAGGGAGGACGAGTCGGTTCAGAACGGAAGACGGCACCTCGATCACCATTTCGCGGAAACCCCGGATGGGCGGTTGCGGTTGGTCGACGGCCGGTTCGACTACGCCGGTGCGTACGTGGACCGGATGGCATCGCTGGACCGGGTGCTCGCCGACCCGGAGCAGGTCCGGTCCTGGTACGCCCAGGTACGGGACGAGCAGGCGCGGGCGGAGGCGGTCGCTGATCTGGTGTCCCGATACGAGTTGGCTGATGACCCGCTACGGTTGGTGACCCAGCCGGGGTCGGACCCGCAGGACGCGGCGCTGGCGGTCGCCGCCGGCTACCTGGGTGGGACGACCGCAGGTTTGACATCCGGCACCGCTGACACCTACACGGTGGATGACGCCGTGACGGACTACGTCAGGAGGGACCCGACGACGACCGGGGTGGATCTGTTCGAGCGAGACGTTCCGGCGAGCATCACCGCGGCGTTGGTGGGCACGACGCTGGCGACGCGCACGCTACCGACGGCGGCGGCCACGGCCGAGATGCGGATGCCGTCTGATCTGCTCGACGACGCCGACACGAATCCGTTCAGCAGGCAGATTCGGGTCACCGTGCCGTTTCCGCTCGTGATGACCGCTTCGTCGGCCACTCCCGCCAACACGCGTGTGGTGCTGGTGGAGGCGCAATCGGCGGTCGTTGTCGCGCCTGGACAGTTGGTCGTCCGGGCGGGTACCCAGTTCCGGATGAGTTGGGGTCACGGGTCCGACGGGCGCCCGTTGGAGGTGTTGACCGAGGTCGACCCGACCCGGTCCGAGTCGAGCGACGGGGACGTCGCGTCGTCTGACGCCCCGGTGGAGTCGGTGACCGACTGGCACGTCGACGCCATCAGCGACACCATCCCGGACGGCGGTCAAACACCGACCGGCCCTCCGCCGGGCCCTTATTCCGGGCCACCGTCTGGTGACGGTTCCGGTTACGGCTTGAGCGGTGCGGGCCCGGCTGGCGAGTTCACCGAGCTGGTCGCGTCTGGTCTGGACGAGCATTCCGGCCGTACCCCCCGGGACGACGAGTTCACGACGGTGCCGGCGGGTGCCGGGTTGGGCGTGGGCGAGTCGATGGAGGTCGGATCGTCTGGGCGAGGGCAACTGGTCTGGATGCCGGGCGGGCAGGCCCGGCAGCCGGGGGGTTTGCCGTCTCCGGTTGCGCCAGTGGCGCCGTCGGCGTACGGAATGGATGTTTCTGGGCCGCTGGGTGTGGGGGCTGGGTTGGCGGCAGCGGTAGCGACCTTGCCGGCGTGGGAGCAAGGGGAGACGGATCGTGTCTCGCGGGTGGGAGTGGTGTTGGACCGGCTGGGCGTAGGGTCGGTGCCACGAGAGGGTTCGGACTCGCCGGCGTGGTTGGCGGCTCGGTTGGGAGGCCGCTTCGCTCCGATTCGGCTTGTGGACCTGGCTGGACTGGGATTCGGCACGTCCGCAGTGGTGTGGGTGGCTCGGCCGGATGATCAGCGACATGTGGTGATTGCCCATCGTGGTCTGGATGGGCATGTCTGGTGGGTGGAGACCCATACTGAGCAAGGTTCGAGCCCGTATACCCGGGTCAGGTTTGCCGGGGTGGACGATGTGGCTCTCGGGAACATGGCGTCCGAGTCGGATCGGTGGTCGGCGGCGCCGTTGTGGGCCGTGGTGAACGACCGTGGTGGCCTGGTGGAAGTTGATGATTCTGGGCAGGTTGCCGGGTCGGGTGTGATGGTGACCGGTAGCAGTTTCTAGGCGGCGTTGTCGCATCCGACGCTGTCCGCCGGTCCAGCCGCACGATTCCGTCAAGAGCCTTAACCGTTCGGTCGCTCGGCACGGGGGCGATCGGATGCACTACGACGAGACGAGGAAGGGTTTGCGATCCATCCGAGGTCCAGGTCCTGGTGGATCAGGACCTGACGGGGTCTTGACAGCTACGCCGCCAAGCGTGGCTACCCGCCGTTGCCCCTGTCGGAGCTGCCCACGCCCTGGCAGCGACGCCGCCCTGCTCGACAGTGCGGAAAGCGACGGGCCCCGCACTAGCTGTGGTCGGCGCAGACACTCTCCGTGACCCAACTGATGCGAACCGACAGTGGCGGGGTCTGGCCGGACGACGCCCCCACCGGGCGCCTGCTGTTCGACGCGGTTCTGGCCGACCCGTGCTGCTGGAGCACCTACGCGCCGTCTCGTACACTCCGGCGGTGCTGGATGGCGGTGGCGATGCACCGTACTGCCGTGACCTGGCGGCGTACCCAGCAGGGGAGACGGTGGGGCCTGACGGCTGTGCCCACCGCCGAATTGAACTGGACGGCCGCCGCAGCCGTCGTCAAAATGTCCGACCCAACGGCGCGACCGGGCGTCGAGTCGACATGTTGCGCATGGAAAGGACAACGCCATGACCACGGCGGTAGGAGTGCCCAGCGACCAGTCCGCCGCCTTCCACCAGTTGTTGCTGCGGATGTCCGGCCGGCTGCCGGACGAGCTGATCACCGCGTCCCGCCGTTGGCTCAGCGAGGGCGAGTTCGTGGATATCGCCCAAGCGGTGGTCTTCGCCGCGCTCGCCGGCCGGCTGGCGATGACGGAGGCCGACGTGGCCCTGCTCTCCGACGCCCTCGCCGAGGCTGGTGAAGACACCGAGGCGCTCGCCGACCTCGAACGTGCGGCCACCGACCCGCTGCCGCCCTACGGGCTGGCCCCGGTCAGCCCGGAAGAGTTGGCCGAGCACGGTGACGCGGTGCCGTACAGCATCGACCTGACGGTGCCGTACGACGGGCCCGGCGCCGCGGACGGAGTCGACCAGGTGGCGGTAGCGGCGGTAGCGGAACAATTCGCCGATGGCATGGCGGTGACCGCCCTGTGGCGCGTCTGGCGGTTCCCGGCCATCGACACACAGTGGCCGCCCCCGCGCCGGATCTACCTGCTCCAGGGCGGTGACGAGGCGGCTCTGCCCGCGCTCGCCGCCCGTGTCCAGGACGCTCTGGAACTCGCTGGCGAGACGGATCCGCAGGTCGAGGCGTTCTTCAGCCCGGACAACCTACCGGCGTACCAGCGCACCGCGCTCGGCTTCTCCACCTTGCTCTGGACCGCCGCTCCGCCGGTCATGCCGCTCGTCGCCGGCGTGTACGACACGTTCGACCCGGAGCGTGGGCCCGGCTTCGCGCCCGACCACCCTCGGCTCGACGGTGACGAACGCGACCGGGTGTTGGGCTATCTGGCCGAGGGAGCGCCGCTGTTGATCACCCCGGCCCGCGATCGGGACGTGGTGGACGCGGACGCCGGCGAGGTGGTACCGGCCGGGTTCTTCACCGACGGTCACTGGATCTGGGCCGACGCCGCCGCCTACTACCTGCGGAAGTACGGGCTGGCTCCGGACCCTGACCTCCTGGACGCGATCCGGACCAACCACTACCTGCCGCCCGAGGTCGACGCGGTGGCGCTACACCGGGCACTGTCCGTTCTCTACGCTCCGGTCGCGGACCAGGTCGCCTCCGCCGAGGACGGCGAGCCGGAGGCCAGCGTGGGCGGGGAGGAACTCGGCGGCGCGGACGCGGCGACAAAACCCGCAAAATAGCTTGCCGGTTTGTTGAACCAGCCATGCCCGTGAGCCGTCGTGTAACCGAACCCGGCTGAGGGAGATTGAACTGTGGGTATCACGCCCGCCGGTGGGGTCTACCGACGGCTTCGACACCGGCTCGTGGCCTCCGACCGTACGCGACGGATCTGGGAGCTACCCCGGCGTGGGCTGGACCGGCTGGATTCCCCGCTGCGACGCTGGGTCGCCGTCGGGGTCCTGATCGTGCTGCTCGGCGGGACCGGCGTCGTGGCCAGCGCCGGGTTCGGTACCGCCACCGCGCAGGACGCCCCACTCGCCGGTCGACCGGTACCGGCCGGCCAGGTCGAGGCGATCGCGGCGGCGGCACACGCCTGTCCCGTCCTCACTCCGGCCCGGCTCGCCGGCCAGCTGATGGCCGCCTCCGGTTTCGACGCGAACACGAAGGCCACCAACGGCGGCACCGAGGTGGCGGGTCTCACCGACGCGGCGTGGGACAAGTGGAAGCCCACCCCGACATCCCAGCGCAGCGATCCGGCCGCGAACATCACCGCGCTCGCCCATCTCACCTGCGACCTGGTCGGCCAGGTACGGCAGGCTGGGCTCGGCGGCGACCTGTGGCGGCTGGGGCTGGGCGCGTACCACTCCGGCGTCGAGGCGGTACGTGCTGCCAAGGGAGTACCGCAGGCGGCCAGCGGGTACGTCAACCAGGTCTCCGGCTACGCGGCCTGGTACGCCCGTCGGCCCGGAACCGGGACCAGCTCGGGTGAACCGACCGGCCCGATCGGCGTGGTACCCAGCTCGGGGACCGATGCCAAACCAGTGCCGGACGTCTACCTGGCCGCGGTACTCGCGGCTGGTCGATCGTGCGCGGCGCTCTCCCCGGGCCGGGTCGCGGCGCAGTTGATGGCCTCCTCCGGCTTCAACCCGAACCTGCTCGGTGCACACTCCGCGCAGGGGATCGCCCAGTTCAACCCCCAGGTCTGGGCCCGGTACGCCCCGTCGCCCACCACTACCTCGCCGTGGGACCCGAGCGTGGCCATCCCGAGCCTCGGCTTGACGATGTGCGCCCTCGTGGGCGAACTGTCCGGGATGGAGAAGGACCCGTACCCGTTGGCGCTGGCTGCGTTCCGCGTCGGCCCGGATGCGGTGCGGCGGGCCGGCGGGGTACCCGACGACGCGGGACTCCGTGACTACATCAGTCTGGTGACCGGGTACGTCGGCCACTACCAACAGGACCCGAGGCTGGGCGGCAAGCCGGCCGGTGCGCCGAGCCCTACCTCGACGCCGCGTCCCGGAGTGAAGCCGACCACCCCCACGGCACAGCCTGGCGGCGGTAACACTCCCGGAGGGAACACCCCGGGAGGAAACACCCCTGGTGGTACCTCCCCGAGAGGGAACACCCCCGGTGGCACCTCCCCGTCCCGGCCACCGCAGACGGTCCCCACCACGTCCCCGCCGAAGCCGGACTGGCAGACTCTGGTGGTGCAGGGCACGTCGGTGCTCCAACTCAACCAGTCCTGGCGTACCAACCGGCTCAATTTTGTGCTGGCCGACGACGGTAACGTGCTTCTTTACGACCAGGGCACGTTGGTCTGGCAGACCCGTACCGGCGGCAAGGGCGGACATCACCTGGTCTTCCAGAACGACGGCCACCTGGTGCTCTACACCAAGTCCAACGTGACGATCTGGAGTTCCGGCACCGCCGGTAACAACGGGGCCATCCTGGTGCTGCAGGCAGACGGCAACGTGACCATCTCGATTGGTGGCAGAGGGCTCTGGCACACCGGCACGGCGAAGGGCTGAGCACTGTTCACCCGACGCGTGCGTTCCTGATCGCCCGCGGGAAGGAGGTCCGCGCAATGTCCCGTACGGGAGGCGAGCAGCCGGTTCCGGCCGTCATCGTGGAGTCCGTCAGGGACACGCTGGCGCTGCGTACCATGGTGGACCCGCGTACGCCGATGCTCGCACTGGCCGCCTCCCTGCCCACCGAGGCCGGGCGGCGAGCGGTGTTGATCGCCCCGTCGGTCACCGGGCGGCCGGATCTGTTCGAACTGTTGCTGGAGGTGTTGGCCGAACATCTCGGCGGGGTCGCAGCCGGGGTCCGGCTGGTACCGCTCGGACCGTACGACCAGTCCATCGAACCCGGCACCGAGGTGCGGAAACTGGCCGACTGGATCGGTCAGGAGGTCGCGTTCCCGTTGACCGAGCTGGCGGTTCCGGCGGGTGTCATGCTTCACCCTGCGCCGTGGGCGGTGTCGGCCCCGGATGCCCCGACCCGGACTGAGCCCCTGTGGCCACTCCCTCCTCCTCCTCCACCACCACCGGTGCTGCCGTCGATTCCTCCACCGCCACCGGTGCTGCCGTCGATTCCTCCACCGCCACCGGTGCTGCCGTCGGTTCCTCCACCGCCACCGGTCCAGGTCCCGTCGTTGCCGGCGGTGGAGGTGTTGGCCGGTAGGGGCTGGCGGTCCGTGCTCTCCCTTCCGCACGGCGGGTTTGTCGACCTGCCGGCGCGGCGTCCGTCCCGCGTCTGGCTGCCGGTCCGGCCCGTGTCCCGGCCCGGGCGCGACGTACCGGCGGATCCACCGGCCTCCGCCGGTACGCGGGACTCGGTGCCGGGCGTACGCACCGCCGCGGGCTGGTCGTTCGCCGGTGAACCGGTGGTGGGTAACGGTCGGGTCCTGGCCGGCTTCGTGGTCGAGATCATGGTGGACGTCACGGGCTTTCGGGTGGACGGTCGGCCCGTGGCACCCCGCGCACTGGCGACACTGATCGACTTCTGTCGGGCGGGCGACCCGCGACCGGTGGTGCTTGCCACGTACGGCGTACCAGTGCGCAGGACCGCCGCCGACCTGCTCTTCGGCGGCCTCGTGAATGCGCTCGGGGTACCGGTGTACGTGGCCGACGGTGAGATCAGCCGCACCGCCACCGGGCTGCTCCAGACCGCCGGCACCTTCCGCCGCTGGAGTCTGGCAGCGCCAGGTAGACCGCGTGCGTCGCGCCGCTGGCAGGTCATCGGGCCCGTGCTGCCGCCCCGACCATCGGCGGCGGGCCGCTGGGGAGTCCCGAGCGGACCTCGTACCGCCCCGCCCGTCGCCGCAGTGCCGGCCAGACCGGTTGCGTTGGCCGCTGCGGTGGATCTGTCCGCCGCCCTGGCCCAGCCGGTCCAGCCCGCGCCGAGTTCGGCGGTGCCGGCACCGGTTCCTACTCCGCTCGATCCGGAGATCGTCGCGCTGCTCGCGCCCGAACGCTGGACCACGGCGGCACGGCTCGCCCCGATCGGCGAGACGTCACCGGTACCCGCCATCCCGTCGCGGGACGCGGGACGACCGACCGCCGGCCCGGCGTTGCCCGGCACCGCGCCGGCCAGCGCGCCCGACGCCGCCACTGCGGGTATGGCCGCAGACGTGGCGGGGCAGCAGCCGCTACCGGTTCAGGGGACCGCCCCGACCGCTCGGAGTGCCCCGACCGGTCCGGCTGGCACCATCGACGCCGGAAACCCCGACGAATCGGTGGCCCCGGCACTCGGCCGACCCGAGCAGTTGCCGTCCGCCGTTCCTGACTGGCGGCCAGAGGGATCGGGCCTCGTGGCCACGGTCACCGGGATGGCTACCGTACTCGCCGTGCCACCCCCGGTCACTGTCATCGCCCCGCCCCCGGTGAGCCAGCCGGAAGCCCCAGCTACCGGCATGACCACGGCCGACCGAATTCCGGAACCAGCGGCGTCGCCGCCCGGGCCGCCGCCTCGCTGGCTGGACGAGGCCGACATCGACCGGGCGGTTGCCGACCGGACAGCGCTGCGCCAGGCGCTCGGCGGCCGGTACGACGCGCACGCCCGGGTGGTGGCCCGGACCCTGGCACAGTCACCCGGACTGCGGGCCGTGGCCGGCGCCTCGGGCGCACTCACCGCCGGGCTGGTCGCGCTCCGGGCGTACCACGACCACGAACGTGACCTGGTGAACCAGGTCCTGCGCGGCGGCGGCCCGGATTCCGAGGTTGACCGGCTCGCGTTGGTGGCCCGCTGCGCCGCGTACGGGCTGCGCCGGTTGCCGTCGGTACTGGGCCCGGTCTTCCGGGCGGGGCCCGCCGACCGGCGGCTGGCCGTCGGATACCGGCCCGGTGATGTGCTGGTCGAGCCCGCCTTCGTGGACGTCGATCTGGCCGACGGGACGGGCGCCGGGGCGACCGGCGTGCGGTTCGCCATCTGGTCGGTGAGCGCCCGCCGGCTGGACGACCTGGACAGCGATGGCCGGGCCTCGGCGATCTTCCCGCCGGTCAGCCGGTTCCAGGTGCTCGCGGTCGACGACGAGGCCCCCGACCAGGCGGTACGGGTCCTGTTGCGGGATCTTGCCGCTTCCCACCGGGGCGGGCGGGACAGTGCCGAGCGGATCCTGGAGCGGTTGCGTGCCGCAGGCCAGGGCGGCACGTCGGCTGGTGGCGCCTCCGTACCGCTCGCGTTCGCACCCGGCCTGGATGACGCGGGCCGACCCTTCCCCGTGCCGGCGGCCGCCGGCGCTGTCACGGCGATTGAGGATGGACGAGCTTGAGCAACCAGATGCTTCTGGTGTCCCAGACCGAGCCGGGTTGCCTGCCGAGCATCGCCGCGGCGTTGGCGGCGGCCGGTCCCGGCGCCGTGATCGCCGTGCAGCCGGGCACCTACCGGGAGCAGTTGCGGCTGTCCGGGGACGTGACGGTGGTCGCCGAGGAAGGCCCGGGCACGGTGACCATCGACGGCGGTGACGGGGTGGCCGTCTTCGTTGGTGGCGGCAATGTGACGTTGCGCGGGCTGAGCGTGCGCGGCGGCGCCGCCGACCTGCCCGCGGTGCAGGTGGGGCGAGGCACCCTGCACGCGATCGGGTGCGCGGTCACCGGACGGGGGATCGTCGCGGTGCACGTGCCCGGCGGCCGGGTGGAGATGCGCGACTGTCAGGTCAGCAACCCGGAGGGCGCTGGTTTCCTGTTCGACCGAGACGCCGGCGGTACGGTCAGCGCCACCACGGTCCGGGAGACGGGCAGCGCCGGTGCGGTCATCGTCGGCGGCGCCGACCCGGTCCTACGAGGCTGTACGTTCACTGACATTCGGGGCACCGGCGTGCTGTGCACCAGGGGTGGGCGAGGCACCATCGAGGACTGCGAGATCACCGCGGTCGACGGCTCAGCGGTGACGGTCGAGGAGGACGGGGCGCTCCACGTGGTCCGCAGCCGACTGCTTGACCTGCCAGGGTCCGGCGTGGTGGTCACCGGCGGCCGGCCGACCCTGGAGGAGTGCGAGATCCGTACCGTCGGGGGGCACGGGGTGATCCTGTCCGGCACCGCCGACCCGGTGCTGCGGGACTGCCAGATACAAGGTGTCACGGGCCACGGACTGCTCGTGCTCGATCGGGCCACCGGCGCGTTCATCGATGGAAAAATCGACGGTACCGAGGCGGCGGCGATCGCGGTTACCGGGTCGGCCACGCCGCTGGTCGAGGGTGGCCGGGTGACTGGCGGACCGGCCGGCGCGCTGTTGTTCCAGGCCGAGGCGACGGGCACGTTGCGCAGGGTAACGGTGCACGGTGGGCCAACCGGACTCGTGGTCGGCGGGTCGGCCGCGCCGGTGGTCGAGGACTGTGTGATCGAGGACGTCCGGGAATTCGGGGTACGACTGCTCGGCCAGGCTCGGCCGGTGGTTCGGCAGGTGCGGATCGAACGGTGCGCGGCCGGTGGGTTCCTGGTCGAGGCCGGGACGACACTCATCGCAGACCAGGCGGTCATCCACGGCTGCGGGGTCGGGCTACAGGTCGAGGGTACGGCGACGGTCACCGGATCGGACGTCAGCGGCGCCCGTAAGGTCGGGATTCTGGTGCAGCGGGAGGGGAACCTCACCTTGACCCGTTCCCGCGTGCGCGGCAGCGGCGGCCCGGGGGTGCGGTTCGCCGCCGGTTCGTCCGGTCGGGTGAGCGGGTGCGAGCTGCTCGAGAACGTGGGAGAGGGGCTTGTCCGGGATACGGTCAAGCCGGTCCAGGTGGAAACGACCACGATGGTCGGCAACGGCGGTAACGCCGTCCGGCCGAGTGGCCCGGGCGGCGGCCGGTCAGCCAATCCCACGCCGGCCGGTCCTCCCGGCGGCGGTAACTTCGCCGGAGAGGCGGCTCTACCGTTCGCGGCGATGGTGCCGGCCGACGGCGGGCCGGGAGACGGGCCGCCGGCCGATCCCGCCACTCCGCTGCTGGCGGAGTTGGACGCGTTGGTCGGGCTCGCCGGAGTCAAGCACGAGGTGGCGACGCTGGTCGGCCTGCACCGGGTCAGCCAGCGGCGGGCCGCCGCCGGCCTGCCGGCGCCGCCGATGTCCCGGCACATGGTCTTCGCCGGTGCCCCAGGCACTGGTAAGACCACGGTCGCCCGGCTGTACGGGCGCATTCTTGCCGCGCTCGGTGTGTTGAGCACGGGTCAGATGGTCGAGGTTGCCCGGGCCGACCTGGTCGCCGAGCACATCGGCGGTACGGCGGTGAAGACCACGGAGAAGTTCAACGAGGCACGTGGCGGAGTGCTCTTCCTCGACGAGGCGTACACCCTGTCCCCTGTGGACGGAGGCGGTGGTGGGCACGACTTCGGCCGGGAGGCGATCGACACCCTGGTCAAGCTGATGGAGGACCACCGCGACGAGATCGTGGTGATCGTCGCCGGCTACTCGGTGCAGATGCGGCAGTTCCTGGACTCCAACCCGGGACTCGCCTCCCGGTTTTCCAAGTCGGTGGAGTTCGAGAGTTACTCCACCGAGGAACTGGTCACCATCGTCGAGCGGATGTGCAGCACCCACCACTACTCGCTGGAGTACGACACCCGGCTGGCGTTGACCCGCCTGTTCGACGGGATGGTCCGGGACGCGAACTTCGGCAACGCCCGGGTGGCCCGCAAGGTGTTCGAGGAGATGATCGGACGGCAGGCGTTCCGGCTCTCGCAGGCGGTCTCGTCGGACGGCGTGGAGTTGGCTCAGCTGCTGCCCCAGGACCTCGGCGCCTCCGTGGCGGGCGGGGCGCAGGCCGGTGAGGCTCAGGCGGACGAGGTCGACAAGTTGCTCGGCCGGCTGCACGCCATGATCGGATTGGGCGGGGTGAAGCGGGAGGTTTCCGACCTGATTGACCTGTTGGCCACCATCCGGGCCCGGGTGAGCGCGGGACTCCCGGCACCGGCGATCTCCCGGCACGTGGTCTTCTCCGGGCCACCCGGTACCGGCAAGACCACCGTCGCCCGGCTGTACGGTCAGTTGCTGACCGCCCTCGGCGTGCTCTCCGGCGGTCAACTGGTCGAGGTGGCGCGGGCCGACCTGGTCGGCGAGTACATCGGACACACTGCCCAGCGCACCCGGGAAGCGTTCGAGCGGGCCCGGGGCGGGGTGCTGTTCATTGACGAGGCGTACACCCTGGCGCCGCCAGACGCCCGGCAGGACTTCGGCCGGGAGGCGATCGACACCCTGGTCAAGCTGATGGAGGACCACCGCGACGAGGTGGTGGTCATCGCGGCCGGGTACGAGGAGGAAATCGAGGCGTTCCTGGCCGCGAACGCGGGCCTGGCGTCTCGTTTCTCGCGCCGAATCCACTTCACCCATTACAGCGCCGACGAACTTGTGGCGATTTTCCAGGGACTTGCCTCGGCCAACGGATATGAGTGCCCGGGCACTACGCTTATTGCGTTGCGGGAGCATTTCGAGCAGGTGCCAAGAGGGCGAACATTTGGTAATGGACGGTACGCGCGACAGCTTTTGGAGGACACCATCACACGTCAGGCGGGCCGGCTACGTACGCTCGGTACGCCGACCGTCGAGCAACTTCGGACCCTTCTCATAGAGGATGTCACACCGGCGGTAACCGCTAAGGCTTGATTGCGTTACGGGGGTGTCGCCGCAACCACAACTTGTCTTCCCGCCTGCTCGACCTACCCGGAGCAACCGTATGCTTTACCAAGTCGCTCGTAACGGGCGGCCGGCGCCGTACCTGGGGATGGTTCGTTACTCGTGGCTTTCAATATCTGCGGGGTGAGTCGATCCGCTCCAGTCGATTCCGATGACGACTGCTCGGCCAATACCTGGCTGGCTGAGTCCCGAATGCAGGCCCTGTACACCGAGCACGCGGGACCGCTCTACCGGTTCTTGCTGCGGCTGGCCTGGGGCGATTGGCGCCTGGCCGAGGATTTGTTGCAGGACACCATGTTGCAGGCGTGGCGTCACCGGGACAAGTTGCCGACAGAGCAGGAAGCGTTGCGGCGTTGGTTGTTCACGGTGGCTCGGCGGATCGCCATCGACGCGGCGCGCGCGAGGCAGGCCCGACCGACCGAGGTCGGGGTGAACGACTTGGAGCAACTCGCGGGGAGCGCCGATCCCACCGAGGGCGTGGTGGCCGCGCAGACCATACGCCGTGCGCTGCCCAAGCTCACCCCCGCCCATCGGGCTGTGCTGGTCGAGCTGTACCTCCTTGGGCGCTCGACCGAGGAGGCCGCCGCGCGGCTCGGCATCCTGGAGGGGACCGTGAAATCCCGGGCACACTACGCGCTCCGGGCACTCCGCGCGGCCATCGGTCCGATCGACGGCGACTGAGGAACCGATTGAGTCGCTAGGCGGAGCGTGGGCCGGCCAGACCCGGCGCAGCCCCCCTGCACCGGTTCGGTCCACGCCATCAATCCCTGGCGGTCCGCCGGACTCCTGGGCGTCCGGTGGCGACACCCTTGCCGGGGTTAGACCCTGAGCGGGCTGAGGTCGGCTACGACGTTCGAGTCATCGTTCCGTGTGCAGGCCTGGTGAGGTCACCCTCGGCGGGCTCAACTTGTTCCCGGCATGCCGCGGGTCGGCGTTACCCGGCGTCGGGCGCGAGTGGCATCCCGGTTGCCTTACCTGTTGGTCTGTTCGCGGGTCCGGGCACGCCTCACCGCGTCGAGGTGCCACGGTTGCGTGGACTGGCCGACGAGTCCTCAGCACTGCGGTTTCGCCGTATTGAGTCGAACTGTCTGTTCCTTTACCGTCTGTTGTGACGTCGTTCACTATTGGACGGGTAACCGTTTCTGGGCACCACTCAGCATGTCTGCCATGCCCGCTGTCGAGAGCCGTCTCCGCCCGATCTCTGCCACCCGGTGAAGCGTCCGGAGTTTGCCCCGCGTTTCACGGGGCGAGGCCACCGTCGCCGTCTCCCGGCACCTTCTGTCAATTGGGTGCGGCGGGAGACGGTCTGAAGCCATGGCGGTCGAGGTTTCCGACGACAATGTCGCCAGCTTTCTGAGGCTGCTGCTTACCGGCGAGAATTCTGGCAGGACGAACGAGGACAGACCTCGCAAGCTGGCGCTGGCCTACCCGGCTGCCGTGGGCGGTCAGGAGTACGTCGGGGAGTCGGCCTTCCTCGTTGTCGCCGGCGGGTATCCCCAACGGCTGGGCTCGGAACTGGAAGATCCGACGATTCGAGTCGAATACCCCACGTCGACGATTGTCGGCGGTCGCTGGGTCGCGATCGAGTCCGCGCTTGCGGCCGACATCGCCTCGGTCTCCCTTCGCGCACTGAAAGCGCTCATGGCGCGGTTGTTGGTCGACAAGCTGCCGGGGTGCTCGGTCGAGGTGCCCTCCACAGTGGTGCCACGGTCGGCCGCGGCTGCGCGGCATCACCCGCTCGTGCCGTTCTCGAAGACCGTGTCGGTGCGGCGCCCGGCGACCGCGTCCTCGAACGACGGCGTCTCTGTCCCTTGTGGCGTGTTGCTGGCGGGCAACGTCGTCGAGTTTCTCCGGCCGTCCTGAGTGGGGGTGTTGTGTCGTGCCGTTGCTTCGGATGCCGGATTGGCTTGCTCAGTTTTTCAAGTGGTTTTATGGTGAGGAGTTTCCGGGTCTTCTGGCGGAGTTGTTCTACAGGCTTGCGTTGCAGCTT
>NZ_JBITIH010000049.1:0-16505 GCF_044458865.1 Micromonospora sp. NPDC050417
CGCCGCCATCTGGCACAACCGGACCACCGGCCAACCCGTGACCAGGTCCCTGATCGCCTACGACCACTGACCAGAGATAGGACTTACTCGTCTAGTGCGCTCGTACGGTGGCAAATGAGGTCACCGAGACTGGAGTAGACCACGTTTGGCCATGTAGGCCCGCAGCGTTTCGGCGTCCTCGGCGGACATCAATCGGCGTGGGATCACGGTCGCCGGCATCCGGCCGACGTACACGATCCAGAACTCCGGGGTCTCCGTCACCTGGGCGACCCCGTCCCAGGCAATGCCGCCGGACTCCGAGCCGCTGCGCATCATGATGTTGTCGTCGGTGATGTCGTAGGCGCCCTCGACGGCGTAGCGACCGGAGCGGCGCCGCGCGCGCATCCGCACCCACGGCGCGTAGAGCATCGACAGCAGGCCGCCCAGGACCAGCGCCAAGCACAGCGGCGAGATCTTGTCGCCCCACGCGAACCCCTGCGAGACGGCGAAACCGGTCGCCCCGACGACGGCCAGCACCGCGCCGATGTAACCGTACTTACGTAGCCGAACACTGCTGAGCGCGGCGGCCACGCGCCCTGGGTAGGCGGGATCGGCCGGGACGTCAAAACGGATGTGCACGCCAGAACGATAGTGCCCCCACCCGCCCCGAACAGCGCCTGACCCGCGCCCCGCTGACCGGTCGTCGGGGACCGCCCGTCGTCGGCGGGAGATGAGGACGCCTCGCGTGTTCCCGGAGGGCATGACCCTGGTGATGAGTTGTCGCGCCCGCACCCGTCACACCTGTGACAGGACACGACGAGACGGAAGGATGACGTGATGGGTGCGGATACGCGGCTGGAGGAACTGGGCGGAGCCGGGCTGGGCGAGGTCGACGAGCCGGCGTTCTCGGGACTGGCGGAGCGGCACCGGCGGGAGCTGCACGTGCACTGCTACCGGATGCTCGGGTCGTTCGAGGACGCCGAGGACACCGTGCAGGAGACGTTCCTCCGTGCCTGGCGGCGGCGGGAGACCTTCGAGGGGCGGTCGACGTTCCGGGCCTGGCTGTATCGGATCGCCACCAATGCCTGCCTGGACCTGCTCGCCAAGCGTCGCCCGGAGCCCGCGACCGGCGGCGAGGTGCTGTGGCTGCAGCCCTACCCGGATCGGCTGCTCGACGAGCTGCCCGCGGGCGACGCGGACGAACCGGAGACCGTAGCCGTCGCGCGGAAGACGATCGAGCTGGCGTACCTGGTCGCAGTCCAGCACCTCGCGCCGCGCCCGCGAGCCGTGCTGATCCTGCGGGACGTGCTCGGCTGGCCGGCGAAGGACGTCGCGGAGCTCCTCGGCGACTCCGTCAACTCCGTGAACAGCGCGCTGCAGCGGGCCCGCGCCGCCATGCGGGAGCACCTGCCCGCCGAACGGCAGGACTGGACCGGCAGTGAGGAGGACGCCGGAACGCGCGAGCTGGTACGCCGCTACACCGACGCCAGCGTGGCCACGGACATCGACGGGCTCGCCGCACTGCTGCGGGACGACGTCCGCTGCTCGATGCCGCCCACACCGGGTCTGCACGTCGGCCGCGACGCGGTGGTGAAGGACTGGGTCGAGAGCGGCTTTGAGGGCCTGAAGCACCTGCGCGCCGTCCCCACCGCCGTCAACCGGCAGCCGGCCGTCGCCTTCTACCTGTGGCGGAAGCGGGAGGGCGCGTACCTGCCGCTGACGATCGACGTCCTGCGCGTCACCGGCGGGGTGATCACCGAGATCGTCACGTTCCACGACGACCAGTTTCCGCGGCTCGGGCTGCCGGAGTGCCTGCCGGCGGACGGCACGGAGTAGTCCCGGTGTGGACGCTCGCGTTGTGTGGTGGCGCGCGTGTCGCGGTGGTCGCGGACCGGCATCGGGCCGGACCCGCTGCCTAATGATGTCGGTCGCAGTCGGCAACGGGAGCTTCGGAGAACATGGGCGCCGTTGATCATTGTGTGGTGATGAACTCTGCCGCGCGCATCCGAGCGTTCCGCGACGAACTCCTCAGCGCGTATCCCCCGCGCGTTTCCCCACTGAACGCCGGACAGCGGCCCGATCCAGACCCGACGCCGAAGCACGCCCGGACGGTCGCAGCTCGATACGCTGGACCACAAGTAGCGGGTATGCGAGTCAGAAACCTGGCAGCTCACCGGTGAAGGGGGTCGAGTGTCCGGCTTCGGAACCAGGTGGCCCAGACTCTGGACGCTGATCGGCGGCGCTCTCGTCGTCGCGGCCTGCGGTTCGGGCGGCGCTGAAGTGGCCTACTGGAGCAACGACGCCGACCAGAACAAGGCCGTCGAGTCGTACGCGGGCGCGGAGCACTGTGGATGGCAGGACGTGACCTTTCTGCACGTCAAGTGGCCACTGCCGGGGCGGGCCGGCGCAACGGCGAACCGGCAGTACGTCAGGGATCCCGCAGGGCGCTTCGGTGCGGAGGTGCGCGCCACCTATGCCCCGCGCACCGTGTTGCCGGCTGATGCCCGCAACACCGACTACACCGGCCCGGACGGGCAGCAACTGTGGTTGGCGCCGAGCGACTCCGACAACCTGGCGTACGTGGTCTACCCGGATTCCCAGCGAGTAGAGGCCTGGCCACGCACGTCGCAGACACTCGGCTGCGACTGAACACCCATCTCGTCGCCGGTCCCCGCACGATGGCCGGCCCGCACTCAGGAGAAGTAGTGGCCCTGCTGGAGGTCGGCGATCAGTCCGGGGCCGGCAGGTTGCCATCCGAGAAGGTCACGAGTGATCTGTGCCGAGGCGGGCCCGTCGACTGCCCAGAGGCCGCCGAGCCAGCCGACGTAGTCGCGAGCTTCCTCGGGGCTGATGGAGACTGTCGGAAGGCGCAAGCCGAGCAAGAACGCCCGCGCCTGCCGACGCGGCTCCACCCGCCCGAACCGTCCAGCGATCGCCGCGAACCCATTGTCGAACTCGTCCAGCCACCCTTCGGCATCTACGCTGCGCCCAGCGGCTGCCACAAGATTTTCAGTTGTCTCCATGAAACCCGGGGAACATCAACCGCTCCATCAAAGCAGGGGGAACTCACTTCACTCCGACCGGATCCTCCTGGATCAACCAGGTTGAACGCTGGTTCGGGTTCCTCACCGAACAGAAGATCCGCCGCGGCGCCCACAAATCCGTCCAAGCCCTGGAAGCCGACATCCGCGCCTGGATCACGGACTGGAACACCAACCCCCGACCATTCACCTGGAACAAGACCGCAGAAGAGATCCTCGAATCACTCGCACAATATATACGGCGAATTTCCGGCGCGGCACACTAGCGGGCCGCCTCGTCACGGATGGGTCGCGCGTGCTGGAAGGCGACCAGCAGGGCGGTGACGAGGCCAGCCACCAGCAGGATCCTTATCACGTTGAACAGCACTGTGTCGCCCGTGGAGTGGGGCGGGAAGATGTCCTTGACGAGCCAGCCGACGCCCATCCCCAGCCCCAGGCAGGCGTGCATCGCGGCCCGCAGGCGCGGGAAGGGCTGCGGACGGCCGAAGATCCGGGGCACCGCGGTGCCGCCACGGCTCCTGGCGAGCAGCACGGCAGCGAGAGCCAGGTTGGCCGCGGCGACCACGACGGCCAAGACCAAGTCCACGGATCCCATGGGGCCACACGCTATCGCACGGATGCCCGCAGCCGGGATCAGCTGAAGTTGAACTCCTCGTAGTGGATCGACGCGGCCGGCAAGCCCATCCGGCGGAAGGCGCGGGACAGCGTCCGCGCCATGCGCGACGGGCCAGCCGCTACCGCCGACGCGAGACAGCTCGTCCATCAACCGGCATCTAAATAACGATCCCGGGCTGTCGTACTAGGCGACGCGTACGGCATCCCCTCCCAGCGGCGTGACCGTCAACCGATCCTGCGAAGTTAGTCGAGGCCAGGGAAAGCGCCATCTCGGTGAGAAGAAACCGCCGACAAGTCAGTGCGAAATTGCGGCTACGCCCCAGGTCAGAGCGCTCAGCGCCGACATCTCAATTGAGAACCTACACACACTCGTAGGTTTTCAACGAAGATGGCGCTTCCCCCTGAATATGGCGCCCGAGATGACGCTTGCTCCATGTCCATGAGGAACCCGCCGAAATTGCATCGACCCCTCCATTGAGGACTTGAAATGCGCTGGGCCACGTTACGGCCGACCCTGGAGCAACTGGAGGTCGAAGTTGCCCTCGCCGCCAGGGTCGATGAGGATCGCCGCCCGGATCTCCCGATGCAGGATCAAGGCCGTCTCGCGCTCGTACGCAGCGACGCGCACCGCGTCGTGGTTCATCGAATTGTCGCGCCGTCAGCGGGGAGCACTTGTCTCCGGTTCGGGCATTGCACTGCTCCAGGGTGGTGAGGTTCACTCTGGAGCTCTCTACCCAACGCTCGTTGACCAATGTCGAACACCTTCGACATGAACTTCGACATCGCTGATGTCTTGAGGGCCTGCTCCTGGAGGCTGGCCGACTCCGCCCGGCTGGATGTTGGCCGTCCCAGCATTTCGTGACGAGCGGACGCGGTGTGCTGGGCTGACGTGCGCCGTTGCGATCAGTTAAGGTCGGGTCGCCGTCTGTCGACCATCATTGACGAGGGCAGGTTGCACTGCGCGGACTGACCGCGATCGAAGGGCCACCCATGATCGATCCGCAACAGCTCCAGAACGCGAAGCATGAGCTCGGCCGGAGGCTCGCCAAGCTACGCAACGCGCAGCGTCTCCTGCAGAAAGACATTGCTCAAAGGGTGCACAGCACCCGGAGCACAGTGGCGAACGTGGAAGCTGGCCGACAGATGGTGGACCGGGTCTTCTGGCAGCAATGCGACGCGCTGTTGAACGCGGGCGGCACGTTGCTCAGCGGCTACGACGCCTACCGCCGACTGGATGCGCAGTACCAGGCGGAGCAGGCCGAGGCTGCGCGGCGTGCGCGGTGGGGCGCAGCCGCCGAGGCAGCCAGCGCCGCGGAGCAAACTGGTTCCGGTCTCGTGACGCTTCACCAGCGGGGCGCCGTGGACGAACGACCAGACGGGGACCTGTCGTTGGCGATCACGTCCCTGCTGGACCCGGCACCAGACGCCGACGACAGGGGCCAGACCCTCACCGCGCCGGGTGGGCGGTACTTCCCCGGCGTGCCGGTAGAGGTGGAGGTGTATCCGGCGATCGACGATGGGCGGATCCTCGCCACGATTCGCCGCGCCGACGCGGGCCGGTCGTGGCAGCGTCCCGTGCAGCGTCGTCTCGTCGCCGGACGGGTCACCGCACCCACTGGCGAGGGGCTGTTCGCGTTGGACAGCCGCCAGGCATCCCGCCGGCTGGTCGACAACGGCGAGGACGCCCGTCTGCTCATCCCCCGCGTCTACCGGCTCGACGCGATCAGCGGAGCGGTGTTGTGGGCGGTGGCGAACCTCGATCATTCGCTGCTGCTGGACGACGCCCGACTGGACGCCTCCCGAACCAGCGCCGCTGAATACAACCACCTACCCAGATCTGCCGTCAGCGGCGACGTCGCCCAGGACCTCGACACGGTGTCGCGGCTGTGGCTCGGCTCCGCGTTCTGCGCCGACCACATCAGCCGCCACTCCGGCAGCCTCACCGAGATCCCCACCTTCTGGACCCGGGAACAGCACGGCGAGGAGGCGAGCACCTGGCTGCTCTTCGGGCACAAGTTCCGGTACCTAAAAACGACGGCGGCGCGGTTCACGAGCAGCTCCCAGCGGGCGACGAGAATGTTCTGCGTGCCGCGGGCCGCCGTAGCCGCGTCGACGGAGTCGGAACGGATCCTCCTGCTACTGGCGGTTGCGTTGATGGAGTCGTTCGGCATCGACGTCGCGGTCACCGACGAAGCCGAGTACGGCACCTTGCCCGGCTTTGTCCTGGCTCAGCGGCGGGCGATCGTCGCGAGCTGGATCCGCGCGGACGGTGTTTGGCACGTCGATGTCACCGATCAGCGGTCCGCGCTGGCCGAGTACCGCGACACCGTCGGGCATGTGCGGGCCCATTCCGTGATCGCCGCCGACACGGCAGGCTCCCGGCTGTGCGTCCTCGCCGACTATCTAGACCTCGACTGGGCCTGGCTGCGGGGACGGTGCGCCGAACTCGGCGAGTATGGCCTGGCAGGGATGGCCGAGCCACGCAGTCGCCTGCTGTCCCTTGACGGCGTCGACCAGGCGTGTCGCTTCGTCGGCGCTCTCCCGTAATAGGCTCCCCGGGCACCACCGCCCACAGCCGTAACCGTCGGAAGGATCCTGCGTGCCCTCGACTTCGAGAACGCCCGTGCCGCGGGTGGTGGTGTTCGGCCTCGGCGGCACCATCGCCATGACCAGCAGCAACGGCGACGGTGTCGGCCCTACGCTGTCCGCCCGTCAGCTCGTCGACGCCGTGCCTGGACTGGCCGAGACCGGGATCGAGATCGAGGTGGTGGACTTCCGTCGCCGCCCGGGTGCCTCACTCACCTTCTCCGACATCGCCGAGCTTGCCGCCGCAGCCACCCGCGAACTCGAGACGGGTGCGACCGGGGTGGTAGTCACCCAGGGCACGGACACGATCGAGGAGACCGCGTACCTGCTCGACCTGCTGCACCGCCGGCCCGAACCCCTGATCGTCACCGGCGCGATGCGCAACCCCACCCTCGCCGGAGCGGACGGGCCCGCCAACCTCCTCGCCGCCATCCAGACCGCCGCATCCCCGACCGCCCGCGAGCAGGGCTGCCTCGTCGTCCTCGCCGATGAGATCCACGCCGCCCGCTGGGTCACCAAGACCCACTCCACCAGCGGGGCCACGTTCCGGTCCCTCGACACCGGTCCCCTCGGCTACGTCCTGGAAGGCACGGTGCGGCTACTGACCCGGCTGCCGTACCGGCTCACCATTCCCGCTCCCGACCCCGCCGAGCACGCCAACGTCGGCCTCTACACCGTCACGCTCGACGACGACGTCGCTCTCCTGGACGCCATCGGCCCGCACGTCGATGGGCTCGTCGTCGCCGGTTTCGGTGTCGGACACGTCCCCGAACCCCTCGTCACCACCCTCACCGACCTCGCCGGACGGATCCCAGTGATCCTTTCCTCACGCACTCCGGCCGGACCGACCTTCACCCATACCTACGGCTTCCCCGGCTCAGAGCAGGACCTCCTCGCCCGCGGTCTCATCCCCGCCGGCTGGCTACACCCCTACAAGGCCCGCATCCTGCTCCGCACTCTCCTCACCGCTCAGGCGAAACCGCAGGACATCGCGACCGGAGTTGCCACCGCGGGTGGGCTCGCCGACCCCACCACATGGCCCTGGCCGACACCCACCAACACTGATGATCTACTGGAGACGGAAGCTGTGGATGCGTAGCCACGAACTCACTCCAGGACGCATGATCGGCGTCGTCTTCGACCACGGCGACGACTTCTTCACCGCCCTCACCGACACCTGTCGCGCCCACGGCATCAAACAGGGCTACATCCCCATGTTCATCGCCGGCCTCTCCACAGCCAAGATCGTCGGCACCTGCCAACGCCTCGACAACCCCGACGCCCCCGTGTGGTCACACGTCGACCTGACCAACATCGAGGCACTCGGCGGCGGCACCATCGCCTGGGACGGGACCACCCAAACGATCAAACCCCACATCCACATCACCGTCGGCCTGAAGGAAAACAGCGCCACCGCCCACACCAGCCACCTCCTCGCAGCCACCGTCCAGTTCCTCACCGAAATGCTCATCATCGAAATCGACCAACCGACCATGCTCCGCCTACCGAACCCCGACCTCTACGAGGTCCCGCAACTACGCTTCGGCCACCAAACATCGCATGGAACAGCCTGAAACCCTTCCCACCCGGGTTGCCGCCTCACAGCCGATCCACACACCACAGAAAGTCTCGGCCTGCCGCAAGCAATCGCGCACTACGATCCACCAAGGCGCTCTACCGAGACGGCAGCCCGACCGAAAGGCAACTGAGAGAGGTACTTGATGCCTGTCGCCGCCGCAGAACGAGTGCGCCCCGAGATCGAACACATGCCGTCCCCGCACGAGATCGCCGAAAACGTGAAAACCCTCGTGTAGGCACTTGCTCGCGAGAGCAGCCGGCGGCCGGCCCTTCACCGACGGCTATCGCATCGATGGATCCCAAACGACGATCATCGTCGGGATAGGCAGCCCCGGCGTCTCAGTCTGAAGCTGCGGCAGAGGCACCCAGTCCAAACCAACCATGACGGGGCAGTCGCAGGGGAGCGTGTCGTTACCCAAGGTCGGCTCGCCGTCGGCCACCTCCACGGCGAAGCAGGACGTCAGCCCCGACGGGTACGGCACGTCGAGCAGATACCGAACGGCCAAGGGCCGAAGACCAACCTCCTCAACAACCTCGCGCCGCACCGCGTCCTCCGCTGTCTCACCGACGGCGATCCCACCGCCCGGCAACGTCCAGTACTCCTGACCATCGTGACGGCCAGAAGGACCGCGGCCGCGCTCCCGCACCATCAACAGCCGGTCTCCGCGTACGACCACCGCAGCGGCTCGCCGACGCTGGATCATGACCACCTCACGTCTTCTTGAGGGGCGACGGCGAAGACCACACTGCTGACCATGGCAGCAATTTCTACTTACGGGCGCATTGCCTCACGAGGTATCGCGATTCCCTCACGCAGGGCCTCTGTCGGGGCGGTGATATCGCCCATGACGGCAACCAGTACCTCCTGTCGATCCCTGGCGTACACCTGTAGCTGTTCGGGCAGCAACCCCTGTCCGAGGAGCAGTTCCTCGTAGGGGTAGACCGAGCTGGCCGTGTAGCAGACCCATGCCTGGACGACAGCGAGTAGATCCTCCGCCCTGACGTTCGGGTGCGCCGTCCGGTACCCGACGGCCATCGCCTTCAGGCCGCGTCAGCACCCGCCCCGGTCCCGCTTCACGGGCATTCGCTTCCTTATGCGGATAGGGTCGTTTTCGTTTCAATTCACCCTGCTTACGTAGCCGGCGGCTTGCAGGTCAAACAGTTCGCGGTACAGGCTGTCCCGCGCGATCAGTTCGTCGTGGTTGCCCTGCTCGATAAGCCGGCCGTCGCGCATGACGAAGATCTGGTCGGCGTGCCGGACGTTGGCGAGCCGGTGGGTGATCAGGACGATCAGGCGGTCGGGGTGCGGGCGGAGGTGCTGGAACATGGCGTGTTCGGCGCGGGCGTCGAGGGCGGCGGAGGGTTCGTCGCAGACAAGGAGGCGGGCGTCGCGGTACAGGCTGCGGGCGGCGACGAGTCGTTGCCACTGGCCGCCGGACAGGTCGTGGCCGTTCTTGAACTCGCGGTCAAGCAGCGTGTCGTACCCGTGGGGCAGGTCGAGGATCATGTCGTGGGCGGCGGCGGCCCGGGCGGCGTCTTCCATGCTTGGCCCGTGTCGGTGCGAGGCTCGGTCGTGTCGCCCGATGAGGATGTTCTGGCGTGCGGTGAAGGGGAACTTCCACCACTCCTGTGTCATTACCGCGACGTGTGAGCCGAGGCTGTCAGGGTCGAGTTCCTCAGTGTCGATGCCGTCCCAGCGGATGACACCGGAGGTGGGCCGGTAGAGGCCGGCGATCATCTTGGCGAGGGTGGTTTTGCCGGAGCCGTTCTCCCCGACCAATGCGATCACCTGCCCGCGTCGGACGCTGAGGCTGACGTCGTTGACGGCCGGTGTGTCGGTGTCGGGGTACCGCAGGCTGGCCCGGTCGAGTTCGATGGTGTCGAAGCCGCTGGTGGCCTTCTCACCGCGCGGCCGGATGCGGGTGTGGGCACGGTCGAGGAAGTCCCGGTAGTCCTGGTAGTAGAGGGCGTCCTCGTAGAGTGAGTTGGTCGCGAAGACAGTGACGCCTAGGCTGGAGTGCGCGGTCTGCAACGCCAGTAGAGCGGTCGCGGCGGCGGCCAGGGCGACCCAGCCGGTCAGCAGCAGGCCGCCGAGTACGGCGTAGACGGCGAAGCTGGCCAGTCCCGCGATCGAGGCGCCGAAGATCCTCGTGGTGGTCTGTGAGCGGACCAGATCGAGATCCGCCCGGGTTTCCAGGGACATCATCCGCCGGTATTCGCCGAGGAGGAATTCGCGCATCTGGTAGGCGCGGATCTCGACGGCGGTATAGCGGTTGGCCATCAGATGGGCGAGCATCGACATCCGGCGGCGGCGGGTGATCCGTGCCAACATGTTGAGGTACTGGCGACGGGCGATCCGGACCGCGGTGATCGCCTCCGGAACGGCCGCGAGCAGCAGGCAGGGCAAGAGGATCGGCTGGATCACCGCTACGGCCGCGGCGGTGGCGAGGACTCCGACAACACCGGTGATGAGGTTGACGGAGTCGTACACGATCGAGGCGGCCTCACGCACGCCTCGGGTGTTGGCCCGGTCCATCTCCTCAGCGAACCCGGCATCGTCGAACGCGGCCAGGTCGACCGCCGTGGTGGCCTCGAACATCCGCAGCTCCACCCGGTAGTTGATCTGCGGCATCAGACGGGCCTGCGCCCACCCGGCGGCGATCGACAGGCCGCCCTTGGCGATCGCCGCCGCGGCGGCGACCAGCAGGGCAGGCACGGCCGCGCGTACCCGGTCTGGGGTCGGCCCGGCAGCGAACAGCTCCGTCAGGACGCTCGTGGTGGCCAAGAGCCCGAAGGTCGTCATCACCCCGGCCGCGATGTTCAGGCCGATCGACGCGACTGTGTCCCGACGGTTGGTCGCCCACGCCACACCGATCGCTTCTCGCACCAGGCGGGGAAGACGCCGCGCCACCGCCCAGAAACTGGTCTGGGCGACTTGCCGGGCGTGGTGCATCCAGTCGGGGTCCTCCAGCTCCGGCAGGACCTGATCTGCTTCGTCGCTGATGGTCTCGTCCTGGTCGGAGGGCTGACGGGGGCGGATCACGGTCTCCACAAAGTCTCCTCAGGCGGTGGCGGCCTCGGCCGGGGGCGAATGACTTTCGGGCAGCACTGATCGCCCGGCATGCCGCCGGGAGGTGGATGTTGAAGTAGGCGACGTCTCAGTTCTCAGGGGGGCGGACCCCCGGAGCCTACGGGTCGTAATCAGACCGAGTCACGCAGTTACCGGCGTGTCGAACGGGTGTCTCAAACAACGGCCTGGACTACCGATCCAGATGCACCGGAAGCAGAGCAACACCCAGCCCACACCTCCGCATCGGTGCCGAACACCCTCGACACGAGATTCCGACACCCCAGCTGGCGCAGCATCCACGTTGACGATGAGCGAATCGCGGATACCGACGGAGACGTACTGGGCTACTCGGCGTACTGCGCGCCCGGCGCCTGACCTGTCGACCACGGGTTCCGAGGACCCGTGTCGAAATCTCGTGTCGAGGGTGTTCGACATCGATGCGGCAGGGATTTAGTACGTCGTAACCGGGTGCGGTGGTCGACGCCAGAGAGGCTCGGCCACCGGGCTCGCCCGATCCCAACCCCAGCGCGATTCATATCGGGCCGGCGGGCCGGCACCTCGTCGACCTCGACCTCGCCCTGGCACACACCGGGCCCGGACTACTCGATCTCGCCTCCTGGTACGGCACCCGCGACGCGCCGAGCCAGCACTCCCTCGAAAGGCTGATCAATGGGTACATCGCCTGCGGTGGCGATCCCGCCACCAACACCGATCGCGGTCGCGTCCCAGCCGCCGTCTGGGCGCTCGGTTGGCACCGAGTTGCTTCCGCCGTTTGGCACCTCGTCCAGGTTGTACGGGACGCCGCGCGGGACAGGGTCGACCCGGCGGACCTACGCGCGGCGCGCCGGCAGCTTGCTACTGCCGCCATCCTGCTCGTTCGGTGAGGCTTTCGACCACTCCGCGGTCCTGGGCGGCGCATCCGACACGCGTCGTGTCGAACGAATCGCTGCGGCGCCGGGCGATGACCGATGGGTTCCCGACCTCGCTACGGGCTGTGTCCGTCTGCCGCGGCCGGGCAGCACCTGGGTGCAAGCGACCTGGGCGGGAGGGGTGGCGCGGGATGCTTGACCAGGAGGTGACAACCTCGCTGATCGGCCGTTCGCGGCTGCTGACCGCGGTCCGGCGCAGCGGTGGCGCACCGCCGGATGACAGCTTCGCGGACCTGCCGATGGAGCAACCGCACGTCGTGCGGACGGCTCTGACCGGGATCATGCCCGGCCAGGTGATGATCACCGGGACGGTCGAGCGGCGACTCGTCATCGCCGAGCGCGCCGAGGGCGGATGGACGGTGGCGGACCTGTCCGGTCGCCCGCACGACACTCGGGTCTGGCCGGCCTGGGCGAGTGCCCACATTGCCCTGGACAGCCCCGGGTCGTGGCTGTCGTCGGCGACGATCACGGCAGAGGGGGTCCAGAGGCTGCTGCGCCCTCGGGTACTCCTCACGGCGTTGTACCGACCAGAGATCTTCCCATTGCCCCGGTTCCCGCTGGGCATCTCCGACCTCGCCCGGGCAGCACGAGAAACACTGGCCGGTCAGGTGCAGCTTATGGACATGCAACTCGGTGTCACCATGAACAACATCCTCGCCAGGGTCGAGCAGGATCGGCCGGACATCCTCGGCGTCAGCGCCACCTTCGGGCAACACGACCTCCTCACCGAACTGCTCGACGCGGTGTTCGCCGCCGAGTACCCGCCGATGGTCCTTGCCGGAGGCAGCCTGACCGCCCGTAACGAGCGTCTGCTCCTCCACCGCTACCCCGGTCTGCTCATCGCTCGCGGTGCGGGAGAACCAACCGTGCAGGACGCCATCGCCCACTGGCACGGTGACATCGGGCCAACAGAAATCCGGGGAGTGGGTTACACCAGCGGCGCCAGGACCTCCGGTGCCGGCCTACTCCAGGTCGCGCGCCGCAGGACCGCCACCGTCGGAAACCGGGCACAGGCCGATCCGCTGCCGGAGCTGGACCTGCTGGACCTGACGTTCACCCACCGAGGCGTCGCCCAGTTGGAAACGTCTCGTGGGTGCACGAACTCGTGCTCCTTCTGCCCACGGGGGCACAAGGGCCAGTGGTCCGGTGCCGCACCGGAGAGCCTCCCGGACATCCTGGCCGCGATGAGTGAGGTGTTCGCCCGGCACCCGGACATCTCCCGCACCCTCTTCCTCGTCGACGAGGAGTTCATCGGCGGCGACGCTGGTGCGCCGAGCCGGGCGTTGAACGTCGCGGCGACCGTGCACCGGGCCGGATTCCGGTGGGAGTCGTCGTGCCGAGTGGACCAGGTGGTCGACCCGCGTCAGGACCGGGCCTGGCACATCGACCGTGCCGGGATGTGGCGCCGCCTGTGCGAGTTGGGGCTGCGCCGCATGCTTTTCGGCGTCGAGTCCGGCGTCACCTCGATCCTCGAACGGTTCAACAAGGAGACCACCGCCGAGCAGAACGCACTGGCCATCCGCACGCTCTCCGCGCTGGGCATCCCTACCCGCCTCACCTACATCACCTTCGACCAGCTCATGAACCGTGACGAGTTGGCCGCAAGCTACGCATTCCAAGGTCGCACCGACCTGCTGCTGCGGCCCCTGCCGCAGCTGCCGGTCGAAGCGATCGTCGACGGCGTCCACGACGAGGCGTTCGTCGCGGCCCACAGCACCGGCCAGCCGCTGCACACCGGGATCTCCTACATGCTGGTCTCGATGGAGTGCCTCATCGGCGCGGCCTACACCCGCCGTGTCGAAGCCGCCGGCCTCGCCGGGGCCGTACGACCCTCCATGGGTCGCGTTGACGCGGACTTCGCCGACTGGCGCATCGGCCGAACCTCGCACCACGCGCAACTCTGGGTCGACCGGCACTTCCCCCTCGACTACACCCTCAAGAGCCTGGAGAAGCTCCTCGACGGCGAACCCCGACGGCAGGTCCGAGGCGCGCGGGTCGTCATCAAAGACGCCGCGTATACGCTGCTCGGCCGTATGCTCGACCACATCGACCGGTACACCATCGACATCCCCCGCACCGACGCGCTCGACGCCGACCTGCTGGCAGCGATGACCCACGGCCTCGACGACCTACGTCACCGCATGACCAGCACCGTCGAGGCGGTAGCGACGATCCTGCCAGCAGACGCCGCGCACATCCTGCGCACCGAGTACGCCCGGTGGCACGCACCGAGCGGGTGGCAGCTCATCAACGCGGCGGACCCATGCGGCACCTGACTCCGACCCGGCTACCGCAGCGGACCCTGACCCGGCTCGGCCGGACCATACCGGCGCTCGCCGCCGGCTGCTGGCCCCTCGCCGGCCCGTGCGCGAACGGCGGAGTCGCCGTCGGCTGGGCACCCATCGACGACGACACCGCCAGCCGCGCGCTCCGCGCCGCCTGGCAGGCCGGCATAAGACTGTTCGACACCGCCGACGTGTACGGCCACGGCGACGGCGAGCGTCGTCTCGGGATCTTGGTCGCCGAGGTGCCCCGCGACCAGATACTGATCTCCTCGAAAACCGGATACGACGCCCGCGACGGTCACCCCTACGAGCCACACCGGATGCTCCGCCAACTGCGCGCGTCCCTCACCCGCCTCGGTACCGACCACCTGGACATCTACGCCTTCCACAGCGGGAACTTCGGCAAGGAAGACGAGTACCTCGACGCGGCGGTCGACCAAATGCGCCAGTTCCAGCGGGAAGGACTCATCCGCGCGATCAGCATGCGGGCACCCCACGAATTCGCCGTCGAGTGGGCAACCGAACCCGGCACCGCGAGAGGTCGTTCGGCCCGCCGGTTCCTTCACCTGTTCGACCGAATCCGGCCCGACGTCGTAGCCGTCCGGCACAACCTCCTCAGCCCCACCTACCAGCCAGGCGAGACAACGATCTTCGACCTCGCCCGCCAACACCAGGTCGACGTCCTGATCAAACAAGTCCTCGCCCAAGGGCTACTCGTCCACCACCACGGCATCGGCCCGCTGTTCGGCCCCGGCGACCACCGACAACGCCGCCACTGGTTCTCCCCCCTCGGACGACGAATCATCTGGGACAAGTCCGAACAGATCCGCACACGCTTCGGGCGCACCCCCGCGGACCTCGCCCGCGTCGCCATCGGCTACGCCCTAGCCACATCCCACGACACGGTAGCCCTGATCGGCTTCCGAAACGCCGGCCAGATCACCACCAACACCAGCCTCGCAACATCGCTCACCAGCGAGGACATCGCCGTGCTGGCAGCCGCCGGACACCGAATCCGCACCCGTCTCGACGAGGCGTTCGGCACCGCCGACGCCTAACCCGCAAAGAACCAACTACCCGCGAGGAACCCTCATGACCGAAGCACCACCGCACCGCTTCCCCGTCGACGTGCTGATCCTGCTGCAACGCCCGGACGGAGACATCCTGCTCACCGAACGCGCCGGCGGCATCTACCTGTCCGGACACTGGTCCGTCCCCGGCGGCAAGGTCGACGACGGCGAGCCCGTCACCCTCGCGGCCATCCGCGAGGTAGCCGAGGAAACCGGGATCACGCTCCTACCCCGACACCTCACCTTCATCGGCGTCACCCACCACCTGCCACCACACCGCGACTCCCGCATCGGCTTCGCATTCCTCGCCACCGGCTGGGAAGGCGAACCGCGCAACATCGAACCAGAAAAGTGCGCACAGCTCGCCTGGTACGCCCCCGACAACCTGCCCAACCCGACCATGCCGTACACCCAGGAAGTCGTCCGCCTGCACAGAGAGAAAGAGAACTTCTCGATCCACGGCTGGTAACAGCCTCCGCCTGACAGGATCGTGTCAGTGTCGAACAGCCTCGACACAAAGTTTCGACATCCCGGCTCGCGTGGTCGCCTCGATCGTCGGCGGGGCAACCCGCGTCGCGCTCGCCAGCCGGCTACCGTGCGCCAGCATGCCCGCACCTCCCACACACCCGGTCGACGTACTGCTCCTCCTCACCGACGCCGACCAGGTGCTCCTCGCGCTACGCGACGGCACCGGCTACGCCGACGGGCAGTGGAACCTGCCAAGCGGCAAGCTCGAACCCGACGAGGACGCCATCAGCGCCGTGATCCGCGAGGCCCGCGAGGAAATCGGCCTGCGGCTCTCTCCGGACGAGCTACGGCTGGCCGCCACGGTGCACCACCGCAATTCCGCCGGACACGCCCGCATCGGCCTCGTCTTCGCTGTGCCACACGACCCCGGCCGCCATGGGCTGCCCTTCAACGCAGAACCGCACAAGTGCGCCAAGATCGAATGGTTTCCAACAGCGCTGCTGCCCTCGAACACCTACCCATACACGACGGCCTGCGTCCAGGCTTTCAGCGAGGGCCGCCCCTTCGCCTTGGATGGCTGGTAACCAACGGACATGTCTTGGCCCCGGTTCGGGTAGCGCGATCCGTCGGCCGTTGGTGACATCTGTCGGCAACGCCCGGACGGCTCTCGGGCAGCACGGCGACCGCGTCGACGTGGGCTGGTTCAGCGGGTGCGACAACGATCAGGAAAATGCACTCTTATCGGAGCGATATTCGCAGGCCCTGAGCCACCCCCGTTCTCATGGAGCTTCTGATGTTCCCCGGGTTCGGTGGAGTCGGTTTGGTTGACTTTCGTGCGTTTCGCTCGTTGAGGAGAGACGTGCCGAGGAGTTATCCACCCGAAT
>NZ_JBITIH010000050.1:0-11236 GCF_044458865.1 Micromonospora sp. NPDC050417
CTCGGCTGGGACACCCCAGCCGAGCGCCTCGCTAAGCTCCTAACCGTCACCGACTAACCACCGTGTTGCAACGACCCCTGGAATCCGCCCGCTTTTTGTATAACAAGGGGCCCTTACTAACCCTGCGGAAGCCACGCGCGCCGCGTGGGCCTGGAGCCGGTCGGGGTCGGCCTCGGTGACAGCGCTGGGGTCAGCCGAGGACCAGGCCCGGGTCGGGATCCGCCTCCGCCGTCGGACCGGGGATGCGGTACTCCTCGGTCAGCGTGGTCATCGGTCCCGGCCACGTCGCCTGGGCCACCTCGATGGGCTTGTGCCGGTCGTCGTACGCGACGTGCAGCAGGTGCAGCACCGGGGTGTCCGGACGGATCTGGAGGATCTCGGCCTCCTCCCGACTGGGCTGGCGGGCGCTGATCGTGTCGGTCGCGGACCGGTAACCGCGTCCGATCGCCTCCTCCGCCTCCTGGTAGAGCGGGCGGCCGAACGCCTCCAGCCGCTCCAGGCTGGTGCCGGCGGCGTCGGCGACCCGGAACCAGGAGGCGCCTACCTCGACCGGAACCTCTTCGGTACGGACCAGATGGCGCCGTACCACCAGTTCGGTCCCGTCGCTCACGCCGAAGGCGTCGGCCACCTCCGGCGGCGCCGGTGCCCGGCCGACCTGGATCAGATGCTGGCGGTACCGGGCGGCGAGATCCGCGTGGTAGCCCCGGTGGCCGCCGTAACGCCCCCGGGAGAGCCGGTTGAGCCGACGCCGGGTGCCGCGTACGTAGGTGCCGGAGCCGGGCTTGGTGATCAGTACGCCCTCGACCCGGAGTTGGTCGATCGCCCGTTGCACGGTTTGCTTGGCCACCCCGAACATCTCCGCGATTCCCGGGATGGAGGGGAGTCGTTCGCCGGCCGCCCAGTCGCCCTGGCGGATCCGGGCGCGTAGCTGCTCGGCGATCTGCCGGTGCGGGAACTCGGCGGCCCCCGGGTTGATCTGCACCTACCGTCCTCCGTTTCGTGGTTCCTCTGCGCGCGCGGTGACGCACGCAGCCGGCGACGCCGTGTTCCCTCTGCCCCCCGCGCGGCGACGCCGTGTTCCCTCTGCCTCCGCGCGGCGACGCAGCCGGCGACGCCGTGGGTTGACGCCATCCAGAGACGCCGTACGGTGACCAGCACAACTAGGTTCCTAGGATGCCTTACGGGGTGTGGTCCGGCTCGACACGACACGCCGAGAGCCCCGCCCTCCGCGAAAGATGTACGCGTTCCCGCTACCCACCCACCGTGGCCGGCGGGTTCGAGCGTTAGGAGGGGGCCCTTCCTATACCGAAAGCGATAACAAGGGGCCCTTCCTTACACCGCGGCTTCGTGTGGTGAGGGTTTGCGGGCGAGGACGGCACCGTTGGCGCCGGGGGCGGTGAAGGCCACCGTGCGGATGTCGGTGAAGCCTGCCCGGTGCAACCACCGGCGGTACTCGGCGCCTGAGTAGTTCCGCCCGCCCTCGGTTTCGACCAGCATGTTCATCCCCATCAGGGCGGCCTCTGGTGGACCGGACCGGTCGTCGTCGAGCAGCAACTCGGAGATGATGATCGTGCCGCCGGGGGAGAGGGCGGCGAAGCACCTGGCCAGGATCAGTTCGTTCGTCGGCTCGTCCCAGTCGTGCAGGATCATGCTGAGCAGCACGGTGTCGTGCCCGTCGGGCAGGGTGGGGTCGGCGAGGAAGTTGCCGCTGACGGTCTCCACCGTGCTGGTCAACCCGGCTGCGGCGATCTTCGCGTCGGCCTGGGCGCAGACGTGCGGCAGGTCGAGCACGGTTGCCCGTAGGCCCGGGTTACGCCGGCAGAGTTCGATCGAGAAGGCGCCGGCGCCGCCACCGACGTCGAGCAGTCGGTGTTGCCCGCTGAGGTCGTACGCGTCGGCCAGGGCGCGGGCGGTGAAGATCGAGGTTGAGTACATCGCCTCCCAGAACAGGGCGAGCATCTCCGGGTCGTCATCGCCGAAGACGGTCTTCTTGGCCTGTGGGTCCCAGGTGAGCGGTTTGTCCGTACGCAGTGCCTCGCCGATCCGGTGCCAGGGCAGGTAGGTGCGCTCGTCGCAGTAGCGCACCTGCCCTCCGAAGTAGTACGGCTTCCCGGCTACCAGGAACTCCTCGGCGAGCGCGGAGTTGCGGTAACCGTCGTCGGTCCGCTCCAGCAGGCCGAGTGAGGCGCAGGCGGCCAGGAGCAGGTCGGCGGGGCGTTCGGCGAGGCCGAACTCGGTGGTCGCGGTCTGCACCGTGAGTACCCGTCCACCGGCGATCCGGGTGAACAGGCCGAGTTCGACCGCCGCCGCGAAGGTCTTGAAGCTCCAGAAACCGGTCACGAGCCCCATAAGCGGGGTAGGGGTGATCATCCAGACATGCGATCACCTGGATGGACCAGGTACGTGAATCTGTCAGTTATCCGACATGCGCCGGTGCGGTGCGGTCACCAGGAGCCTGCGGTCGGACCGGCGGAACCGCCCCGACGACGCAGATACTTCTCGAACTCCTGTGCGATCTCGTCACCGGTCAGCGGCTGGATCCCCGCGTCGCCGACCCGCTCCTCCAACTCCCGGACATAGTCGCCGAGTTCGGTGTCCTGCTCCGCCGCGGCGCGTACCCGCTGTTCCCACTCGGCCGCCTCCTCGGCCAGGTCGGCCATGGGCACCGGCAGGTCGAGCACTTCCTCGACCCGGTGCAGCAGCGCCAGCGTGGCCTTGGGGCAGGGCGGGTTGTTCGCGTAGTGCGGCACGTGCACCCAGAACGAGACCGCGTCGACCTCGGCCCGGCTACAGGCGTCGTGCAGCACACCGACGATGCCGGTCGGTCCGTCGTACCGGGTCGGGGTGAGCTGGTAACGCTCCGCCGCGTCCTTGTCCGACGCGCTGCCGCTGATCGGCAGCGGCCGGGTGTACGGGACGTCGGCGAGCAGGGCGCCGAGCAGCACGATCCGGTTGACCTCCAGGCTGTGGCAGAGTTCCAGCACCTGCTCGCAGAAGGTCCGCCAGCGCATGCTCGGTTCGATCCCCCGGATCAGCACCACGTCACGGTCGGTCCCCTCGGGGCTGGCCACCATGAACTTGGTGGTCGGCCACTCGACCCGGCGGGTTTCGCCGTCGGCCATCGTGATCGTCGGCCGGCTCACCTGGAAGTCGTAGAAGTCCTCCGGGTCCAGTTCGGCGACCTGACGGGCCTGCCAGACCTGCTCAAGGTGTTCCACCGCCGCGGTTGATGCGTCAGCGGCGTCGTTCCAGCCCTCGAAGGCCGCGATGGCCACCGGCGAACGCAGCGTGGGCAGGCCGTCGAACTCGGTCACGCGCGCACCTCGCCGTCACCGTCACCGCACCGCGCGGTGTCGAGCCCGATCACGCTGAACCGGTTGATCGTCTCCGCGCCGTGCCCGGTGGCGCTGTCCCTGATGTCCCTCACGTCCGTCAGCCTACGTCTCTGCTTGAGATCGGGCCCGCCGGCCGCGCCGACGTCCCGCGCTCAGCCGCCCGTCACGACCTGCGGTCCGACCAACCTCGGGCCGGGTCGGGCCCGCCGGGCCGCGATCACACCAGGTCGGACACGACGGTACGGACGGTACGAACGCGACGCGGATCACACTATCCGGGAGTGTGGGCTGTGCAACCGTCGTTCGGCCCGCCGCGCATTAGCCTGGACGGGTGCCTCAGTCGCTGCTCGAAGCCCTTGCCACCCGGATCCTCGTCGCCGACGGGGCGATGGGGACGATGCTGCAGGCCGCCGACCTGAACCTGGACGACTTCGAGGGCTACGAGGGGTGCAACGAGGTCCTGAACGTCACCCGGCCGGAGGTGGTCCGGTCGGTTCACGACGCCTACTTCGCGGCCGGTGCCGACTGTGTCGAGACCAACACCTTCGGCACCAACCTCGGCAACCTCGGTGAGTACGACATCCAGCACCGGATCCTGGAACTGGCGCAGGCGGGGGCGAGGATCGCCCGGGACTCCGCCGACCAGTGGGCGACGCCGGAGAAGCTGCGATTCGTGCTCGGCTCGATCGGCCCCGGCACCAAGCTCCCGACCCTCGGCCACAGCCGGTACGACACGTTGCGGCAGGCGTACCTGGAGAACGCCACCGGGCTGCTCACCGGCGGGGTCGACGCGTTGATCATCGAGACCTGTCAGGACCTGCTCCAGGTCAAGTCCGCTGTGGTCGGCGCCCGGCGGGCGATGGCCGAGGCCGGCCGTACGGTGCCGTTGATCTGCCACGTCACGGTCGAGACCACCGGGACCATGCTCCTCGGCAGCGAGATCGGTGCCGCCCTGACCGCCCTCGAACCGCTCGGCATCGACCTGATCGGCCTCAACTGCGCCACCGGGCCGGCGGAGATGAGCGAGCACCTGCGCTACCTCTCCCAGCACGCCCGGGTGCCGTTGTCGGTGATGCCGAACGCCGGGCTGCCGCAGCTCACCGCCGACGGCGCCTACTATCCGTTGACCCCGGACGAGTTGGCCGAGGCACTGGAGCGGTTCGTCGCCGAGTACAGCGTGGCCCTGGTCGGCGGCTGCTGCGGCACCACCCCCGAGCACATCCGCAAGGTCGCCGAACGGCTCGGCGACGCGAGCCCGGTGTCGCGGGAGCCGAGTCCGGAGGCCGGGGTCGCCTCGATCTACCACCATGTGCCGTTCGCCCAGGACGCCAGCGTGCTGATGGTGGGGGAGCGGACCAACGCCAACGGCTCGAAGGCGTTCCGCGAGGCGATGCTCGCCGGTGACTGGCAGGCGTGCGTGGAGATCGCCCGCAGCCAGGCCCGGGACGGGTCGCACCTGCTCGACCTCTGCGTCGACTACGTGGGCCGCGACGGCGCGGAGGACATGCGTCAGCTCGCCAGCCGCTTCGCCACCGCCTCCACTTTGCCGATCATGCTCGACTCGACCGAGCCGCAGGTGATCGAGGCCGGGCTGGAGATGCTCGGCGGCCGGTGCGTGGTCAACTCGGTGAACTTCGAGGACGGCGACGGACCCGAGTCGCGGTACGCCCGGATCATGCCCATCGTGAAGGAACACGGTGCGGCGGTGGTCGCGCTCACCATCGACGAGGAGGGTCAGGCCCGGACCGCAGAGTGGAAGGTACGCGTCGCCTCCCGGCTGATCGACGACCTCACCGGCCGGTGGGGGTTGAACGTCGGCGACATCATGGTCGACGCGCTCACCTTCCCGATCGCCACCGGGCAGGAGGAGACCCGCCGCGACGGCATCGAGACCATCAACGCGATCCGGGAGATCGCCGCCCGCTACCCCGGGGTCAACTTCACCCTGGGCGTCTCGAACGTCTCCTTCGGACTCAACCCGGCCGCCCGCCAGGTGCTCAACTCGGTCTTCCTGCACGAGTGCGTACAGGCCGGCCTGACCAGCGCCATCGTCCACGCCAGCAAGATCCTGCCGATGGCGAAGATTCCCGAGGAGCAGCGCGAGGTCGCGCTCGATCTGGTCTACGACCGGCGTCGCCCGGCCACCGGGGACCAGCCGGCGTACGACCCGGTGCAGCGCTTCATCGAGATCTTCGAAGGTGTCGACGCCGCCTCGGCACGCGCCACCCGGGCGGAGGAACTTGCCGGGTTGCCGCTCGGTGAGCGGCTCAAGCGCCGGATCGTCGACGGCGAGCGCAACGGCCTGGAGGCCGACCTGGACGAGGCGCTGACCGAACGCCCCGCCCTTGAGATCATCAACGACACCCTGCTCGACGGGATGAAGGTCGTCGGCGAACTCTTCGGCTCCGGCCAGATGCAGTTGCCGTTCGTCCTCCAGTCGGCCGAGGTGATGAAGACCGCGGTCGCCTACCTGGAACCGCACATGGAGAAGGCCGACGACGGCGGCAAGGGCCGGATCGTGCTCGCCACGGTCAAGGGCGACGTGCACGACATCGGCAAGAACCTGGTCGACATCATCCTGTCCAACAACGGCTACGAGGTTGTCAACATCGGCATCAAGCAGCCAATCACCGCGATCCTCGACGCCGCCGAGCAACACAGGGCCGACGCCATCGGCATGTCCGGCCTGCTGGTCAAGAGCACCGTCATCATGAAGGAGAACCTCCAGGAGATGGCGGCGCGCGGGGTCGCGCAGCGGTGGCCGGTGCTGCTCGGCGGGGCCGCGCTGACCCGGGCCTACGTCGAGGACGATCTCCGTTCGACGTACGAGGGGCAGGTCCACTATGCCCGCGACGCGTTCGAGGGCCTGTCCCTGATGGACCGGGTGATGGTAGCCAAGCGTGGCGGCGCGGCCGTGGTCGATCCGGAGCGGGAAGCTGCCCTGGCGGCCCGGCGGGCACGCCGCGAGCGGCAGCGGGCGATGGTCACCGACGCGCTGCCGGACATCTTCGACTCCTCGGTCCGCTCCGACGTCGCCACCGATGTCGAGGTGCCGAAGCCGCCGTTCTTCGGCACCCGCGTGATCAAGGGGGTGCCGCTGGCCGACTACTCGGCGCTGCTCGACGAGCGGGCAACCTTCGTCGGCCAGTGGGGGCTGCGTGGTGCCCGGGGCGGCAACGGACCGTCGTACGAGGAACTGGTCGAGACCGAGGGACGGCCGAGGCTGCGCTACTGGCTGGACCGCCTGATCGCCGACAAGGTCGTCGAGGCGGCTGTGGTGTACGGCTACTTCCCGGCGTACTCCGAGGGCAACGACCTGGTGGTGCTGGACGAGAACGGGCACACCGAACGGGCCCGGTTCACCTTCCCCCGGCAGCGGCAGGAGCGGCGGCTCTGCCTGGCCGACTTCTTCAAGCCCAAGGGCCAGGAACTGGACGTGGTGGCGCTGCAACTGGTCACCGTCGGCCAGCCGATCAGTGAGTACACCGCGAAGATGTTCGCCCGCAACGAGTACCGGGACTACCTTGAGGTGCACGGACTCTCCGTACAGCTCACCGAGGCCCTCGCCGAATACTGGCACCGTCGCGTCCGCGCCGAGCTGGTCCTGCCCGGTGGCGGTACGGTCGGCAGCTCCGACCCGACCGACCTGACCGGTCTGCTGCACAACGACTACCGGGGCTGCCGGTACGCGCTCGGTTACACCGCCTGCCCCGACCTTGAGGACCGGGCGAAGATCGTCGACCTGCTCGGAGCCGACCGGATCGGCGTACGCCTCTCCGAGGAGTTCCAGCTCGAACCGGAGCAGGCCACCGACGCGATCGTCGTCCACCACCCCGACGCGAACTACTTCAACGCCAAGTAGTCGACGTACCCGTCCTGACCGTGCCGCAACGCCCCACTCGTGCTCAGGTAGGCCGGCTGCCGGCAACGCTGTGAGAACTTTCTGTACGTCTTCAAGGCGGCCCGAAACGGGCCGCTCGCGCTGCAGCCTGGGCGCGTGCCGTCCGATGCCGTGCTGCTCTGCGGCCGGCACGCCGAACGCCCGGCGGCTGGCGCGGAGAGCGGAAACCCAAGGGGCCGCCGGAGACGAGAGCGCCGGAAGTGGGAGTTGTTGACGGGCCGGGCAGCCAGCCGGGCCGAGGCAAGAGCGGCGCGGCGTGCTCGACGCACGCCGCGCCGTTGGCGAGCTGCCGGGGGAGTGCAGGGTTGCGGTTACTGCGCCTTCGGCGGGGATCCCCCGGGCTGCCGGTGAGGCCAGCGCCGCCGGCCGCCGCCGGGTCCGGGGGTGGTAGAGGTGGGGAGGCATCCCGCCCACCGTCGCCCCGGATGGAGCCGAGCAGACCACCACCCGAGGCGCCAGCATCCGTACGGGCGTCGAGGCCCGCTTGTCATGGCGCCCCGGGAGCCGGCCTGCTCCACGGAGTGCGGGTCAACGGCGGACGGGATGGCGAGGCGTGCGTCGTGGCGAAGGTGTCGCTCCTTGCAACCAGTCGTTGGTGGGCTTGTGGCATGCTCTGCCGATCTTTGTCCAGCCGCTGCTGGCCGCCCTGGTAGCTCCGTACGGCGTCGAATGGGGTATATATGTCGGAGTTGGGTAACGCCTCGGGATCGAGGACTCGTCTTGGTTGGTGGCCGCTGATCGGTGGCATTGGCCTGGCCATGTTTGGCCATGTTTGGCCATGTTTGGCCATGTGCTGGCCATCGCCGCCCTGAAGATCCCTCTCGAAAAGTATGGTGCCAGCAGTCCCGATGAGGACCTGGACGCTGGTGGCCGATTCGCCGCGATTTACTCCGTAGTGTTTATGTACGGCTTCGTGCACCTGCTCCTGCTGGACGCAGGCGCTACCTTCATCTCGTCCAGGTACGGCGGTCGACGCTTCAAGCGAGGGCTGCTTACTGGTTGGGCCGGCGGATGGGCGCTGCTTTTTGGCACTGTTGTTGTCTTCGTTGTTCGTGGTGGGTCATAGAGCGCCTTGCTAGCCGCCCGCAGGCGGAGTGACTGCCGGGTCGGCGGGTCGCGGGCGCCAAGCCGGCGTAGGCGGCGAGGTGGCCTGGGCTGGCGACCGCGGTGCCGTCGCCGACTTCGAGGAGGATCCGGGCTCCGGTCCTGACCCCGATGCCGGGCATCGAGGTCAGGACCGAGGCGAGAGGGTGCGCATCGAGCATCCCTTCGACTTCGCCGGCGACCTGGTCGCGTTGTCGCAGCACGTCGCGCATCGTGTCGGCCAGGCGGGGCAGGATCGTCTCCGCGGCCGTGGAGCCGGGAACGGTGACGGTCTGCTCGTCCAGGGCGGCCAGGACAGCGTCGACCAGCCTTTCGCCCATGCGCGGTGCTCGGGCCACGACGATCGAGGTCAGCTTGCGGCGGCCGGCCTTGCGGAGCCCGGCTGGTCCGCCGCAGCGTGACAGCAACTCCAGCACGGCCGGGTGGGCGACCTTGGGGCCGAGGACTCGTTCGAGGCGGGGTGGACCTGGGTCAGCAGGCCTCGGATCCGGTTCGAGACACGGGTGGCTTCGCCGGCGAGGTCGTCGTCATAGCCGATCAGCATCTCCAGCTCGGCCTGGGTGTCGTCGCCGGTGTCGACCCGCCGCAGCGTGTGGGGCAGGGTGCGGGCGGCGTCGGCGATGACATAGGCGTCGCGGGCGTCGGTCTTCGCCGTGCCGGGGTGCAGGTCGGCGATGCGACGCATCGCCAGTCCGGGCAGGTGGGCCACCTGATGTCCGCAGGCCCGGGCCACCGCGACCGGCAGGGCGCCGATCGAGGCGGGCTGGTCCACGACCACGAGCAGCGTGCCGTGACGGGCGAGTTTGTCGAACAGGGCCCGCAGCCGGGCCTCGGTATTCGGCAGGGGGGCGTCGTGCAACCGGTTGCCGTCCGGCGCCAAACTGACCGCGTGATGATCACCCTTGCCGACGTCCAAGCCGAGAAACACCTGGTAATCGCCGTGCATCCGCCGCCTCCGTACCTCGTGCCTGATCTCGGCGTCGGACTCTCGGCAGCCACGTTACGAGGAGACCTACCCCAGTGATGTTCCCCGGGTTTCATGGAGTCGTCGTGGTTGGTCTCATGCCACGGACAGGGATATCGGTCGGACTCTTTCATACTCGTTTGGGCTGAGCATGCGGAGTGAGCTGTGGCGGCGTTGCCGGTTGTGGAAGATCTCGAGGTACTCGAAGATCGCGTTGGCGAGCTCGATGCGGGTGCGCCACCGCTGCCTGTCGAGGAGTTCGGTCTGCATGCGGCCCCAGAACGATTCCATCATGCCGTTGTCGTAGCAGTCGCCGATCGAGCCCATCGACGGTGCGAGGCCGGCGTCGTGGACCCTGCGGGTAAAGACCCAAGAGGTGTACTGGGCGGATTCAACCGGTCGTGGCAACACCGGGTTGTTGGAGCGAGTGTAGGTGTTCGTCGAGGGCTTCGGCTGGGGTCTTCCAGCCGAGGGTTTTCCGGGGTCGGCTGTTGAGGGCGTGTGCGACGGCGTTGATCTCGTCGGCGCTCCATCGGGACAGGTCGGTGCCTTTCGGGAAGTACTGCCGCAGCAGGCCGTTGGTGTTTTCGTTGGTGCCGCGTTGCCAGGGGCTGTGGGGGTCGGCGAAGAACACCGGGACGCCGGTCTCGACGGTGAAGCGTGCGTGCGCGGACAACTCCTTGCCGCGGTCCCAGGTCAGCGACCGGCATAGCTGCTCGGGCAGTTGAGTGATCGTCTCGGCGAGGGCTTTGCTCATCGTGATCGCCCCGTAGCCGGCGAGAGCGGGGCCGTTCTTCGTCCGCGGGATCACACCCCATCCGGCCTCACGAGGCAGGTGGATCAACATCGTGAACCTTGTCGTCCTCTCGACCAGTGTCCCGATCGCGGAGCGCCGCAACCCGATGATCAGGTCCCCTTCCCAGTGCCCGGGGACGGCGCGGTCCGCGACCTCGGAAGGCCGTTGACTGATCAGCGTGTCGCCGGTGACGTGCGCCCACGCGCGTTGCTTCGCGCGGGCTCGCGGGACACGAAGCGCCCGACCGGTCCGCAAGCAGGCGACGAGTTCGCGCGTGAGGGCGCCACGGCTCTGAACATAGAGCGCCTGGTAGATCGCCTCATGGCTGATCCGCATGGACTCATCCTGCGGGAACTCCTCCCTGAGCCTGCGAGAAATCTGCTCCGGGCTCCATGCGATCGTCCATGCCCGATCGGCCCTGTGGGGTTTGTTGCGGCCCTTCCACCGCGGGCCCTGCGGGCCGGTGACCGCTCGGCCATCCGCTGTCCGGATTACACCCGCAAGTCGTTGCTGCACGTACTCCCGCAGCCGCTCATTGGCCAGCAGCTTCGCGGTCTTCGGCCGGCGCGCTCGACGTTCCGCGTGCCACTGCGCGGTCGACGCCTTGTAATCCAACCGGTACGTCCTGGTCGAGGCGTTGCGCCGCAACTCCCACGAGATCGTCGACGGGTCCCGGCCCAGCTGGCGTGCGATCGCACGAACGCCCATGCCCTGCGCTCGCCGCAGAGCGATGTCCTCGCGTTCGCTGAACGACAGATAGCGACCCGACACCGTCGGCGGCAACGCAGGATTCACGCCGCCAGCGTGCCGGAACCACCGGAACGCCACCGGTGACGACACACCCGCCACCACGGCCGCGTCCTCGGTCATCACACCGGACCGGACCGCGGCCCAGAACTTCACCCTGTCCTCACGCCACGCCACAGTCGGTCGACCCGGCGAGGGAATCTGACCCCGATACTCCCGAACCCGCCTCTGCCCCGGCCCAACACCCATCGCTCCACCCCTCCGACAAGGTGTTGCCACGACCGGTTGAATCCGCCCTGGACCCCGTGATCCGAGTGGATGATCGTGCCCGGCTGCGGTTGGCGGTTGCTGATCGCCATGCCCAACGCGTTGGTGACCAGGGTGGCGGT
>NZ_JBITIH010000051.1:0-10466 GCF_044458865.1 Micromonospora sp. NPDC050417
TCAGAAGGGTGTTGAGGTCTGTCGTCACAAACGGATCTTCAACACCCTTCGCCTATGCCCACACCCCGGGGTCGTTAGGACTTACTCGTCTAGCTGGCGGCGCCTCATGGTCGGAAACCATCGCGGACTATCTGGTACCTCCGACAAGGGGCGCGGGCCGACGGGTCCGGCCGGCGCTCCCCAGGACCAACTCTGGAACAAATTATCCTACCCCCGTAGATGCCCGATGACCTGGGAAAAGCCATACCGTCACACCGAATCAGCGACCAGTTTTGTCGCCACTTTCGATTGCGATCGAGCTTTGACCTGCGTAAAGAGGGGTAGGACGGGTTGTTCCAAACACATCCGTCAAGTCCAACCTGGCGGCCCGGATCCCTGCGGGTCCCGAAACAACGTCCGCCCTGTTCAGCGACCGCCCAGATCACACGCTCGGCCCCGGTGATCGGTGTCGTGTATTCGGCATATACGACAGCCCGGCGCGAGGTGCTCGCTGAGGGTGGCCCCTGTCGATGCACTCGCGTCGGGCCGACCAGGCCAAGCGTTAGACCCTGCCAAGGTGCTGCTGCGAGCGGCCGCCTCTTGGGTGTGGATCCGAGCAACCATGACGAATTTTGGCACGGTACAGAGCTTCTACATTAGTACGAGCATGCCGCCTGACGAGTGCGGATGAGGTTTTCGGCACCCGCAGCTTTACTCACGCCGTCACAATCTGGAGCAGCGAGTCGTAACTGTCAACGACGTCGTACTTCACGCCGTCGCGCTCGACCTTGCCGTTGAGCGATGCGAAGAACTTGCGTGCGCACTCGATCTTTGCCTCCTCCACGCCCTTGAGTTGCAGGGTGGACATCGATCCCTTTGTCTCGGCGACGAAGTAGACGCGCCTAATCTTGGTGGTGTCGTCACGAAAGGCGATGGCCCAGTCGGGGTTGTAGTCACCAACCGGAGTTGGGATGAAGAAGCCGCGGGGTAGCTTCGAGTAGACGACGACCTCATCGCTGACGTCGAGCTTCTCGACGAACGACCGTTCGACCTTTGAGTCCGTGATGACGTACTCGTAGACGCTCTTCTTCAGCTTGTCGCCCGCCTTCGACAGGTCCTGAGCGGTCTGGTTCTCGGTGAAGATTGAGGAGTCGTATCGGTTGTCGAGCGGGTTGTAACTGAGGTGCTCGACAATCACCGTAGCCTTCTGCTCATTGATGAGCCGGGAAGCCTCGGTGATGAACTGCTCGGGGTTCTGCTTGAACTTCGTGAACGTGCCGGGGTTGATGCCCGTAAGGATTGCCGCGCAGGTCCGGCGGGTGAGCTGGGTCTTCTCCGCGATCTCGCCGAGCAAATCGTACTTGACGGTAGAGGCCGCCGAGACGGCCGAGTGCTCAACCTTCGTCTCCGACACCTTGAAACCGGTTCCGGCTTCGAGGTGTTCGACCTCGAGGTCGACGACCTGCTTGCCGGCCTCGACGAGGTACTGCATCACCGTCACATTGAGAGACTTGTCAAGCGTACGGATGCAGTTCTTGATCAATTCTTCGGAGTCGAATTCAACCTGGTAAACGGCCTTGTGGTTGATGCGGCCCCACAACTCCTGGAACTCGCGCTTCTTGAAGTTCGCCTCGTTGAAAGGGATCTTCTTCGGCTTGCGGCCGTCGGTCGGCTTGGGTACGTCGAGGTAGAGCGCATCGACGAGCGGCCACACGAAGTCGATGACTGGTTTGAGCGCCTCGGCTGTAGGTGCGGCGAGGGTGCCGTCAGCTCGCGCGTCCTTGTACTCCTGAGTGACTAAGCCGTCGTCGTCGATGTAGTTGCTGCGGATGAGGTGGTTGTAGAGGGCCTGGGCGAAAGACTGATCCAGCACGCTTGGTGACCCGTCGGCGAGCGTGATTCGCTTGCCGGTGAAATAGTCAACGCTCGCCTTGCGCGGGCGGGCCGACAGCGACTCGATGATCTCCTTCTGGAGAGCGGTGACGAAGTCGGTGTACGACTCGTCGGTCACAACGGTCAGCTCATTGATGTCATGGACGGTGACGGGGTTGTCCATCCGTTCGCCGTGCTGGTCAACCGACAGGCGCAGGCCGCGGCCGATCTCCTGTCGCCGCGTGGTGGTGTTGTCGCTCTTTTTGAGTATGCCCAGGACAAACACATTCGGGTTGTCCCAGCCCTCGCGCAGCGCCGAGTGCGACCAAATGAACCGCACGGGCTCCTCGAACGACAGCAGCCGCTCCTTGTCCTTGAGGATCAGATCGTAGGCGTCAGCATCGTCCGACTGGCCTGCGAAGTCGCCCCGCGCGGCGATCTTGCCGTCGATGGAGCGACCGGTCCTCTTGTCGATCGAGAAGTAGCCCGCGTGTGTCGCCCGTACCGGAATCGCTGCGACGTGCTTACGGTACCGCTCGGCGGCCTCGTCGAGGTCGAGCTGGCCGAGGTAGTCGGCAAGGACCGTCTCGTACTCCTCCTCAAACACGTGGGCGTACTCCCCGAAAGTGTCCTCGCGGTCGTAGTCGCGGTATTTGGCGACCTCGTCGATGAAGAACAGCGACAGTGTCTTGATGCCCTGCGCGAACAGCTCCCGCTCCTTGTCGAGATGGGCGCGGATGACCTCGCGGATCTGGATGCGACGCTTCTGGTCCTCGGCGATGTCCTGCGTCACCTCGCCAGCGCCGATGATCTCGCCGTTGCTCAGCTCGATGATGTCGCGGTTCGCGTCGACGTCCCGTATGAAGAGACCCTTGTACGCCTCGATGCCCCCGGAGATGTCGTGCAGGTTCATGCCTTGGTTTAGTCGCTTAACCTGCCGCTTGATGCCGTGGGCGGTCTGCACCTCCAGCTCGACGCGAGCCTTCGGGAAGTCCGTGCCCTTACCGACTTCCAGCCCGTCCACGTAGAGGTAGGCGGTGCTGCCGGCCAGGTGCTTGACCGTGATGCCGCGCACCGCGACCTTCTTCACGAGCTTCTGGTTGTAGGCCTCGACCGCGTCCAGCCGGTGCACCTTGGTGCGCTCGATCTTGTGAGTCGCCGAATAGCGCAACGCGAACAGGGCGTTAAACAACCCGAGCGCCTCCAGCGACTTGGACGGCTTCTTCGCGTCGCCCTCGATCTTCTGGGGCTCGTCGATGATGAGGATCGGCCGGTTCGCCGCGATGACGTCGATCGGCTTGCGGGACTGGAAGTCGTCGAGTACCTCGTAGATACGGCGAGCGTCCTTGCCGGTGGCGTTGAACGCCTGGATGTTGATAATCATCACCTGCACGCCCGAGTCGGAGGAGAACCGCTCCACGTCGTGCAGACGCGATGAGTTGTAGATGAACGTGCGCGGCTTGGTGCCGTAGAACTGCTGAAAGTGTTCGGCGGTGATGTCGAATGACTTCTTCACACCCTCGCGGATCGCGATGGACGGCACGACCACAATGTATTTCGACCATCCGTACCGCTTGTGCAGCTCCATGATCGTCTTGATGTACACGTAAGTCTTGCCCGTACCGGTTTCCATTTCGATGTCGAGGTTGATCGGGGCCGCTGACTTCTTGACCGGGTCCTTAAGATCCTTCGAGCGCTCCAGACCACGTTTCTGCTGCACCATATGCACGTTCGCCAGGATCTGCGGCGGAGTCAGCATAATCTCTGCGTTGCGCAGGCCGGCGTCCTCCAGCAAGGTCTGTGCAGCGTCAGCGCCGGGGTCGATGCGATATTTCACCCCGTCGGCGTACGGTTGCCCGGTGAAGACGTCGACCACTGCATCGACAGCCTCGGTTTGATAGGGCTGAACCTTGAACTGGAGCTTCATCGGGTCAGATCGCCCTTACCTCGGTCTCGGGTGAAACTTCACGGAAAATCTGCTCAGCGTTGATGCGCGCGGCATCACTTGCGAATCCTGCGTCCAGGAACACGGCGCGGAGTGGGTGGCGTTTGGCGATCTCCTGCACGACGGCGTCGGTCACCTCGCCCGAAAGACATGCAATCAGAGCGTCTTCGGCGACGGAAAACACCCGTCGCCCTGAGACCTCTTCGACCGTAATCGGCTCGGCGAGGTCGAGCCCCCAATCGAGGAGTACTTGGAAGAGAAGGTCTTCGTCGGTGCGGCCGGGCTTCACGCTGCTGACGGCCTCGGTCAGCGCGTACTGCACCAGGTCGTCCGCGGTCGCGCGCGTGTCAGCCATGTTGGTCGTGGCAACGTGCAGCGACCGAAAGCCGACGTCGAGGTCGGACCCCAAGAACCCTCCCCCCTGCTTTACCTGCGCACCGGCGCGTCGGAGGCGCTCACGGGCGATGTCGGCGATGGAGCCGTAGTCAGGGTGCTCAACCGCCTCATCGAGCTGCACGAGGAGGTATCGGCGATGCCCGCCATCCGCCGCGTTAATCTCCATGACTGCATGGCCAGTCGAACCGGAGCCGGCGAAGAAGTCGAGGACGACTGCATCCGGATTATCTCGGGTGATCGCGCCGATCCAACGGGCCAGAACAGCGGTGTCCTTCGGATAGTCGAAAACATCGGCGCCCAGAAGGTCCTCGAGCTTCTTGGAACCCGGCATGCGTGCCTGCGTGAAGGTCGGGTAAGGAACGCGATCGCTTTGCTCCGCTAGAAACCTCTTCAGACGCGGCGAGGTTGTCTCGTCAGGCCCGAAGAGGACACGGCCTTGAGCCATTAGTTCGTCTATCGTCTCCCGCGAGTAGCGCCAGCCGTTTGTCGGCGTCGGCACGGCCTTTCCGGTCTCCGGATGCGTCAACTCGTACATGAGGTTGGGGCGAGGGTTTGGGCTTGTCATGTTATCCGCTTGGAAGACCCGACCTTCGTCGTCGATCTGGTCGTACCGGAACACCGCTGGCTCTAAATCAGCCCTAATCGCCCTAACTCCGCTGCGGAAGATGGTGGTCGCCTTCGCGGGGTCACCCCCCGACTGCTCCCAGGCACGGCGCCCGACCGCTTCGACTTGGTTAATCCCAGGCTTGGGTTCTTTCCAGCGAGTGTCGAGAGAACGAAGCAAACGCTCGTTCCTGGCGTAGATCAGCATGTAGTCCACGCCACCCGCTGTGTAGCGCGCGTCGTTCTTCCCACTGCCCTGCCACGTCACATTCGCGATGAAGTTCTCCGACCCGAGCACCTGGTCGAGAAGCAGGCGGAGGTTCGCATGCTCGTGGTCGCTGATGGCAACGATCATGACCCCGTCGTCGGTCAGCAAGCCACGCGCCAGCTTCAGCCGGGAGTACATCATGCTCAGCCAGTCGGAGTGGAACCGGCCGTTCGCCTCGGTGTTCGCGACGAGGCGGTCGCCGGTCTCTGACTTCTGGCCCGAGCGCGCGAGGTAGTCGGCACTCGACTCGGCGAGGTCGTCTTCGTAGACGAAGTCGTTGCCGGTGTTGTAGGGCGGGTCGATGTAGATCAGATTGACCTTGCCGAGGTAGGACTCCTGGAGCAGCTTGAGCGCCTCTAAGTTGTCACCCTCGATGAAAAGGTTCTTTGTCGTGGCAAAATCGACCGACTCCTCACGCACAGGGCGCAGCGTCTTGGCAATCGGAGCGTTGGCGGCGAACGCGGCGGCTCGTTTGCCGGGCCAGTCCAGCTGGTAGCGCTCCTGCGAACCCTCGACGACGTGGTCGGAGAGTTCCTGGCGGAGCGCGTCGAAGTCCACCGCCCGGCGTGGGTTGCCCTCGGCGTCGACGGTCTCGGTGACGACCGTAGGAAACAACTCGGCGATCGCGTCGATATTGTGCTGAGAAAGGTCCGGCGAGTGCATCTTGAGCTTGTCCACAATCATTCCTCATTGCTCGGCGCGGGATCGGTGAACGAAGTCAACGCCGTGGCCCGTTCGTTGATCTGCCGGCGCAGTTCGATCTTGCGGTTGAGTTGCGGCTCGGCACGCAACTTCTGCTTCAGCCCGGCAATCCCACGCTGGAGCTTTCGCGCGCGACCCAGTCTCTCGATGGCCTCCGACACTGTCTCCCCGGCGCGCCTGTCCACCGGCAACAGCGCGCTGAGGATAGCCTCGTACAGGATCGGCAGGTCGAGCGCGGTGGGCAGCTGAAGGCGCGGGGCGTCGACCAACTGCCAGTCGGTGGTGAAGTACGTGCCGACAGTCGGGCTCTTGCCGCTGAGAGACTTCTGGGCGGCGACCGTTCGCACCCGGCCACCGCTGGCGACTTCAAAGATGACTGGGAAATGGACCGTCTTGTCGATCACGCTGAGAACATCGTCCGGCACATCCGCGCCTTTAGTCTCCACAGTGAAAACCTGGATCTCTGGGACGGCGGCCGTGCCGCGCAGGCGGATAGTGCCCTCGGCGAGCTTATACGCCCAGGTGATGCGATGGACATCTTCGATGAACTTCTCGCGCAGGGCGGTGCGGACCTTGCCATGCTCGTAGAACTTCGTCTTCGGCACGGTGCGGCCGAAGGCTGCAACTGGTGGCCACCGGAATAGAGCCGGCTTGGCCTCGACAGGCTCAACCATCGGCGGGCTCCTCGACGATGGCGAGGAAGGCGATCAGCTCGAAGTCGTCGAGCCCCGCGATGGTCTGCACAAGGGCGGTGGTGTGTCCGGGGCTGAAGAGACTGTCGACATCACGTTCGTCGGTGACATCAATCATGGAGCGGATCGCCTCCGTGAGCAGATGGCTGTAGTGGCCCATATCAGCGCCGTCGCGCGTCACCGCGTTGAAGATGCGGCATACCTCCCAAGCGGGTTGGCCACGGTGGCGGCATCCGGCCCGGATAAGGTCGAGCAGGTGCTTGACCTCGGTGTGATCGGCTATGACCTGCCCCCGGTCGTCGAGATAGACGAGATAGTAAGGGTGCAGGCGGTTGCCTCGGTTGAGCCGCTCATCGGCGTTGATGTTGCGCAGCACGAAGAGCGCACCAGGTTTCAGCCCTTTGTCGCGGTCCGCGGGTACGACAGCGTGCAGACCCTTCGGGGTGCCGGCCAAGTCACCGTACTCCTTGATGTACCCGAGCAGGTCCATGCGGAAGTCGTTCAAGCCTAGGTCGGTGATCGAAACCCCGGTGCGGACGTCTTCGAGTTCGATCACCTCGTCCTGGAGCTTGCGAAGCTGCTCTTTCCGAAACGCTGCGTCGCTCGTCTCCTGGGTGAGCACGTTGTCGTCGGCAGTCGCGGCGAGGTCGGCGATGACCATCCGGCTCTCGACGCGCTCCTTGAGGTTGATGTACTCGTCCAGCGAGATGTCTGGCCAGAAGTTCACGAGCTGGATGCGGTCATTGGTCGAACCGATGCGATCGATGCGGCCGAATCGCTGGATAATCCGAACCGGATTCCAGTGTATGTCGTAGTTGACCAAGAAATCACAATCCTGGAGGTTCTGGCCCTCACTGATGCAGTCGGTGCCGATGAGCACGTCGATCTCGCCGCTCTCTCGCGGCATGACGAGGTGACGCTGCTTCGACCTTGGCGAGAACAGGGTCAGAGCCTGCTGGAAGCCGTAGCCCTTTCCGACCGTGGTGGACGGATTGCGTTGGCCGGTGACAATCGCGGAGTCGTGGCCTTGATGCTTGAGGGCCGGGGCGAGGTTCGCGTAGAGGTACTCGGCGGTGTCGGCGAACGCGGAGAAGATCAGCACCTTGCGGTTGCCGGGGTTCAGCGGCTGGGCGAATTTGCTCGCGATCAGATCGCGCAGCGCGCCGAGCTTCGAGTCGTGCTCGGGGGTGATGCCGCTAATTGAGGCTAAGAGCTGCCGGATGACCCTGCCGTCGCTGACGAGGTCACGGCTCCACGACTCGACGTCCATGTCGGTCAGTTCGATCTGCACCTTGCGGCCGACCGTTCCGCTGGTGGGGAACTCGAAGTCGTCATCGTCGGCGTCGACGAAAGAAGAGGCGATGTTACCGATGTTCGCCGCGTGGTTGTCAATGGCCTCGATCGCCTCGGTGACTGTGCCCTCCAGCCGGCTCAGGGTGAGGCGGAACGCCTCGACGCTGGACTCCAACCGCTTGAGGAGGTTCACCGTCATGAGTTTGCGGATGCCCTGCTCGCGGCTGGCGGCGCCGAGGTTCGCGGTCTGCCCGCCCATGTAGTTCTGTCCCGAGCTTGCCCCGTAGAGCTGCTCGTACTTGTCGCGCCGGCTCGGGAACACATATGCCAGCGGCGTGTACACGGCGAGGGTGAGAAGCTGGAGCTGCTCGAAGATCTCGTTGAACGTCGGCGTGTCCGTCAGGTCGGTCAGCGGCGGGCGCAGCGAGACCGGCTTGAGCCGCTCGGGGAACGCACCGATGTCGGTGGTGTCGTAGAACGCCTGAATGTGCTTGCGGGAGCGGGCAATGGTAACTGCGTCGAGCAGCTCGAAGAAGTCGAAGTCGAGCCTGGCCAGGATCGCCTCGGTCGTGCGCTCATCCGGCGGCAGGTCGCTCCATTCATTGAAGACGCGCTGCGCCTGCCGGAACACCTCCTCGATGGAGACCTCGATGTTGAGCTTCGCCGCGAGCTGCGCCGAGTCGCCCTCGTAGGCCAGCGCGAGCTGGTTGCGTAGGTCGTTGAAGCGGTTGTTCACGGGCGTCGCCGATAGCATCAGCAACTTGGTCTTCACGCCCTCGCGGATGACCTTGCGCATCAGCCTCTGGTATCGGGTTTCGCGCTCCTGGACGTAGTCGGCGTTGCGGAAGTTGTGCGACTCGTCGATCACGACGAGGTCGTAGTTGCCCCAGTTGACAAGGTCCAGCCGCTTGCCCAGCGACTCGCCGCCGTCTCGGGACAGATCGGTGTGGGCGAGCACGTCGTAGTTGAATCGGTCTTTCGCGAAGATGTTAGTCGTGTAGTTACTGTTGTAGGTTGTCCAGTTGTCGGCAAGCTTCTTCGGCGCCAGCACGAGCACGGTCTTGTTGCGCAGCTCGTAATACTTGATCACGGCCAGCGCCGTGAACGTCTTCCCCAAGCCCACGCTGTCGGCCAGGATGCAGCCGTTGTAGGTCTCCAGTTTGTTGATCACGCCGGTCGCCGCGTCTTTTTGGAAGTTGTACAACGCCCTCCAGGCCTCGGTGTTCTGGTAGCCCGTCAGGTCGTTGGGGAGCACATCTTCGTTGATGCCTTCGAGGAACTCGCTGAACAGGTTGTAGAGGATCAAAAAATACACTCGCTGCGGCGAGTTTTCCGCATATACGCTGGCGATGTGGTCCTGCACCGCCTCCGTAACGTCATCAAGCTTTTCAGTGTTGTGCCAGATCTGATCGAAGAGCTGGACGTATTGCCGCGTGAACGACGCGTCTTCGATCTTGTGCACCATGTTTGAGACAGCAGGCCCGGGCTCGTAACCAAGGTCAGCGGTCGTGAACCCCTGAAGGGGGGCATACGCGGCGGAGTCGTCGATCAGCGCAAATGACTGCATGGGTGCGCCGGTGCGGTTCGAGCGGAATTTGACTTTCTGCCGGACCCACTCCGCGCACTCGCGCGCGATGGCCCGCTGAGTCAGTTTGTTGCGCAGACGAATCTCGAACTCACTGCCATACAGCGCAGCATCCCGGCTCTTGTCGTTCGGGATGAAGAATTGCCGCTTCTCCAGCGCAGGCTTATCGGTAATCTTCGTGGCCGTAAAGGACGGCGCTGTGAAAATAAACTCCAGCTCCTTGATCGACTGCAGCTCATGCTTCAGCGCCTGGAACGCGAAGATTGAGAACGTGCTAGCTGCGATGCGGAGCTTCGAGCCACGCCCAATTGACGCCTTCAAATCATCACCGAGGAGCTCGTTGAGGTTATCGATGATGCGCACTCAGACGACACCACCCTCGAACACGTCAGCGGGTGATTGATGTGACCAAGTCGGTCGGAACGGGATCCTGGCGCCGCTCGTGGCTCGACCGACGTCGCCGACCATTATGTGAGGGCCGCATGTGAAGCCGCGACTCGCGCAGAAATGCAGAAAATCCTCATGCATTGTATCCTTGGCGTCCTGATGGTTGTGCTCCAGTGACTCGATTCCATAGATCGAGGCAAGGGCGAACAGAGACTCGTGAGCCCAGCGATCCCGCTGATACTGCCTGTCAATTTCCTGGAGCTTCCGCTGGAGGAGCGCAACGAGACAGTTACTATCGCCCGCCGCTGGTTCGATGAGCGTCTTATCGACGAAGCCCGGCCCGTCTTCCAGGTCATCGTGGACCAGGTCGAGCATCTGGTCGACCATTCGACGCGGGGTGAACACCTCGCCGTGAGCTTTGACTCGTAGCCGCGACTTTGCCGGCAACTCCACGGCGGTCATCTGGGTCACTCAAGTCTCCTGTAGTACCCGGCACGGGCCTATTGCGGTGCCGCAAGACTACAGCTTTGGACACCGCGGCAGCGCTTGGCGCACCGCCGTCGGGCCATGTTAGCGCGACGTCTATATCCTAGATAATAGGTTATGTAACTTTTGATCGTGTTCGGCCTCGGGCGCACACTGAGCGTTTTTGATGCCCCTATGGATGTCAAGCGGCTGTGGAACTGGTGGGTTGGGTGATGAGCTCGTAGAGCTCTCGCGCGACGTAGCGTTTGAGGCAGCGGA
>NZ_JBITIH010000052.1:0-8402 GCF_044458865.1 Micromonospora sp. NPDC050417
CGCGTGCGGGTCACCTGCCGTTCCTTGATGACTCGGCGGGTTTCCAGGCAATGGTGGCCAAGTTCGTCAACGAGGTCGAATCGCATGCCTGACCACCTGTCGGGCAGCAGAGCCCGGGGGGAAGGGAACACAATGGATCGCGATGTTTTCGAAGTCGTCGACGAGTTGTTCCGTCGTCGGCTGCAGGTGCCCGAGCTGGACCCGGACACTCCGCTCGCGGACTACGGCCTGGATTCGGTGCGGTCGATCGAGCTGATTGTCGAGATGGAGTCTGTCTTCGACGTGGAGATCTCCGACGAGCAGGCGGCGTCGATCCAGACGCTACGCGACGTCGCCGCCCAGGTCGCCGCGTCGAGGACCGTGCGAGCCGGGACCGGGAGCGGAGAGGCATGAGCACCGACCCCAGGTTCGGCCGCTACGCCCGGCCCGAGGTGGCCCGCCTCTTCCAGGCGCTCAACCTTGACGTGGCGTACCGCCGCGCCCAGGGCGACTACTTGACCCGGGAGCCGGTGGACAGCACAGGGACCGCCGACCAGGTGCTCGACCTGGTCGGCGGTGCGGGCGCGTCGCTGTTCGGGCACAACCATCCGGCACTGGTCGAGGTGGCCCGGCAGTGCCTGGACGAGCAGGTTCCGTTCAACGCCCAGGCGAGCATCCGCCCGGGGGCAGCCGTGCTGGCCGAGAAGCTGTCGGCGCTTGTCAAGGCCACCACCGGCGCGGACTACGTCGTGACGTTCGGCAGCACCGGAGCGGACGCGGTGGAGGCCGCAGTGAAGCACGCCGTGGTCGAGCGGCGTAGGCGGCTCGGCGCGCTGGCGGAGGAGTTCGAGCGGTCTCTGCGGCGGCTGCATCGCGACGGCGTCGCCGACACCCCGTGCGCGACCGGGCCTGCCGCAGGGCGACCCTGCGGCGAGGTGGGCGGGGAGGCCGTCGAGAAGGTCGCCGAGATGCTGCGGGCCGAGCCCGTCCTGGTCTCGCTGCGCGACGCCTTCCACGGCAAGACGACTGCGGCGGGCACGCTGACGGACGGCTCCAACGTGCCCGACGACCTGCACGTGCCAGGCCCCCGGCGCGTGCGGTTGCACGACTGGACGCCGCAGGCGGTGGTTGAGGCACTCGACGATCGGCTCGTCGAGGTCTGCACGGTGGTCGTGGACGCCGACGGCGTGCCGCACTCCGTCGTCCGGAACCAGTCTTCGGTGGCAGCCTGCTTCGCCGAGCCGATCCAGGGCGAGGCGGGGGTGCGCGAGGTCCCGGCCGAGACGCTTGCCGCCCTGCGTGAGCTGGCCGACCGGCACGACGCGGTGCTGGTCTTCGACGAGATCCAGTGCGGCATGGGCCGAACCGGTACGTTCCTGGCCTCCGAGCCGTCCGGCGTGGTCGCCGACTACTACCTGCTGTCGAAGTCCCTCGGTGGTGGACTGGCCAAGATTTCCGCGATGATGGTCGCCACAGGTCGCTACGTCGCCGACTTCGGCCGCTACCACACGTCCACCTTCGCCGAGGACGACTTCTCCGCGCAGATCGCCGCGGCGGCGCTGGACCTCTACGACAGCTACCGCGACCGGATCGCCGCGACCGGCGCGGAGCTGCGCGACCGGCTTGTCGAGGTGGCGGCGCGGTGGCCGGAGGCGGTTGTCGAGGTTCGCGGTCGCGGGCTGCTCATGGGCGTGGAGTTCCGCCTGCCGCGGCCGGAGTCGCGCCTGCTGCGCGCGGTGTTCGACTCCGAGTCGCTCGGTCTTCTGATCGCGGGCCGGTTGCTGCACGCACACGGCATCCGGGTCATGCCCACCTTGTCCGCTCCCACGACCGTCCGCGTGCAACCGTCGGCCCTGCTGGAACGCGCGGACGTCGACCGGGTCGTCGCGGCGTTCGACGACGTGGCGGGCCTGGTCGCCAAGGGCGACTACGCGACGCTGCTCAAACACCTGACCGTGCCCCCGACCGCCGCCTGGCGGCCGCGCCAGCACGTCCCGCTGCCCCGGCGCGGCCAACGAACGAACCACGGCGTCGGCGTGCCGCACGTGGTGTTCCTCGCCAACCTCGACAGCGCGTCCACCATCCGGTCCCTGGCCCCGGAACTGGCGGAGTGGTCGGACAGTCAGTGCACGGCGGCGCTGGACCGGATGCGCGGCGATCTCCATCCGTTCCAGGTCGTGCGGCGCCGGGTGGCCTCGGATGCCGGGAACGTCGTCGATCTCAGCGTGGTGGCGGTGCCGTTCACCGCAGCCCAGGCGGTCGACGCGCTGCGCGGCGGGCATCGGCCCTGGTTGCGCCGGCTGGTGCTCGACGCGGTGGAACTGGGCGTCGCGCTCGGCGGTGACGTCGTCGGACTCGGCGGCTACACCTCGATCGTCACCAACGCCGGTGGCGACGTGGTCGAGCACGACGTCCGGATCACGTCGGGCAACTCGCTCACCGCCGCCTGCGCCTACGACCTGCTCCAACGCCACCTGTCCAGAAGCGGGTCCGGTGCACGCCGGGTCGGGCTGGTCGGCGGGATCGGCAACATCGGCGCGGTGATGGCAGACCTGATCGCCCCGCACTGCGAGTCGCTCGTGCTGGTCGGCAGGCCCGGTTCGGGACGCAGGCTCGCGGCGGTCGCGAACCGCCTGGCCGAACGGGTCGACGTCTCCGTCGCCGAGGACCTCGACGCACTGCGCGACTGCCCGATCGTGGTGAGTGCGACCAACTCGGCCGACCCGGTGATCCTGCCGGCCCACCTGGCGGCCGACCGCGATGTCCTGGTCTGCGACCTCGCGGTGCCCGGCGACGCGCATCCGGCGGTAGCGGGCCTGCCGAATGTCACCCTCGTGTCCGGGGGCCGCATCCAGCTTCCCGGCGGGCAGACCCCGCACTTCCCGGGCATCACCCTGCCGCCGGGCATTGTCTACTCCTGCATGGCCGAGACCATCCTGCTCGGACTCGACGCCGCGACACCGAGCCCTTCCTACGGCGGCCTGTCCGTCGCCGGTGCGCTGGCCGCACGTGAACTGGCCAATCGACACGGGTTTCACCCCGCTCGTATCACCTCGGACGACGTCTCGACACAGCCGTGGGCCGTCACCCAGACCGACTCTTGAGGAGCAGTTCAGATGAACGCAGTTCTCCCGCGTTTTCCGACTATCCTGCACGCGTTGGCAGCGCAGGCGGAACGCAGCTCCGACGCCTCGGCGATAACGCTCTTACCGGAACCGGGGCGGGCCGAGCCGCGGCGGTACGACGCGGTGTTCGACAACGCCGCCCGCTGCGCGGCGGCCCTCGCCGAGCAGGGCGTCGGCCCCGGTGACCGGGTCCTGTTCTGCCTACCGACGAACTGGACCTTCGTCACCGCGTTCTTCGGATGCCAACTGCTGGGCGCGGCCCCGACCGCGATCGCGGTGCCCGCCAGCTTCGGACGCGCGGCTGGATTCGACGGCCAGCTCAAGGAATTGTTGGCCTACCTGCGGCCGGCTGCGATCATCGCCAAGGCTGGGATGATCGAGGCTTCCGGCGACATCACCGACACGGTGTTGATCGACGGGGATGCGCTGGAGACGCGCGCCACCTCTGCCGACGCGCCCCTGCACCCGATCCGTATGCCCGGCGAGGACGAACTGGCGTTCATCCAGTGCACGTCCGGATCCACCGGCAGGCCCAAGGGCGTCATGATCTCGCACGCGAACCTGGCCGCGAACCTGGCGCAGAACGTCGCCGCGACTGGCTGGTCGCCCGAGGACACGGTGGTGAGCTGGCTTCCCCTGTACCACGACATGGGGCTCATATCGGGGATCATGTATCCGGTCTACACCGGAAGCAACAGCGTGCTCATGCCACCCACGCAGTTTCTCCGCGCTCCGGCCGAGTGGTTGCGCAACATGAGCGCGTTCGGCGGAACTGTCGCGGCAGCGCCCAACTTCGCCTATGGCTACGCCGCCGACCGGGTACGCGACGGCGATCTCGAGGGCGTCGACCTCTCGTCCTGGCGGATGGCGCACTGCGGAGCAGAGCCCATCCGCCGCGGCACCATCCGCCGTTTCCTCGACCGGTTCCAACCATGGGGTCTGCGGCAGAACGTGTTCATGCCCTGCTATGGCATGGCCGAGGCCACCCTCACCATCAGCATGGCCCAGCCGGACGAGCCCATCACGGTCGACAGCATCGACCGTATCGCCGCCGTCGTCCAAGGCCGGGCGATCGACGTCGACCCGGATGACACCACCGGGCTGGAAGTCGTCGCCTGCGGTACACCCATCGTGGGCACCGAGGTCCGCATCGTCGACCGTGACGACAACCCCTTGGGGGAGAACCAGATCGGCGACATCCAGTTCCGCAGCCCGGCGCGCACGATCGGCTACTTCGACCTCCCCGAGGAGACCGCCGCGGCGATCGCCGAGCCGGACTGGTGGAAGACCGGCGACGTCGGCTACCTGCGGGACGGTCGACTGCGCATCACCGGGCGGGCCAACGATCTGATCATCATCCGTGGCGCCAACTACTTTCCGTCGGACTTCGAGCAGGCAGCCGAATCGGTGACCGGCGTCCGTCTCGGCACCGTGGTCGCGGTCGGGCACCGTCCGGAGAACGGCGACTCCGAGGAGCTGCACCTGATCGTCGAGTCGCAGTTGCCCGCCGAACAGCACGAACCACTCCGCCAGGCCGTGCGGGCCGCGGTCAGCTCGCGGACCGGCGTCGCCGCGGCCGAGGTGCATGTCGTACCCAAACGCAGTATCCCCAAGACCACCAGCGGAAAGCTGCAACGGTCGAAAGCGCGGCGGTTGTTCGTGGAGGGACGGTCGCCCTCACGGGCCTGAGAGGCGAGCCCCCACCCAGTCTCCTTCCGCGCGGCGCCGTCGGGGCAGCGACGGCAGGCGAGGACATCGGTTGTCCGCCGTCGGGCCCGCCGCCGTCGGGCCGGGAGTACGCAGTGAAGACCACGTCGGGACACACAATGACGTTGATCCCGGCGATCGAACCCGGAGGTTGGCACATGAGCGATGTGATCGTACGGCCCGTACCAGCAGCCGAGATGGACGAAGCAAGCCGGATAGTCGGGCTTGCCTTCGCCGTTAATCCGAGCAACCTGGCTGTCGCTGGCGGCAACCAGGACAAGGCGGCCCGCATCATGGAACAGGCGGCGCGTACCGTCAAGCTCGGACACCGTTTCAGCTACGTGCTCGGTGCCGAACGGCAAGGCGAACTCGCCGGCGTGCTGAAAGCTGCGGAATGGCCCCACTGCCAGATGACGATAGGCGAAAAGATCAAAGCGGCCCCCTCGCAAGTCCGTACCCTGGGCTTCGCGATGGGGCGCGCGCTGAAACTCATCGGCGGGAGGGCCAAACACGAGCCCCGCAAAGCGCACTGGCACATCGGACCGATCGCCGTCCACCCAGAGCAACAGGGGTACGGGGTCGGATCGGCATTGCTGACCTCCTTCCTTGCTGAAGTTGATCAGCAGGGGGCACCCGCCTTTCTGCAAGCGGATGTCGACCGCAACGTCGTGCTCTACGAGAGATTTGGCTTCAAGGTGGTCTCTCAAGAGAAAATCCTCGGCATCAATACCAGTTTCATGTGGCGCGACGCGCGATAAATCACCACACTGTGTCTGCGGTTGTTCCTCCTCGGTCAGGTGCGCCTCCAGCGTGACCAGTGCCGGCACCGACCATGTGCAAGGTTTCCCCCAATTGCCACCAACGCTCGACTCCCAGGGAGAGTTCATGTCCTCGACTGCGGCGACCGCGCGCACCGCGCCACTGGTCGATGCTCCACGCCGGCCTGGGCTGGTGCTGCTCACGGTTTGTGTCGGAATCTTCATGCTGATGCTCGACGCGACCATCGTCTCCGCCGCGCTCGCCGACATTCGCTCGGACTTCGAGGCATCCATCGACGGGCTGCAGTGGGTCATCGACGCCTACTCGATCCCGTTGGCCGGCCTCGTGCTGACCTTCGCCACGATCGGTGACCGGTACGGGCGCAAGCGGATGTTCGTGACCGGCATGGCCGTGTTCACCGGTGCATCGCTGGCGTTGACGTTCTCGGACACCATCGTGCAGCTCGACATCCTGCGCGCGGTGCAGGGCGTCGGGGCTGCCATGCTGTTCGCCACCGCGCTGCCGCTGCTGTCGGTCGCGTTTCCCGAGGGTGCGGCTCGGGCGAAGGCGATCGGCATCTACGGCGCCGTGATGGCGGGCGCGACCGTCGCAGGCCCAGTCGTCGGCGGTGCACTCGTCACCGAATTCGGCTGGCGCTCGGTCTTCAGCATCAACGTGCCGATCGGCATCGTCATCATCCTGGTAGCCCTGAGGATGCCCGAGTCGGCGCGTACCCCCGACCGCCGGGCCGACTGGCTCGGCTCGCTGCTGCTCACCGGCGGCCTCGTGGCCGGTGTGTTCGCCCTGACCCAGGGCAACTCGCTCGGCTGGTCGTCGGGAGAGATCATCGCTCTGATCGTCATCGCTGTCCTGCTGCTGATCGCCTTCCTGAGCTGGCAGATGCGAGCCAGGCACCCGCTGTTCGACATTTCGATGGCGAGGAAGCCCGGGTTCGCCGGTACCGCGATCATCTCGGTCGCGCACATGGCCACGCTGATGGCCGCGACCAACTTCCTCGCGCTGTTCTTCATCGGCACGCTTGGCTACACGCCGCTGCAGATGGGTCTCCGGGTGGTGCCGCTCAGCATCACCGCGATGATCGCCGCGCTGCTGACCGCGATCCTCGCCAAGGGCGTACCGTTCAAGGTGCTGCTGCCGGTCGGCATGGTGCTGGTCACCGTGGCCATGTTCCTGATGGGCAACGTCGGCTACGACAGCGAGTGGACCCACTTCCTGCCCGGCATGCTCGTCGGCGGCATCGGCCTCGGCTCGCTCACTGCAACCAGTCAGGCCGCGTCACTGACCTTCGCCTCGCAGGAGAACGCGGGCATGGCCAGTGCCACGTTCGGCACGTTGCGGCAGGTCGGCATGGCCATCGGCATCGCCGGGCTCGGTGCGATGTTCAGCCATGTCGCACGGGACAAGGCGGAGTCCGGGCTTGCGGCGCTCCCCGGCTCCGATGCGGTGCCGCAGGATCTGAAGCACCAGTTCGTCGAGCAGGTGGGGGCCGCCTCCGGTCACCAGGTGGTCGAGGCGGTGCCGCCGCAGTTCCAGGAGAGTGTGCCCGCGCTGGCCCGGGTCGCCGACCACGCGTCGATCGACGCGCTGAATGCCATGGTCACCCTGGGCACAGTCATCGGCGCGGTCTCCGTGGTCCTCGCGGTGATCACCTTCGCGGTCGACAGCAGCCGGGTCAGCCGGCAGTCTCGGGAGCCCGAGAAGACATCGGTGTGATCTCAAAATCGGCACTACTCCCGCCGGAGTGCACGGCGGCGGGAGTAGTGCCGATTTTCCGTTGGGACAGCAGTGATGACGGTGCCCGCGGACCGGTAGGCGACCGTACGGGATCGGCTGCCCGGCGCCTGGCACGGAAAGCGCGGCGTCGTCCCGTACCGATGGATCTCGGTCCGGGACGACGCCCTGTCGAGCCGTACCCAGGTTCGTCGGCTCGCGAGGCCGACCCCGGTCCCGGGTGCGGAGCCGGCAGGAAAGGACGCGCGGCGGGCAGTCGCGCGGCTCGCAGTAAGAACGCAGCGTCTCCCCGACGAACCGCCTGTGCGGGCATTCGCAACGGCAGGACTCGGTTCGTCGCTCGTCTTCCGGTCCACCCCTGACGCGGTCATCGCCAGACGCTTTCCCGGAGCCGGAGCCGGAGCCGGAGCCGGAGCCGGAGCCGACGGTACGCCACTTGCGGCGGTTCGAGCCCGTCTATGCGAGACGGCTCCGGGGGCAAACAACCTTTCTCACTCGTACGGCACCTTGGTTGACGGGGATGCTATACGCCGTGCAGATCCGAGCAAGGTTTGAGTGGACAATTGCGTACCAAGTGGGTGAGGTGCGGCGAGGTGGCCCTCATCGTCGATCCGGCATTGTCCGTTACGCCGGGTAACCATTGATTGCCCGTTGACATCTCAATCTTCTTGCGACGCCGGTACGCCCGCTCGACTGATGTCGAAGGGCCCGGGGGTATCGTGACGACGATTCGCGACCATTCGGTGGGTGCGCGCCCGAGGCTGGTAAACCGTGACTAAACTGAGGCCGAACCATTTCCTATCGGTTGGGTAGGATACTCAAGAGTGGTTCTTTGGAATTCCGGATGAATCATCCTCTTCGCACGGTGCGTGCGAAGCACACGGTGGGGTGTGCAGAATTAACGGATTGCAGGACGTCAATCAGATGGTAGCGTGCGGTAGTGTTCCGCCGAGTTTAGGTATAAGGGCGGGGAGAATGTGGGCGCGCGGTCGAGGCGCGATTCTTCAAGCAGGAAGCGGCATTATGACTACGGTGACCGATAATGGTTTGAGGGTTCTTGATGGCGGTCAACTGCGGTTG
>NZ_JBITIH010000053.1:0-7693 GCF_044458865.1 Micromonospora sp. NPDC050417
GACCGGACTTCCACCGGCAAGCGACGACGAGCTTGCGAAACAAGCCATCAACCAAACATCTGATCAACCACCTATCCCTACTGGACGCACAGGAGACTGATCATGGGTAGTGGACACTGGTCGACCGACGTGTACGGCGCCGCCGCCAGCTACCGCGCGGCCACGGGGCGCAGCGCGTTCGCGTACAGCGACAGCGGGGCCCGTCAGGTGCACGAACGGCTCGACCCGCGCGGGGTCGACGTTCGCGAGAGCCGGGACAGCGACGAGCACCCCCGGTCGACACCGATCGCGGTGCTCTTCGACGTCACCGGTTCGATGGGCAACGTACCCCGGACTTTGCAGGGCAAGTTGCCGGAGCTCTTCGGACTGCTGATGCGCAAGGGGTACGCGACCGACCCGCAGATCATGTTCGGTGCGATCGGCGACGCCACCTGCGACCGGGTGCCGTTGCAGATCGGGCAGTTCGAGTCGGACAACCGGATGGACGACGACCTGGGCAGCATCGTGCTGGAGGGCGGCGGCGGTGGGCAGCGCACCGAGTCCTACGAACTGGCGATGTACTTCATGGCCCGACACACCAGCCTGGACAGTGTCGACCGACGAGGCCGCCGTGGCTACCTGTTCCTGATCGGGGACGAACTGCCCTACCCACAGGTGAAACCGACCGAGGTACGCCGGTGGATCGGTGACGAACTCGCCGAGCCGATCCCGGTCGCGGCGATCGTGGCCGAGCTGCGCCAGCGCTTCGAGGTCTACTACATCCTGCCCAGCGGGGCCAGCTACGCCGGCGACCCGGAGATCCTCGGCTACTGGCGCCGGCTGCTCGGCCAGCACGTCATCGAACTGGACGACCTGGACGCGGTCTGCGAAACGATCGCGCTCACCGTCGGCCTCGGCGAGGAGGCCATCGACCTGGCCGAAGGGCTCAACGACCTGGACGACATCGGGTCGACCGCGACCGGCACGGTCGGCAGGGCGCTGGCGACCATCGGCGCCCCGTCCCGTGCCGGCGTGGTCCGGACCAGCCTGCCCGACGGCCTGGACACCGACGGCCCGGACGACGGGCTGGTGCGGTTGTGACCGGCCCCGGCCGACACACCGTGGTCGTCGACCTCGGCTACGGCGACGCCGGCAAGGGCACGGTGGTCGACCTGCTATGCGCCGACGGACCGGTCGGCGCGGTGATCCGGTTCAACGGGGGCGCCCAGGCGGCGCACAACGTGGTGACGCCGCAGGGGCGCCACCACACCTTCGCCCAGTTCGGGTCGGGCACCCTGCACGGGGTGCCCACCCACCTCTCCCGGTTCGTGGTGGTCGACCCGCTGGCCCTGGCCGCCGAGGCCGAGCAGCTCAACGCCATCGGCGTACCCGACCCGTTCGGACTGCTCACCGTCGACGCCGAGGCACTGCTCAGCACCCCGTGGCACGTTGCCGCGAACCGGTTGCGCGAGCGGGGTCGGGGGGCGAGCCGGCACGGCTCCTGCGGCATGGGGGTCGGTGAGACCATGGCGTACGCCCAGCGTCACGCCGACGCCCCTCGGGTCGGTGACACGCTCGACCCGCCCCGGCTGCGACGCCGCCTGGTGGCCGTACGCGACCGACTCACCGACGAGCTGGGCGAGCTGGGTGGGCCACCACTGGACGACGTGGTGTCGGTGTTCCGGGCGTTCGGCACGATCGTGTCCATCGTGGATGGGCCGGCGACCCGGCGAGAGCTGCTCGACGCGGGCCGGTGTGTCTTCGAGGGGGCGCAGGGGGTGCTGTTGGACGAGTGGTTCGGGTGGCACCCGTACACCACCTGGTCGACGACCACGTTCACGAACGCGGAGACGCTGCTGACCGAGGCGGGTCACGAGGCGCGGCGACTGGGGGTGGTGCGGACGTACACCACCCGGCACGGCGCCGGGCCGCTGGTCACCGAGGACTCGACACTGACCCGGGCGCTGCCCGACCGGCACAACGCCACCGGACGGTGGCAGGGTCCGTTCCGGGTCGGTCACTTCGACGCGGTCGCCCACCGGTACGCGGTCGAGGTTGCCGGCGGTGTCGACGCGCTCGCGGTCACCCATCTGGACGCCCCGGGTCGGGCACCGGAGTTGGCCATCTGTCCCGAGTACGTAGTCGACGGTGCGTTCCTGGAGCGGGTGGTGCCGGGCGAGCGCGGCGACCTCGCGTACCAGGAGCGGTTGACCTCCCTGCTCGGCCGTGCCCGGCCGGCGCGGCTCGACCGGCCCGCGCATTGGGCGTCCGCGATCGGCGCGCTGCTCGACGCCCCCGTCGTGATCGAGTCGTACGGCACGAGCACCGCCGACAAACGCATGTTGGCCGCCACCGGGTGACAGGCGAATCTCGTCTGTTCAGCCACCTTGTCAACGGTCGATGTACGGATAGACGATGGTCGCAGCATTCCTGTGTTGAGGAGGGCTGCGATGCCACAGGTCATTCACCACCCTCGGGTGGCATGGGACACCGCTCGGGTCTTCGTGGCGGCGACCGAGACCGACGAGGTCTTCGGTTGGGTCAGTGAACGGCTCGCCTCGATCCTCGGCCCGGAGCACCGGCGAGAACTCACCGACACCCGCGCCCGGCTCCAGTGGCCGACGGTCGCGAACGCCGAGGCGGTCGAGGCCGGCCGCTGGCGGGTCCGCCTGGAGGACGCCCTGGCAGCCCGTCCGGAGGCGGCCGAGCCGCTGTGGGAGCTCGCCGCCGTCACCGCCACCCGCCTGCGCGGCCACGAAGGTGCGGCGGACGCACGGTGATATCAGAGATCATCGGCCCGGACTGAGCTCGGCGAGCAAGTCGTTGGCGCGCGTCGCGAAAAGGTGGGCTTCGCGCTCCTGCGAAAGGATGAGCGCTCGACGGGCGGCGCGCACGGCGGACTGGACGTTCCCGCCGGCCTGGAGTGCCTTCGCGCGGATGAGGAAAACCAGGCCCTCCGCATACCGTTCGCCGTACATGTCGATGAACGTCTCGGCCTTGTCCAATGCGGTCATGGCGGCGGAGGGATCGTCGGCGCAGAGCTGAATCTCGGCAAGAAGTGCGTACCAGGTGGCCAGGTTCGATCGAGGTGGGTCGACCAACTTCGTCTCGATGATGCGTTCCACCTCCATGGCCGCCGTGACTGGGTCACCGCCGGACATGGCCCTCGCCCAGTGCCTCGCGAGCCGCGGGTAGCTGCCGGAGAACGTGAAGGAGAAGTCCGGATCAGCGTTGATCGCCGTCTCAGCGGCCCGCAGCGCCCAGACGGAGTCTCCCGCGGCGGCTGCTGCGGTGACCACGAATGAGCCCCAAATGCTGATGGCATAGGGGTCGTCGCCGGCGTCGGACTCCACCACGTCAAAGAGCCGGCGCGCGGCGACCAGGTCGCCGTGTAGCGCGGTGTTCAGCGCCAGCATGACCGGCGTCATCATCTGCAGGCGGTGTCGCAGCGGCTCGGCGTCTCGCTGGGCACGGATGAGCGCGTCGGACTGGCTCAGGTTCCGGTAGGCCTCACCGACGTTGCCAGAGCTCCACTGGTGGACTCCCCACGCGTGATGGCCGGAAGCCTGGACGACCGGGTCCGAGGAGCGCTGCCCACGATCCAGCAGGCGGCGCGCGAGGCGCCCAGCAGCCGCGAGCTGGATGCCCTGGGCATGAGCCAGGAACCGGGAGAAAAGGAAGCCGGTAGCCTCCCGTTCGTGGCCGAGCGACCGCGCGACCTCCTCGGCGCGGCCCAGATGATCCATGATGGCTCCGACGAAACCGGCGTGGATACCCGCGACGGCGGTCAGCTCGGTGAGCGCGGTCAGCTCAAGGTCGAGGAGTCCGGCGCTGCGTGCGATTCGGGCCGCAGTGTCGAGATGCTTCTCCGCAGTCTCGTAGGCAGATCGCCTTGCCGCAATGCGTGCGGCGACAACCAGTGCTTGCGCCGTCCGCTTCGGCTCGGCGAGCGGGCCCGCCGCGCTCAGGTGGTGGGCAAGTGCCTCACCGTGACGCTCGGCCAGTTCCTCGGTCTGCGCGAGCGCCGCCGCGATGGTCAAATGGAACTGGCCTGCATCTGATCGGCTCGTCGAGCGGGCCACTGACTCGCGCACGAGGTCGTGCACGAACCGCCAGTCTCCCAGGGAGCCAGTGGTCGCTTCGACCAGGCCGAGTGCTTCAAGGGCCTCCAGGCGAGTGAGGCACTGCGACGCGTCGAGGTCGGACGCGCTCGCTAACAGGCGGACGTCGATGTCGCGGCCCATCAAGGCCGCGATTTCGATGAGACGACGTTCCTCGTCGTCGAGCCTGCTCGTCCGGTCCCGAACGATGTCGCGCACGGTGGACGGGACGGCGGCTTGGGCTGCCGCCTGGTCGGACAGGTGGTCTTCCTTGGCCAGAAATCTCGCGAGCTCGCGCACGAACAAGGGGTTGCCTTCGGTGCGGGCCTGGATGCTTCGGGCGACGCCGGGACTTGGAGACTGTCCGGTCTCCTGGCGCACCAACTCGGCGACATCGGACGGGTCGAGGGGACCAAGAGCGATGCGTCGGTGGTGTTCTTGTCGAGCGACCGCCGCCAACATGCGCCCCACGTGTTGGCTGGGCGTCGGGGCGTGGCCACGCAGGCTGCCCACCAACACGCTCCTGGCCGGGAGCGACTCGGCAAGGTGTGCGAACAGTTGAAGCGAGGCAGGGTCTGCCCAGTGAAGATCATCCACGACCACCACCAAGGGCTGGCGTGCAGCGGCTGCGCCGAACAGTGCGACGACATTGCTGTACAGACGGAACTGCGCTCGGGCGTCTGGCCGGGTCCGGACTTCGACACCCCGCGTAGGGCGTTGCAGCAGGTCCCCAAGTTCGGTGGTCCAAGGCGCCCGGTCGTCCTCCGGCAGCGCCGCGATCATGGCCTCGACAATCTGGACCCACGGCCACATCGACGGGGTGCCCTCACCGTCCTGGCATCGACCCCAGAAGGTAAGGGCACCGTCCGCGGCGGCCTCGTCGGTGACTTCGCCAAGCAGCCGGCTCTTGCCCACTCCTGGTGAACCCTCGACGAGTACGACCTGCCCTCGGGCGAGGACGGCCGAGTCGACGGCATGACGGAGGAGGGCAAGTTCCTCCTGTCGCCCCACGAGGCGATCGGGTCGGCTGTCGGCACGTTCTCGCGTTCTGTTCGAGGAGCGCACGCCGGACTCGGAGCCACGCGCGACCTGTGGGAAGAGGCTGGCGAAGCGCCGTGTAGTCACGGCCTCAGCCTGTTGAAGAACCTGTCGCTGCGCCTCGCGAAGCGCTGGACCAGGATCGACGCCCAGCTCGTCGGCCAGCCTTGCTCGCACCGTGTCAAAGACGGACAGGGCCTCCGCCTGTCGTCCCGAGGCCGCCAGGGTGGTCATGAGCGTCGACTGGATAGTCTCGTCGAAGGGCGCGATCCATGCGGCCAGGCGCAGGGGTTGCACGATGCGCTCAGCGTGACCGCGAGGCACGATAACGCGGGCGGCCTCCACACAGGCGTTGAGCAGTTCGCGGTTGACCGAGGCGAACAAGGGGCCGGCGCTGACGCTGAGGGCTAGCCCGTCACCCGCGGACCCTCGCCACCGCGACAGTGCTTCCTCGTACGCATCGACTCCCTCCTCTAGCTGGTCGGCGTCGAGTGCGGCGCGGGCAAGGCCGAGGAGCTGACGAAATTCAGTCAGGTCGAGTGCCACCTGGCTGTCATCGAACTGGTAACCGCTGCTGCGGCGGTGGAGGTAGGAGCCAGGCGCCCGAGCGGACAGGTTCGGTTCGAGTAGTCGTCGCAACGTTCCGACGTATTTGTGCACGATGTTCAGGGCCGACGTCGGCATGCTGTCGTCCCAGATCAGGCTGATGAGTTCAGAAGCGCTGATCGGTCGACCCGCATGCGTTAGCAACAGGGCCAGTAGGTAGGTCTGCTGCCGCGACCCGGTGTCGACTTCGACGCCGTCACGCCATACCCGCAAGGGACCGAGGACCTGGAAGGTCAGCGAGGCGGCGCCACCCATCGGACGGGCCACGGGTCCGGCGGTAGCGGGCACCACGAGCGTCGGTTCTGTTCCGAGGCTCCGTCGGGAGGGGGAGGCGTCCGCCATCGAGTTTTCCTCAGACCGGGTGGGTATTGGGGGAAGGCTACGCGCTAGCCTCGGCCGTTCAAACGCTGCTGGCTCGCGCGTGCCGGAGTCGTAGGCACGGCGAAGGCCAGCGAACTGGCACGTACGGGGCACCCTGCGATGATCATCGTCGTGGCCGAGGGGCGGATCGTCCAGCCGGAACACCCAGACCCGGTTGTGATCAACCTGACATCGCGGTGAGTCGAACGGCAGGCTGGCCGACTTGACGGCAACTTGACGGTCCGGCGTTCCCGGGGACCACGCGTTCAGTCCCTGTCCACAACACGCTTCTAGCGTCGATGTCGACGAGCGTGTCAGGACCGGAGAAAAGAGGGACGCCATGGTGGCTGGACAGACGAAGCCGACGATCGTACTCGTGCACGGTGCCTTCGCCGACAGCAGCGGCTTCGACGCGATCATCCGGAGGCTGCTGGCCGGCGGGTACCCGGTGATCGCCGCACCGAACCCACTGCGCGGCGTCGCCACCGACGCGGCCGCTGTCAAGGCGCTGCTGGACAGCATCGAGGGCCCCGTCGTCCTGGTCGGCCATTCCTACGGTGGTGCGGTCATCTCCGCAGCCGCCGTCGGGAGCGAGCACGTGCGGGCGCTGGTTTACGTCGCGGCGTTCGTTCCGGACACCGGGGAGGCCGTCGGTGAACTGGTCGCCCGATTCCCGGGCAGTACGGTGAACGAGTCCCTGAAGGCGGTGCCGCTGCCCGACGGGCAGGTCGATCTGTACATCGACCCGGCCGTCTACCACCTCCGGTTCGCGGCGGACGTACCCGCCAGCGACGCCGCAGTGTACGCGATCGCGCAGCGCCCGGCTGCCGCTGCCGCGTTCGGCGAGCCCACGTCCGGCCCGCAGGCGTGGAACACGATCCCGGCCTACAACTTGGTCAGCGGCGCCGACCTGATCATCCCGCCGGCGGCGCAGGAGTTCATGGCCAAGCGGGCCGGTGCCACAGTGCAGCGGGTGGAAGGTGCCTCGCACCTCGTGTTCGTCTCGCATCCGGACACCACGGTGGCGTTCATCGAGCAGGCGGTCGAGGAGACCGTTCGCTGACTGCGCCTCCGTCGCCTGCGGGCCGGTCCGGGACAGCTCTTCGGCGAGCTGTCGGGCCGGCCCGCAGGTGTTCGGGGCCGCCGTCCTGGAACGACTCCCGCACCTCGCAGACTCGTTCGAACGCCCGACGTACGCCGGGTCGCGGGCGGCCAGCCGCTGCGCGAACCGCTGACTGGCCTCGCGCCGAGCATCAGCTCACGCGCGAACCCGGGGAAAGCCGACGGTCGTCAGTACCGCCGGCTGCCACGGGGCGGGGAGGCAACCGCCCAGATGTGGAACGCCAGCCCGACGCCCCACCCCAGGATCGACCACACGGGCCAGAAGTGTTGCTCGGGAGTGAACAGCCACCACACCAAAACCTGAATCACATTCGCGGCGACATAACAGAGAACGTGGATCCGCAGACCCCATCTGACGGCGGTTTCGCTCTTCGTCGAGTTCATGGCAGCACGCTAGACGAGTAAGTCCTATCTCTGGTCAGTGGTCGTAGGCGATCAGGGACCTGGTCACGGGTTGGCCGGTGGTCCGGTTGTGCCAGATGGCGGCG
>NZ_JBITIH010000054.1:0-6736 GCF_044458865.1 Micromonospora sp. NPDC050417
CGACGCCACCCCGTTCGGGCGGGGTAGCGGGGGGGGGGGGGGGGGGCGCCCCCGGGGGGGGGGGGGGGGGCGGCGCGGCGGCGCGGGGGGGGGGGGGGGGGGGGGGGGCCCCCCCCCCCCCCCCCCCCCCCCCCGCCGCTCAGAAGTCGTCGTCGAAGCTGACCGTGCCGGTCACGCCCACCTGGTACGCCGACACCCGTCGCTCGAAGAAGTTCGACAACTCCTGCACGTCCTGGAGTTCCATGAAGGCGAACGGGTTCTTTGACCCGTACAACGGGGGCAGGTCGAGCTGGGCCAGCCGCCGGTCGGCGACGTGTTGCAGGTACTCGCGCATGTCGGGCAGGGACATCCCGGAGACACCCTGTTCGAGCAGGTCCTCGGCGAACTGCACCTCGCACTCGACCGCCTCGGCGAGCATCTCCCGTACCTGCCGGGCCATCTCGTCGTCGAACAGGTCCGGCTCCTCCTGACGTACGGTGTCGACCACGTCGAACGCGAACGCCATGTGCATCGACTCGTCGCGGAACACCCAGTTGGTGCCGGACGCGAGCCCGTGCAGCAGCCCCCGGGAGCGGAGGAAGTAGACGTAGGCGAAGGCGCCGTAGAAGAACAACCCTTCGATGCAGGCGGCGAAGCAGATCAGGTTGAGCAGGAACGCGCGCCGCTCCTCGCGGGTCCTCAGCTCACGCAGCTCGAAGACGGAGTCGATCCAGCGGAAGCAGAACTCGGCCTTGCGGCGGATCGACGGGATGTTCTCGATCGCGTCGAAGGCGGCGAACCGCTCGCCCTCGTCCGGCACGTACGTGTCGAGCAGGTTCAGGTAGAACTGGACGTGCACGGCCTCCTCGAAGAGCTGCCGGGACAGGTAGAGCCGACCTTCGGGGGAGTTGACGTGCTGGTAGAGGTTGAGCACCAGATTGTTGGCGACGATGGTGTCGCCGGTGGCGAAGAAGGCGACCAGCCGGCTGACCAGGTGCCGTTCGGCCGGCGATAGCCGATCCAGGTCCGCCAGGTCGGAGTGCAGGTCGACCTCCTCGACCGTCCAGGTGTTCTTGATGGCGTCCCGGAAGCGGTCGAAGAAGTGTGGGTATCTCATCGGGCGCAGGGTCAGGTTCATGCCCGGGTCGAGCAACATCGCTGTCCTTGTCGTGCTGGTCATCGTGGTGCCTCACTGTGCGTCAGGATCGTGGACGGAAGCGGGTGGGGCTACTGGCAGGCCTCGCAGGACTCCGGGTTCTCCAGCGAGCAGGCGAGCGTCTCGGCGTCGACGGCCAGCACCGGCCTGTTGATCGCCACGGTGGCCTGCTGGATCCGGGTCGCCGGGCGGGAACGCAGGTAGTAGGTGGTCTTCAGCCCCGACTTCCACGCGTACAGATACATCGAGCTGAGCTTCCCGATGCTGGGGGCACTCATGAACAGGTTCAGTGACTGACTCTGGTCGATGAAGGGCGAGCGGGCGGCGGCGAGATCGATCAGCGCCCGCTGGGGCAGCTCCCAGGCCGTACGGAACAGCTCCCGTACCTCCGCCGGCAGTGCCGGGAGACCCTGGACCGAGCCCTCCGCGCGCTTGATCTCGGTACGGATCTCCTCGGTCCAGAGACCACGCGACTTGAGTTCCCGAACCAGGGCGGTGTTGATCTGGAGGAACTCGCCGGAGAGCGTCTCCCGCTTGAACAGGTTGGAGACCTGCGGCTCGATGCACTCGTAACACCCGGCGATCGAGGCGATCGTCGCCGTCGGGGCGATCGCCACCAGCAGTGAGTTACGCAGCCCGTGGGCGGCGATCCGCTCCCGCACCGTGGCCCAGCGCTCCGACTGCGACGGGGTGACCCCCCAGAGGTCAGGCTGGAGGTGGCCCCGCGCGGCCCGGGTCTGCGCGTACGCCGGATGCGGGCCGAACCGTACGGCCAATTCCGCCGAGGTCTCCAGGGCGGTCAGGTAGATCTCCTCCGAGATCCGGGTGGAGAGTTCCCGCGCCCGGTCGGAGTCGAACGGCATCCGGAGCGCGAAGAACACGTCCTGCAGGCCCATCAGGCCGAGCCCGACCGGCCGCCAGCGCGGGTTGCTCGCCGCCGCCTCGGCGCTCGGGTAGTAGTTGATGTCGATGACCCGGTCGAGGAAGAGCACCGCGGTACGCACCGTCTCGCGCAACCGCTCCCAGTCGAGGTCGTCGCCGGCCACGTGCGCCGCCAGGTTCACCGAGCCGAGGTTGCAGACCGCTGTCTCGCCGTCGCCCGAGACCTCGACGATCTCGGTGCAGAGATTGGAGAGGTGCACCACGTTGCCCGGTTCGGCGGTCTGGTTGCAGAGCCGGTTCGACGGGTCCTTGAACGTCATCCACCCGTTGCCGGTCTGCGCCAGGGTGCGCATCATCCGCCCGTACAGGTCACGGGCCTTGACCTGACGCACGAACCGGCCCGCCGCCTCCGCCGCCCGGTAGGCGGCGTCGAACTCGTCGCCCCACAGGTCCGGCAGCTCCGGCACCTCGGCCGGGTCGAACAGCGACCACACCTCGTCGGCTTCGACCCGACGCATGAACTCGTCCGGTATCCAGTTGGCCAGGTTCAGGTTGTGCGTACGCCGGGCGTCCTCACCGGTGTTGTCGCGAAGTTCGAGAAACTCCTCGACGTCCGGGTGCCACGGCTCCAGGTAGACGCAGGCCGCGCCCTTGCGTCGGCCACCCTGGTTGACCGCCGCCACGCTCGCGTCGAGGGTCCGCAACCACGGCACGATCCCGTTGGAGAGGCCGTTCGTGCCCCGGATCAGCGCGCCCCGGGAACGTACCCGGGACCAGGCGATGCCGATGCCGCCGGCGAACTTCGACAGCTTCGCGACCTGGGCGTACCGGTCGTAGATCGAGTCGAGTTCGTCGCGGGGCGAGTCGACCAGGAAGCAGGAGGACATCTGGGTGTGCGCGGTGCCGGAGTTGAAGAGGGTGGGGGAGCTGGGCAGGTAGGCCAGCGACGACATCAGCCGGTAGAAACCGATCGCCTCGGCCGGGGTCTCGGAGAGTCCGCAGGCGACCCGCAACAGCCAGTACTGCGGGGTCTCCACGGTCAGCCGGGTCACCGGGTGGCGCAGCAGGTAGCGGTCATAGACCGTACGCAGTCCGAAGTACTCGAACCGCAGGTCGGCCGTGGGATCGATCGCGTCGTCGAGTTTCCGGGCGTTGACCGACACGAACCGCGCCGTCTCGTCGCCGATCAGCCCCTGCTCGTGACCGAGCCGGATCGCCTGGCTGAACGAGGCGATGCCCTGGTCGCGTACCTCCTTGTCGACGTACCCGGCGAGCAGCCGGGCGGCGAGTCGGGAGTACTGCGGCTCCTCACCGGTCATCTCGGCGGCGGTCTGGATCGACAGCCGGTCCAGTTCGGCCGTGGTCGCCCCGTCGTAGAGGCCGCTGATCGTCTTCGTGGCCACCCGCAGCGGGTCGATCTCGGTCAGATCGTCCGCCCACCGCGCCACCGCCCGGACGATCTTCTGTACGTCGACCGGCTCGGTCGCACCGTTGCGCTTACGGACGTGCATCTGCGTACGGCGTTGACCCGGTGCGAGTGGGTTTCCCTCGCCCGTCACCATCTCCGTGACCGTCACCTGTCACTCCTCGTGCTCGTCGTCGACGAGGTCCGAGCGCGCAGGCAGGCGGAGACGCGCAGCCCAGGGGGTCGCGTCGCAGCCGTCGACCGTCCCGCGCGGTCTCGGACCGCCGCGCTCGGTTCGCCGGGCGCGGCGCTACTGGCAGGTCTTCGGACTCGCGGGCGCGGCCACGGAAACCCGTGTCCTCCTACTGGCCGTCGCTTCCCAGGAGGTGACCGGCGGGTGCCGGTGCTCCCAGTGCTCTGTGACGGCGGTCGTTCCCACTCACCGCTGCGGGGCAGTCCCGGATTCACACCGGGTTCCCTGTTGCCTCAGCCGGCTGGATGTCCGGCTGAACCAGTTGCGTCACGAACTATATATGGGGCGGTAGGGATAAACGAACACCAGATGTCGTGTCGCGTTCGTGTCCTGGTGGGATCGCCCCCGGCCCACCGGATACCGACCGCACGGCCGAGGTGCACCGCACGGCGAGAGGCCCATCGCTGACAGCTCGGCACAAGGTGACTCTCCGGCCACTTCAGGTGAGAAGACCGACGCATAACCATGGAGGCGTGTCGGGTTGGGCGCCGGGCGTACGTTTCGGTCGAGCACGACCACGAAGCAGTGGGCGTGCCCGCCTGCCCCGAGGGATGCCTAAGGTGGGCCGGATGAGAGACGAGACGAAGTTCGCGTTGATCGGGTTCGGCTGGCGGGCGCAGGCGTTCTGGCGGTTGTCCGCCGCGTTGCCCGACGTGACCTGCGTCGGGGCTGTGGTTCCCACACCCCGGACACTGCCGGTGCCGTACTTCGGTTCGCTCGCCGACTGCCTGGCGACCGCCCGCCCGGACTTCCTGGTGACCGCCCTGCCCCGAGCGGTGAACGCGGACGTGGTCACGGCGGCGGTGGCGAGTGGCGTGCCAGTGCTGACCGAGACCCCGCCCGCGTCCGATGTCGCCGGACTGCGTCGGCTCTGGGACGAGGTCGGCGAATCCGGCCTGGTCCAGGTCGCCGAACAGTATCTGCTGATGCCCGCACACGCCGCCCGCGCGGCGGCGGTCCGCTCCGGGATCATCGGTACGCCGACCCAGGTCCAGGTCTCCTCGACGCACCAGTACCACGCCGTCTCCCTCATCCGTGGCCTGCTCGGCGTCAGTCACGACCCGGCCACCATCCGGGCGAGTCGGACCACCGCACCGCTGCTCGACCCGCAGACCCGCCAGGGCTGGACCGACGACCCGACACCGAAGCCCGCCACCACCACCATCGCCACCCTGGACTTCGGCGACGGCCGCTCCGGGCTCTACGACTTCACCGACAACCAGTCACGCAACCAACTACGGTTCCGGCGACTCCTCGTCCGGGGCACCCACGGGGAGCTACGCGACGACGAGATCGTCCACCTGGCCGCACCCCGGGCGATCGTGCGCACACCCCTGGTACGGCGGCAGACCGGTCACGACCTGGACCTTGACGGCTTCGACACCGAGACCATCACCCTTGGTTCCGAAGTCCTCTACCGCAATCCCTATCCGGGCCTGCGCTGGAACGACGACGAGATCGCCACCGCGACCCTGCTCCAGGCCATGGCCGCATGGGTACGCGGTGAAGGCCCGCCGCCGTACCCACTGGCCGACGGGGCACAGGACCACCTGATCGGCCTGGCGGTCGAAGAGGCCGCCGACACCGACCGTACGGTCACCACGACCACCGAGGCGTGGGCGCTCGGCTGAGCTGTCGCACCAACCGAAGAGCGGTCAGGCGAACCGGTAGCCGGTCAGGTACTCCGGCACCGCGATCCTGGTCCCGGGGGCGCCGGATCGACTCAGCGTACGGCGGTGGCCATCCGACGTACCGCTTCGGTGATGATCTCGGGGGAGGTGGCGAGGTTGAACCGGACGTGGCCGGTGCCACCGGTGCCGAAGTCGGGTCCGGGCACGAACGCCACCCGGCCACGTGCCAGGAACACCTCCGCCGGGTCGGCGGGCAGATCCAGGGCGCGACAGTCCAGCCAGGCCAGGTAGGTGCCGTCCGGCGGTCGGTACCGGACCAGTGGAAGCTCCTCGGCGAGCAGTTCGCCGAGGAGCTTCCGGTTGTCGTCGAGGCCCGCCAGCAGGTTGTCCAGCCAGGAGCCGCCGAGTCGTAGCGCCGCGCTGTGGGCGATGACGCCGAGGTGGCTGGGGCCGTCGCCGACCTCCGGTGGCATCCGTGCCAGGTCGACCGCCGCTTCCGGTCCGGCTACCGCCACCGCAGCCTTGAGTCCGGCCAGATTCCATGCCTTCGACGCCGAGAGCAGCGCGAAGGCGTTCGCCGCGGCGGGCAGCGACAGGTACGGAACGAAGGTCGCGCCCGCGTACACCAGCGGCGCGTGGATCTCGTCCGCCACGACCCGTACGCCGTGTCGCTCGGCCAACTCGGCGACCGTGGTCAACTCCTCACGGGTGTGCACCGTCCCGGTCGGGTTGTGTGGGTTGCAGAGCAGGTAGGCGGCGCGCCGCCCGCCGACCACGGCTTCGGCGAACGCCCGGTCCAGGGCATCCGGGTCGAGCCGGTGCCGCACGTTCAGCGGGGCCTCGACGATCCGCCGGTCGAGGCTGCGCAGGAACTGGTAGAAGGGCGGGTAGACCGGGGGGTTGACCACCACGGCGTCGCCGGGACCGGTGACCAGTTTGAGCACTTCGACGATACCCATCATCACGTCCGGTACGACCGTGGTGTGCGCGATCTCGGGCGTCCAGCCCCACCGTTCGGTGGCGAACTCGGCGACTGCCTCCGCGTAACCCGTACCGTGCGGATATCCGGTGTCGCCGAGCGCTATCGCCTCGGTGAGTGCCCGGACGACCGGCTCGGCCAGGGGTACGTCCATCTCCGCGACCCAGAGCGGGAGTACGTCCGACGGGTACCGCCGCCACTTCTCGCTCGTACGGCGGCGTAGCTCGTCCAGCGACTCGTGAAAGGGGCTGCCCACGGTCGCAGACGTTACCCCAGTCGTGATCGATCCGTCCCGTACCCGATGTGGGTGAACCTCCGGCCGAAACGAGGGGTGGGGGGGGCCCCCCCCCCCCCCCCCCCCCCCCCACCCCCCCCCCCCACACCCCCCCCCCCCCCCCCCCACCCAACAACACGGACTCCGATACAATAAAACACTAACTGGCAATTATTT
>NZ_JBITIH010000055.1:0-6662 GCF_044458865.1 Micromonospora sp. NPDC050417
CCGACCGCCGGCACGTACGTCACCACCACCCAGACCATCACCCCAAGCCCCTTGTCCGGCAAGGCGGAGATCACCCGTGAGGCATGGGACCAGGGTGGCAATCCGCAGCTCAGCGGTCTGCTCTGGGGACAGATGACCCGGGAGTGGTTCGAGGATCTGGAGAACGCCACCGCGACGTTCCTCAACACGCTGACCGCCGCCGCCGACATCGCGCTCCCGGCCGGTGCCGCCGACGACGCCCTCGACGGCGCCTGGTCGACGGCGAACACCAACCTTCAGTTCATCCGGGGCGGCCACCGGTTCCGGGCGTTCGCCGTTCACATCGACCTGTACCAGAAGTTCGCCGCCGCGGTGGATTCCACCGGCCGTCGGCTGTACCCGATCATCGGCGCGCAGAATGCGACCGGTACGGCCGCGCCGCGGTGGGGCACGCTCGACCTGGGCGGTGTGACCGGCGTGCCGTCGTGGGCGCTCGGCCCGACCACCTTGCCGACCGGGACGTCCAGCAACTCGTGGTTGTTCAACCCGATGGACGTCCACGGCTGGGCCAGCGCTCCGCAGCGGCTCCAGTTCGAGTACCAGGTCAAGACGATCGAGATCGGGATCTGGGGCTACAAGGCGCACGCGAACACCCGGATCGACGGTGTCCGGCAGGTCGCCTACGACCCGACGGGGGCGTAACGGTGGCCGAGACGGAGCAGGCACCGCAGCGGGTGACGGTGGCGCAGGTGGCTGCCGAGGTGGAGGAGCTGCGTGCCGAGGTGAGGGTGCTGACCGCGCAGGTCGCCGAGTTGACTCAGGCGCTGGCCCGGGTCGACCGGCGGCGCCGGCCGGACCTTCAAACGTTCTGAGGGAGCGGTCGTGCCCTGGGCCCCTGATTACCTTGACGCCGAGGTTGCCGCTGACTTCGTCCGTGCCCCTGAGGTGGATCTCGATGAGCTGGCGACCTGGTGTACGGCCGCGTCCCGGGCGATCGACAAGAAGACCAACCGCCAGTTCGGCCGGGTCGATGCGCCGGCCGCGCGAACGTATCGCCGGCCGGCGATGTACGACGTCGTGTCCGGGCTGTGGCTGGTCGAGGTGGACGACGTCCAGGACGTCACCGGGATGACGGTCGGAGGGGTGCCGGTAGCCGACTCTGGTGCGGTGTTGCTGCCGGACGACGCGCCGGAGCGGGGCAAGCCGTACGAGCGGCTGGGGTTCACCAGCTACCCAAGACGGCCGCTGGTCGCGGTGGCGCTGTGGGGCTGGGCCGAGTTCCCGGCGGGTGCGGTCGGCGCGGCGAAGCTCCAGGTGTCCCGGTGGGCGTCCCGGCGGGACTCTCCGTACGGCGTGGCCGGGTCGCCGGCCGACGGGTCGGAACTGCGCCTGCTGGCCCGGCTCGACCCGGACGTGGCAACGACGCTCGCGGGCTTGTCACGCCGCCGAAGGGTGGGCTGACCAGTGAACGTCGCCGACGTCGCCGACGAGGTCCGGGCCGCGCTCGACACGATCCAGGGCTTACACGTGCCGGAGTGGGGCGTGAAGCGGGCCAGCGGAGAAACCGCCCTGGTGACCCTGCCAGAGCGGATCGAGTACGACGCCACGTACGGCCGGGGCACTGACCGGATCCCGGACCTGGCGGTCATCATCCTGGTCCCTCGGCCGACGACACCGGAGGCCGTACGGGCGGTCGCGAAGTACGCCGACGGGTCCGGCGACCACAGCGTGAAGGCCGCGGTTGAGCGGCACACGTACACGGCCTGCGACACGGTTCGGGTCGCGTCCGTCGAGTTCGACATCGCCACCTACGTCGCCACGGAGTACCTGGCGGCCATGTTCCATCTCGATATCACGGGCAAGGGGAGCTGATCATGGCCCGGACACACGGTAAGGACACGGTCATCACGCTGGGCGGAGATGACCTGTCGGAGTTCTGCAACACCAGCGAGCTGACCCGGTCGGCCGACACGCACGACATCACCGGGTACGGCAAGACCGCCCACGTGTTCCAGGGCGGACTGCGCAACGGCACCGCCAGCATGGGCGGCATCTACGACAACAGTGAAACCGCCGGCCCCCGGGCCGTGATCGAGCCGCTGGTAGGCACCACGGTCGAGCTGATCCGGCAGATCGAGGGCGCCGGGGCGGGCAAGCCACAGGACAAGGTCGACGCGGTCGTCACCCAGTACGTGGAGACGTCGCCGGTGGCCGACATGGTCACCTGGACAGCCGATCTCCAACTGTCCGACGACATCGACACCACCCCACAGGCAGGGAGCTGACATGGCCATCACGAAGGAAGAACTGCTGAGCCGCCGCCCAGGAGAGGACGACGTGCCGCTTCCAAGCGGCGGCACGGTGCGGGTGCGCGGGTTGACCCGGGGCGAGGTCAAGGACATCAGCGACGGCGTGAACGAGGGCAAGAACATGGAGCCCTACTCGTTGTCCCTGGCGCTGGTCGACCCGGTCCTGACAGAGGAAGAGGCGGCCGGGATGACGACGTCGGGGTGTTTCGACGACGTCCAGGCGATCACCACCCGGGTCAACGAGCTGTCGGGGATCGCCCAGGGCTCCGCCAAGGAGTCGTACAAAAGCCCTGGTAGCTGACCCAGGACTGGAGTTCGACCACTTCCTGGCCGAGAAGCTGGGGATGACGGTGGCCCGGTTGCGGGCCGAGATGTCGGCCGATGAGTGGCTGACCTGGCAGATGTACTACGCACGCAAGGCGCAGCGGGCCGAACTGGAGTCGCTGCGGTCACGGGGACGGAGGTAGCGCGGTGACAGAACCGATCCGGATCGAGGGTCTGGCCGCGTTCAACCGCAGCCTGAAGAAGCTCGACGCGGACGCGCCGAAGGGTCTCCGTCTTGCCCTGAACGAGGGCGCGAACATCGTGGTCGACGCGGCCCGGCCGATGATGCCGAGCCGTACCGGTCGCGCCCGGGCGGCGGTCACGGCCAAGTCGACCCGTACCGCGTCGCGGGTGTCGGCCGGGTCGAAGCGGGTGCCGTACGTGCCGTGGCTCGACTACGGCGGCGAGGGCCGAGCCAAGGGCCGTCCGGCGTACCGCCCGTTCGAGAAGGGTGGTCGGTACGTGTACCCGGCGTACCACGCCAAGCGGGCCGACATCGAGACCGCATTGGGTCAGGCACTGCTGCGCGTCGTCGCCGACGCCGGGCTGGACGTGGACTGATGGCCGGCAACGCTGTCACGCTGACCTTCGCCGGTGACGCGACCCAGTTGCAGAAGGCCGCTGACCGGGCCGCCGCCGCGACCCAGAGCGTCGGCGACGCCGCCCGGGACGCAGGCCAGCAGATTGGCCGGGCGGACGCCGCGACGGCCGGCTATGGCAGTCGACTCGACCGGACCGCCGACATCGCTGTTGGTATGTCGACCGCCATCGGCGACGCCGGGGGCACGATCAGCACCCTGTCCGATCTCCAGCAGCTCGGCGCGAACCGGGCAGCCGAGCAGGCGCAGGCCTTGGCCGATGTCGAGCAGGCCGGGGTCGACGCGGACCAGGCACTCGGTGACCTTCGCCAGGCCCAGCTGGATCTCAACCAGTCCCAGCTCGACGCGAAGCAGGCCGGCGCCGACGCGGCGCAATCCCTGCTCGACATCGAGCAGGCCGGGATCGACGCCGAGCAGGCACAGCGGGACTACAACGACGCGGTGAAGGAGCACGGCAAGGGGTCGATCGAGGCCCGGCAGGCTGCCCTGGATCTGAAGCAGGCGCAGGAGGATCTACGTCAGGCCGGGATCGACGGCGAACAGGCGCAGCTTGACCTGAAGCAGGCACAGGAGGACGCCGCCCAGGCTGGCCGTGACGCCGCCCAGGCCAACGTCGACGCGAAGCAGGCGCAGCTGGACCTGAACGAGGCGACCAGGGCGGCGGACCCGACGGCGATGTCGGTGTGGGGGCAGAACATCGAGCTGGCGGCCAGTGCCGCACTCGGCCTGGTCGGGGCGGCGAACCTGCTCGTGATGGCGAACCAGTCGGTCAGCCTGTCGGCAATCAAGGCCACGGCGGCGACCGTCGCGGGCCGGACCGCCGCACTGGCCGGTGCCGCCGCTACCGGTATCGCCACCGCCGCCCAGTGGGCGTGGAACGTGGCCTTGACCGCGAACCCGATCGGGCTGGTGGTGGTGGCGATCGGCGCCCTGGTCGCCGGCATCATCTGGGTCGCGACGAAGACGACCTGGTTCCAAGACCTCTGGTCGTGGACGTGGTCGAAGATCGGTGACACGGTCAAGGGCACCTGGGATTGGGTCCAAACGACGTCATCGAGGGCGGTCGACTGGTTGACCGGGGTGCCGGGCCGGCTCCAGTCCGCATTCTCATCGGTCGGCCGGTTCATCTCCGCACCGTTCATCGCCGGGTTCAACCGGGTCAGCGACGCGTGGAACGGGACGGTCGGTCGGTTGTCGTGGACGGTGCCCGGGTGGGTGCCGTACGTCGGCGGCAACAGCATCTCCGCCCCGAAGCTGCCGAAGTTCCACACCGGTGGCGTGGTTCCCGGGGCGCCCGGTGAGGAGGTGCTCGCGCTGCTCCAGGCCGGCGAGCGCATCACCCCGGCCGGACGAAACGGTGAGCCCACAGTGCTCGTCATTCAGTCCAGCGGCAGCAAGCTTGACGACCTCCTGGTGGAGCTGCTTCGCGGTGCGGTCAAGCGCCGGGGCGGCAACGTCCAGGTGGTGCTGGGGAGGGCCGCCGGATGAGCACCCCGGTGGCGATCGTTGGTGAGTTGTACGTCAAGGGTCAGGGCTGGGTTGACATCACCGAGGACATGCGGCAGGGCGTAGCCGACTCCGGCGGTGGGGTCACCATCACCAGGGGTATCCAGTCCGAGGGCACCGATGCCGACCCTGGACTCTGCTCGATCGTGCTGAACAACCGGCACGGGAAGTACAGCCCGCGCAACCCGGGATCGCCCTACTACGGGCTGATCGGCCGGAACAGCCCGTTCCGTCTCGGTGTCCGGATGGCCCGTGACGACTTCGGCCGGGCGGTGTCGGGCGCCTGGGGTGTCACCCCGACCGGTCAGGCGTGGGGGCACGCGGGCAGTGCCACCTGGAGCGTTGCCGGTGGGACCGCCCGGTGCTCGATGGCTACCGCCGACAACTACAACAAGGCCGAGCTGTTCGCCACGTACCGGGACGTGGAGCAGGTCACCACCATCATCGCCCCTGTGACCGCCGGGGCGCCCCTGGTGGTGGGGCACGTGGCCCGAGTGCAGGAGAACGGCGACTGCCTGTTCGTCCGGGCCTCGATGAACCCATCGGGATCGGTGTCACTCACGATCTCCCGGTGGCACAGCACCGGTGGCCTGATCACCCTCGCCACCCTGGCCACGGTCCCGGGGCTGTCCTACAACGGCACCCCGATCCGCTTGCGGTCCTCGGTCGTTGGTAGCCGGCTTGCGTGCAAGGCGTGGCCGGCGTCCGGGCCGGAACCGCTCGGCTGGCAGCTCCAGATATCCACCACCGAGGGCCCGACCCAACCCGGCCGCTGCGGTCACCACATCTGGCTCGTTACTGGTAACACCACCACCAAGCCGTACCTGGTGCAGGTTGACAACTACGAGGTCATCAGCCGCCGAGTCACCGCCGAGGTCCCCGCCTGGCCTCCGCGCTGGGACCTGTCCGGCCGGGACCGGTGGGTGCCGATCGAGGCGGCCGGCATCCTGCGCCGCCTCGGCCAGGGCGCCCGGCCGCTCTCGTCGCCGCTGCGCAGGGCGTTCGACCATGCGGGCCCGGAGTTGATCGCCTACTACCCGCTGGAGGACGGCCGCGACGTCGACCTGGCGGCCTCAGGGCTTGTGGGCCGCCCGCCCATGACCGAGATCGGTAGACCACCAGGGGTCACCCAGATCGGCACCGGTGACGTTGACGGCACCGCCGAATGGGGTGTTGCCGGCTCAGGTGGGGCAGCGTCACTGGTCGGACTCCGCAACGGCGGGCGCCTACGCGTCAACATCCCCCCGTCAGGCGCGACCAGTTGGACGTTCGAGGCCGTTGCCCGCTACGACGCGGGCACGGACATCGGCGTCGACAGCATCATGTTCACCCTGCGGCAGGGAGGCCAGTGGGAGTGGTCCCTCGGCCACGCAGGCAACGGCAACCCCGGCGAGGCGACCTATTTCATGATCGCTGGATCGGTCGACGGGTCAGTCTCGGGAGCCGCCCTGACCTACCCGCACGACCCCTACGACGGCATCCTGCACCACTACCGGGTGGATGCGCTCCGCAACGGCGCCAACACCGATTACTGGATCTACATCGACGGCGAGCCGGTGGCGTCCGGCACGTGGACCGCCTTCACCGGTCCACCCCCGGACATGCTGACCGTCAACCACTACCTCGGTAGTGGCCCCGACCAACCGGCCGTTGGGCACCTGGCCGTGAGCGCGCCGAGTCTGGTCGGCACCGTTGGTGACCGACCGGCGGCGACGCGCGCGTGGATCGGCGAACCGGCCGGCGTGCGGATGGTGCGGCTGTCGGCCGAGACCGGGGTGCCCGTGCACGTCGTTGGTGACCCGGCCGACACGGCACCAATGGGGCCGCAAGGCATCGACACCCTCCTGGATTTACTCCGCCATGCGCAGCTCGCCGATGGGGGGCTACTCACCGAGGCCAGGGACGCGATCGCCCTGGTCTACCGGCCCGTCCGTACCCTTTACAA
>NZ_JBITIH010000056.1:0-5610 GCF_044458865.1 Micromonospora sp. NPDC050417
ACGGATGTCGCGGTGGGTACGCCGATCGCTGGGCGTACCGACGAGGCGTTGGATGGTGTGGTCGGTTTCTTTGTGAACACGCTGGTGGTGCGGACGGATGTGTCGGGTGATCCGTCGTTTGTGGAGGTGTTGCGTCGGGTTCGGGAGACGGTGTTGGGTGCGTACGCGCATCAGGATGTGCCGTTCGAGCGGTTGGTGGAGGAGTTGGCTCCGGTTCGTTCGGCTGGTCGGCATCCGTTGTTTCAGGTGATGTTGTCGGTGGAGAACACGCCTGAGGCGGTGTTGGTGATTCCGGGGGTCGAGGTTGCGGCGGTGCCGCTCGACGAGGTCGCCGCGATTCCGGCGAAGTTCGACCTGTCGTTCGAGTTCACCGAAACACGTGGGCGCCTCATCTACGCGACGGACCTGTTCGACGTCGGGGATGTAGAGGAGTTGGCGGAGCGGTTCGTGCGGCTGCTGACCACGCTCGTCGAGAACCCGGATGCGTCGGTGGGCGCTGTCGAGGTTCTCGACGGTGTGGGGCGTGAGCTGGTTCCGCGTACGGCGAATGACACCGCGCTGGTGGTTCCCGCGGAGCGGTTCGTCGCCGGTTCGGCGTTGCCGGCGCCTGGGTTCGTGTCCGGTGGTGCCTATCGTGCTCCGGAGACGGCTCGGGAGGTATTGGTCTGTCAGGTTTTCGCCGAGGTTCTGGGTGTTGACCGGGTCGGTGTCGACGATGACTTCTTCACTCTCGGCGGGCACTCCCTGCTGGCGGTGACATTGGTTCAGCAACTGCGCGACCACGGCCTTGCGGTGGACGTACGCTCGGTTTTCCTCGCCCCGACCCCGGCGGGCCTGGCCCGCACCTTCGGCAACGCCATGCAGGAGATCGTGGTGCCGCCCAGGCGGACCGGCGAGGCGTTCGTTCCGGACACGTTCCCGCTGGCAGACCTCACGCAGGAGGAGATCGACCTCATTGCCGGGCGGATCCCCGGCGGAGCGGCGAACATCGTCGACATCTACCCGCTCGCGCCCTTACAGGAAGGCATCTTCTTCCACCACCTGATGAGTCGCGAAACCGGCTCCGCCGACGTCTACGTCCTCCCGATCAGGCTCGGTTTCGACAGCCGGGAACGCCTCGATGTCTTCCTGGCCGCGTTGCAGCAGGTGGTCGACCGGCACGAGATCCTTCGCACGGCGATCGTCTGGGAGGGGCTGCGGGAACCGGTCCAGGTGGTCCAGCGCAGCGCGCGGATCGAGGTGTCCGGCAGTGACATCGACCTCAGTCGAGCCCCGCTCCTACGGGTCGAGGCCACCGGCGACGAGGCCGTGATCCGGGTGCACCACATCGTCCAGGACCACACGGCGCTGGACGTCCTACTGAACGAGGTCCGGGCGTTCATCGCCGGCCAGGGCGACGAACTGCCGGCGCCGGTGCCGTTCCGCGACTTCGTCGGACAGGCCCTGCTCGGCGTCCCGCGCGAGGAACACGAGGCGCACTTCGCGTCGCTGCTCGGCGACGTGGACGAGCCGACCGCGCCGTTCGGCCTACTCGACGTGCAGGGCGACGGCAGCGGCGTCACCGAGACGACCGTTCCGCTGCCGCCCGCACTGGCGGCACGGCTACGCGCGGCGGCCGTCCGGCACCGGACGAGCCCCGCAACGCTCTTCCACGCCGTCTGGTCGCGCGTCCTGTCGGTGATCTCCGGTCGCGACGACGTGGTCTTCGGCACCGTCCTCTTCGGCCGGATGAGCGGCGGCGGCGACACCCCGGGGCTGTTCATCAACACCCTGCCCCTGCGGATCAACACCCGGTCGGCCAGCGTCGCGCAGGTCTTGACCTCGGTGCGCGACCAACTCGCCGATCTCCAGGTCCACGAACACGCCCCACTCACGGTCGCGCAGAGGGCCAGCGGCGTACCGGCCGGGGCGCCGCTCTTCACCACCCTGCTCAACTATCGGCACAGCACCCCGGGCAAGGCAGCCGACAGCCTTGAGGGCATCACCGTGATCGAGGCGACGGAACGTACCAACTATCCGATCACCGTGATGGTCGACGACCTCGGCGAGGGGTTCTCCGTCACCGTCCAGACCGCCGCCCCGGCGTCCCCGTACACACTGTGCGCCATGCTCCAGACCACCACCGAGGGCCTGGTCGACGCGCTGGAGACCCCCGGCGCGGATCGGCCGTTCCACCGTCTGGAGACGCTGACCGAGGCGGAACGCGCCCACCTCCTCGCCCCCACGGCGGATCCGGTGGGCAGCGCCGGGTCCGCGACGCTCCCGTACCTCTTCGAGGCCCGCGCCGCCGCGACGCCCGCCGCCGTCGCGGTCAGCGGTGAGGGACGGCCATTGACGTACGCCGAGCTGAACGCGCGCGCCAACCGGCTGGCACGGCACCTGGTCGCCCACGGCACCGGCCCCGAAACGGTGGTGGCCATCGCCCTGCCGCGCACCCCCGACCTCGTCGTCGCGTTGCTGGCCGTGCTGAAGGCGGGCGGTGCCTACCTGCCGATCGACCCGGACTACCCGGCGGAGCGGATCGCGTACATGCTGGCGGACGCCGCGCCCGTGGCCGTGCTCACCCAGCGATCCGTCATCGAGTCCGGCGTGCTCGGGCAGGACGTCACCGGCCGTATCGTGACCGTCGACGACCCTGACGCCCTGGACGGGCTGGACGCCGGCGACCTCACCGACGCCGACCGTCGTGCCCCACTGCGGCCCGGCCACCCCGCCTACGTCATTTACACCTCCGGCTCCACCGGTCGCCCCAAGGGGGTGGTCGTCACCCATCGCAACGTCGTCCGCCTCTTCGCGGCGACCGATCACTGGTTCGGATTCGGCCCGGACGACGTCTGGTCGTTGTTCCACTCCTACGCGTTCGATTTCTCCGTATGGGAGCTGTGGGGCGCCCTGCTCCACGGTGGTCGACTCGTGCTGATCTCGCGCGACGTGGCCCGTGCCCCGAGGGACTTCCTGGGTCTGCTGGCCCGGGAGGGCGTCACCGTGCTCAACCAGACGCCATCCGCCTTCTACCAGTTGCTGGAGGAGGGTAGGCGGGCCGGCGGCTCCGCCAGCGCGCTCAAGCTCCGGTACGTGGTGTTCGGCGGGGAGGCACTCGACGTCACCCGCCTGCGCGACTGGTACACCCGGCGGCCGGACGGACCGCCCTCGCTGGTCAACATGTACGGCATCACCGAGACCACGGTGCACGTCACGTACGCCCCACTCGACGCCGGCCCGGACAGCGCGGGCCCGACGGAGAGCCCGATCGGCGTGCCCATCCCGGACCTGCGCACATACGTCCTGGACCGCCACCTCGGCGTGCTCCCCCCGGACGTGCCCGGCGAGCTGTACGTCTCCGGAGCCGGACTGGCCCGTGGTTACCTGAACCGGCCCGCGTTGACGTCGGGACGGTTCGTCGCCGACCCGTTCGGTGCGCCGGGAGAGCGGATGTACCGTACGGGCGACCTGGTGAAGCGTCGCGCCGACGGCGCGTTGGTCTATCTGGGGCGTACCGACGAGCAGGTCAAGGTGCGCGGCTTCCGGATCGAGCTCGGCGAGATCGAGGCTGCCGTACTCGGACACGAGACCGTGGGCCAGGCAGCGGTCGTGGTGCGCGAGGACGCACCTGGCGACAGGCGGATCACCGCATACGTCGTGCCGGCCGGGGACACCGACCCGGATCCGGCCGCCGTACGCGCCCACGTGGCGCGGACGCTGCCCGACCACATGGTGCCGGCGGCCGTGGTGGTGCTCGCCGCGCTGCCGCTCACGGTCAACGGCAAACTCGACCGGCGCGCCCTGCCCGTCCCGGAACGTACCTTGACCGCCACCGCCTCCCGGGCACCGTCGACACCACGGGAGGTGGCCCTGTGCCGTCTCTTCGGTGAACTGCTCGGCGTCACCGGGGTCGGTGTCGACGACAACTTCTTCGACCTCGGCGGCCATTCGCTGCTGGTCACCCGGCTCATCGCCCGGATCCGCGCCGAGCTGGGCGTCGAGGTCACGATCAGGACCATCTTCGAGTCGCCCACGGTGGCCGGTCTGGCGCAGTCGATCGACGCCATGCCGGCGACCCGGGTCAGGCCCGCGCTGCGCCCGCGCGCCGAGCGGGGAGAGAACCGATGAGCGCAGGGGGTACGCCGGACCTGTGCTTCCGAGCCGTACGGCCGCACCCGGCGCCTGCCGTACGGCTGGTGTGTTTCCCGCACGCGGGCGGCACCGCGAACTTCTTCCGTCCCTGGGCGGCTCTCGTGCCGGACGGTGTCGAGGTGCTGGCCGCGAAGTATCCGGCGCGGGAGACACGATTCCTGGACGAGCCCGCCCAGACCATGGCAGAGCTGGTCGACGAGCTCGTCGACGCATCCGCGGGGATGTTCGACACCACCGTCGCCTTCTTCGGCCACAGCATGGGCGCATCCGTCGCCTACGAGTTGTCCATCCGGCTGAGGGAGCGGGGCGGGCCCGTACCCGATGCGCTCTTCGTCTCCGGACGCGGCGGCCCCGGTCGGGAACGCCGCCCGGGACTGGCCGATGCCGGCGACGACGAGCTGGTCGACGCCGTGTTGGAACTGGGCGGCACCGACCCCGGGGTCCTGCGCGACCCGGCGTTACGCGAACTCGTGCTGCCCGCCATCCGCGCCGACTACCGACTCCTGGACCGCTATACGGCCCACCGGCCCGACGAACGGTCGGTGCTCGACATACCGCTGACTGCCTACCACGGCAGCGACGACACCGAGCTCGTTCCGGAGGCCATCGACGCCTGGTCGGCGGCCACCCGGTCGACGTTCCGCGCCCGCTCGTTCCCCGGTGGTCACTTCTACCTCGTCGGCGCGGCCGGCGACCTGCTCCGTGACCTCCTGCAACACCTACCCATCGCGACAGCGACGAAGAGAGAGGGTCTGTGATGACCAATCCGTTCGAGGACAACGACGCCGAGTACCTGGTGCTGGTGAACGACGAGGGGCAGCACTCGCTGTGGCCGGTATTCGTCGACGTACCCGCCGGTTGGCAGGTGGTTCATGGCAAGGCCGCCCGCCAGGACTGCCTCGACTACATCGAGAAGTCGTGGACCGACATGCGGCCCAAGAGCCTGATCGCCGCCATGGAACAGGACCGACCTCCGGTCTGACCCGGACCGACCACCCGCCCCCATCGCTTGTTACGGAGACGCCCCCGATGATTCCCCTGTCCTTCGCTCAGCGGCGGTTGTGGTTCCTGGCCCAGTTGGAGGGGCCCGGCTCGACGTACAACATCCCACTGGTGCTCCGCCTGTCGGGGACGCTGGACCGGACAGCGCTGGGGGCGGCGCTCAACGACGTGCTGACCCGGCACGAGGTGCTGCGGACCGTCTTCCCCGTGGTGGACGACGAGCCCGAGCAACGGATCCTCGAACCCGGCGAGGTCGACGTCGCGCTGCCGGTCTTCTCCGTGACCGAGGAGGGTCTCGGGGAGGCGATCGCGAGCCGCGTACGGCACTCCTTCGACCTGGGCACGGAGATCCCGCTCGCCGCCAGCCTGCTCGTGGTCGGGCCGGAGGAGCACGTTCTCGTGCTGGTGGTGCATCACATCGCGGGGGACGGGTGGTCGTTGGCGCCGTTGGCGCGTGATGTGTCGGTGGCTTAT
>NZ_JBITIH010000057.1:0-5292 GCF_044458865.1 Micromonospora sp. NPDC050417
TTGTCCGGCGGCGTCCTACTCTCCCACACCCTCCCGAGTGCAGTACCATCGGCGCTGGAGGGCTTAGCTTCCGGGTTCGGAATGTAACCGGGCGTTTCCCCACCGCTATAACCGCCGTAACACTATCGACTTAACAAACAACCCAACAGGGTCTTGTTCGCTTGTCGGGAATCACACAGTGGACGCGTAGCACCTTAGTAATCAAGTCCTCGGCCTATTAGTACCGGTCAACTCAACCCGTTACCGAGCTTACATCTCCGGCCTATCAACCCAGTAGTCTAGCTGGGGGCCTTACCCCATTCACATGGGTGGGATACCTCATCTTGAAGCGAGCTTCCCGCTTAGATGCTTTCAGCGGTTATCCCTTCCGAACGTAGCCAACCAGCCGTGCCCCTGGCGGGACAACTGGCACACCAGAGGTTCGTCCGTCCCGGTCCTCTCGTACTAGGGACAGCCCTTCTCAAGTATCCTACGCGCACGGCGGATAGGGACCGAACTGTCTCACGACGTTCTAAACCCAGCTCGCGTACCGCTTTAATGGGCGAACAGCCCAACCCTTGGGACCTGCTACAGCCCCAGGATGCGACGAGCCGACATCGAGGTGCCAAACCATCCCGTCGATATGGACTCTTGGGGAAGATCAGCCTGTTATCCCCGGGGTACCTTTTATCCGTTGAGCGACACCGCTTCCACTCGCAAGTGCCGGATCACTAGTCCCGACTTTCGTCCCTGCTCGACCTGTCAGTCTCACAGTCAAGCTCCCTTGTGTACTTGCACTCAACACCTGATTGCCAACCAGGCTGAGGGAACCTTTGGGCGCCTCCGTTACATTTTAGGAGGCAACCGCCCCAGTTAAACTACCCACCAGACACTGTCCCTGAACCGGATCACGGTCCGAAGTTAGATACCCAAATCAACCAGAGTGGTATTTCAAGATTGCCTCCACCCATACTGGCGTATGGACTTCACCGGCTCCCACCTATCCTACACAAGCTAATTCGGATACCAATGTCAAGCTATAGTAAAGGTCCCGGGGTCTTTCCGTCCTGCCGCGCGTAACGAGCATCTTTACTCGTAATGCAATTTCGCCGGGCCTGTGGTTGAGACAGTGGGGAAGTCGTTACGCCATTCGTGCAGGTCGGAACTTACCCGACAAGGAATTTCGCTACCTTAGGATGGTTATAGTTACCACCGCCGTTTACTGGCGCTTAAGTTCTCAGCTTCGCCCCCGAAAGAGCTAACCGGTCCCCTTAACGTTCCAGCACCGGGCAGGCGTCAGTCCATATACATCGAATTACTTCTTCGCATGGACCTGTGTTTTTAGTAAACAGTCGCTTCCCCCTGCTCTCTGCGGCCATACAACGCTCCACCCGCAAGGGGCTTCACGTCTCCGGCCCCCCTTCTCCCTAAGTTACGGGGGCAATTTGCCGAGTTCCTTAACCACAGTTCGCCCGATCGCCTCGGTATTCTCTACCTGACCACCTGTGTCGGTTTGGGGTACGGGCCGCTAAGAACTCGCTAGAGGCTTTTCTCGGCAGCATAGGATCACTGACTTCACCTGAATCGGCTCGGCATCACGTCTCAGCCTCAATATGTCGCGGATTTGCCTACGACACGGCCTACACGCTTACCCCGGCACAACCACCGGCCGGGCTCAGCTACCTTCCTGCGTCACCCCATCGCTTGACTACTACCCACCAGGTTCCCAACATCACCAACATCAGCCCGAAAGCCTCAATCAGATCCGGAAGTTAGCACAATGAGGTTCACCACGGACGCTCTTTCGCGGGTACGGGAATATCAACCCGTTGTCCATCGACTACGCCTCTCGGCCTCGCCTTAGGTCCCGACTCACCCAGGGCGGATTAGCCTGGCCCTGGAACCCTTGGTCATCCGGCGGAAGGGTTTCTCACCCTTCTTTCGCTACTCATGCCTGCATTCTCACTCGTGCCGCGTCCACAACTGGATCACTCCGCTGCTTCACCCGCGGCACGACGCTCCCCTACCCATCCACACACCTGCACACACCCCCAAAAGGGCACGCGAAGTAAAATGTGAATGCCACAGCTTCGGCGGTGTACTTGAGCCCCGCTACATTGTCGGCGCGGAACCACTTGACCAGTGAGCTATTACGCACTCTTTAAAGGGTGGCTGCTTCTAAGCCAACCTCCTGGTTGTCTATGCGACCCCACATCCTTTTCCACTTAGCACACGCTTAGGGGCCTTAGCTGGTGATCTGGGCTGTTTCCCTCTCGACTACGAAGCTTATCCCCCGCAGTCTCACTGCCGCGCTCTCACTTACCGGCATTCGGAGTTTGGCTGATTTCGGTAAGCTTGTGGGCCCCCTAGACCATCCAGTGCTCTACCTCCGGCAAGAAACACGCGACGCTGCACCTAAATGCATTTCGGGGAGAACCAGCTATCACGGAGTTTGATTGGCCTTTCACCCCTAACCACAGGTCATCCCCCAACTTTTCAACGTTGGTGGGTTCGGCCCTCCACGCGGTCTTACCCACGCTTCAGCCTGCCCATGGCTAGATCACTCCGCTTCGGGTCTAGGACACGCGACTGAACGCCCTATTCAGACTCGCTTTCGCTACGGCTACCCCACACGGGTTAACCTCGCCACATGCCACTAACTCGCAGGCTCATTCTTCAAAAGGCACGCCGTCACCCCTAAAGGCTCCGACGGATTGTAGGCGAACGGTTTCAGGTACTATTTCACTCCCCTCCCGGGGTACTTTTCACCATTCCCTCACGGTACTAGTCCGCTATCGGTCACCAGGAAGTATTTAGGCTTACCAGGTGGTCCTGGCAGATTCACGGCAGATTACAGGGGTCCGCCGCTACTCGGGAACATCCACAGAAGACCAGCCACTTTCACCTACCGGACTCTCACCGTCTACGGTTGGCTTTCCCACACCATTCGGCTAGCAACTGGCTTTATAACTTCTCGACCCAATGTCAGTTGAATCAGCAGAGTCCCACAACCCCAACCACGCAACCCCTGACAGGTATCACACGCAGCCGGTTTAGCCTCAATCCGCTTTCGCTCGCCACTACTCACGGAATCACATATTGTTTTCTCTTCCTACGGGTACTGAGATGTTTCACTTCCCCGCGTTCCCTCCATACACCCTATGTGTTCAGATGCAGGTGACAGCACATGACTGCTGCCGGGTTCCCCCATTCGGACACCCTGGGATCACAGCTTGGTTGACAGCTCCCCCAGGCCTATCGCGGCCTCCCACGTCCTTCATCGGCTCCTGGTGCCAAGGCATCCACCGTTCGCCCTTGACAACTTGACCACAAAGATGCTCGCGTCCACTGTGCAATTCTCAACAAACGACCAACCCACAACCCACAACCACCACACCAAACCCCACCACCAAAAAACCTTGGCTCCGGAGATCCGTTTGCAGTGACAGGCCATGCCTGGCAACCCGAAACAACAAACACACGTGTTTGTTCCTTCAGGACCCAACAGGGTGCTCATCATCCACCACCAGCCGCACCACCAACCACATTCCCACCCCACCAAAGCAGGGCTGTACTAGCAGTCAAAAGTGGCCGTTGCCGGCAACAAACTCACCAGTGTCTCCGCCATCGAGCACCCCACCACCACACTCGGATGATGCGGGCTCCTAACCCCCCTTCGGGGGCAGGTGCTCCTTAGAAAGGAGGTGATCCAGCCGCACCTTCCGGTACGGCTACCTTGTTACGACTTCGTCCCAATCGCCAGCCCCACCTTCGACGGCTCCCTCCACAAGGGTTGGGCCACCGGCTTCGGGTGTTGCCGACTTTCGTGACGTGACGGGCGGTGTGTACAAGGCCCGGGAACGTATTCACCGCAGCGTTGCTGATCTGCGATTACTAGCGACTCCGACTTCACGGGGTCGAGTTGCAGACCCCGATCCGAACTGAGACCGGCTTTTTGGGATTCGCTCCACCTCACGGTATCGCAGCCCATTGTACCGGCCATTGTAGCATGCGTGAAGCCCTGGACATAAGGGGCATGATGACTTGACGTCATCCCCACCTTCCTCCGAGTTGACCCCGGCAGTCTTCGATGAGTCCCCGCCATAACGCGCTGGCAACATCGAACGAGGGTTGCGCTCGTTGCGGGACTTAACCCAACATCTCACGACACGAGCTGACGACAGCCATGCACCACCTGTGAACGGCCCCGAAGGACCCGACATCTCTGCCGGATTTCCGCCCATGTCAAACCCAGGTAAGGTTCTTCGCGTTGCATCGAATTAATCCGCATGCTCCGCCGCTTGTGCGGGCCCCCGTCAATTCCTTTGAGTTTTAGCCTTGCGGCCGTACTCCCCAGGCGGGGCGCTTAATGCGTTAGCTGCGGCACAGAGAACCGGAGAGGCCCCCCACACCTAGCGCCCAACGTTTACAGCGTGGACTACCAGGGTATCTAATCCTGTTCGCTCCCCACGCTTTCGCTCCTCAGCGTCAGTATCGGCCCAGAGACCCGCCTTCGCCACCGGTGTTCCTCCTGATATCTGCGCATTTCACCGCTACACCAGGAATTCCAGTCTCCCCTACCGAACTCTAGCCTGCCCGTATCGGCTGCAAGCCCGCGGTTGAGCCGCGGGATTTCACAGTCGACGCGACAAGCCGCCTACGAGCTCTTTACGCCCAATAAATCCGGACAACGCTCGCACCCTACGTCTTACCGCGGCTGCTGGCACGTAGTTGGCCGGTGCTTCTTCTGCAGGTACCGTCACTCTCGCTTCGTCCCTGCTGAAAGAGGTTTACAACCCGAAGGCCGTCATCCCTCACGCGGCGTCGCTGCATCAGGCTTCCGCCCATTGTGCAATATTCCCCACTGCTGCCTCCCGTAGGAGTCTGGGCCGTGTCTCAGTCCCAGTGTGGCCGGTCGCCCTCTCAGGCCGGCTACCCGTCGTCGCCTTGGTAGGCCATTACCCCACCAACAAGCTGATAGGCCGCGAGTCCATCCCAAGCCGAAAAAACTTTCCACCCCCAGCCATGCGGCCAGAAGTCATATCCGGTATTAGCCCCCGTTTCCGAGGGTTATCCCAAAGCCTAGGGCAGGTTACTCACGTGTTACTCACCCGTTCGCCGCTCGAGTACCCCGAAGGGCCTTTCCGCTCGACTTGCATGTGTTAAGCACGCCGCCAGCGTTCGTCCTGAGCCAGGATCAAACTCTCCAACAAAAATCTGTGGAAAAAATGTCCCGACAACAAAAAGTTGCCAAAGGAATCCAAACCAACCAACCAATCCCCAAAGAGAAAGGCAAGCCGGCCCGGGAAAAAA
>NZ_JBITIH010000058.1:0-4260 GCF_044458865.1 Micromonospora sp. NPDC050417
GGATCGGGATCCGGTGCCGCCGTATGTGGCGGTTGATCCTGACGGTCCGCCTGGGTATTCCGGGTCTCCTATGGATTCGCCGCCCGGGTATTCGGGGGGTGGTCCGGGATCCCCGTCGTCGATCCCGGTTTCTCCCGCGAACCCCGGCTCCGGCTCCGGCTCCGGCTCCGGCTCCGGCTCCGGCTCGGGGTCCGGTTCCGGTTCGGGTTCGGGTCCGGGCAGGTCGGGTTCGTCGACGGGAAGTGGTGTCGGGTCGTCGGTGGATGGGAACGAGGTGTTCCTGCCTGGTGTCCCGCCGGCTGGTGAGGCGACCGGACCCGAAGTGATCATCCCGCCGGACGTGATCACCGGACCGGACGTGATTATTCCGCCGGACGTGGTCCCCGGGCCGGGGCAGGATGTGTCGTTTCCGCCGTTGGACTCGGCTCCCGTGTTGGTGCTGCACGGCACACCGGAACCATCCGCGTTCCTCGACCCCGGACCGGACGTGGACGCCCCGGCCCCGGGCAGCAACGGTGTTCCCCCGACCACCAGCACATCTGGGCTGGTGGGGCCGCAGCCCGTCACGAACCCGGCCTTGTCACAGACCGGCCCACAAACTCCACACACGATTCCCCAGACCCTCACGCAGACGAGTCCAGCGCTGAACTCGCAGACGGGTCCGCAGACGGGTCCGGCGCTGAACTCGCAGACGGGTCCGGCGCAGACAAGCGGGCCGGTAAGCATTTCCGGCATACCCGCAACGGCCGGTGTGACCCCGGTGAGCCCGAACAGCCCACTGGTTCCCGACGGCTCGACCAGGCCCACCACCTCGGCTGCCTCGACCTCGGCGTCGACACCGCCGCCAGGTGTCTCCACCCAGGCGAGGTTGGCTCCGCCGGGGGCATCCACTTCGGGGGTGACTTCCCCGGTCTCCGTGACGACCCCAGTGTCGGCGGGGTCGAGGACTTCGACTGTGGACAGTCGCGTAGATCTGCCGCTGGTGGCGGAGCAGTCGGCGGTACAGGTGGAGCCCGCCGATCAGCGGGTGACGCCTCTGTACGTTGTGGACAGCGCAGGAACGACTGCTGATCCGGCGGTTACCGATCCTGCGCAGATCCCGACTCCGGAGGCGACTTCGGGGAGGTCCGGCCCGGTAGTCGAGGAGGGCTGGACACCGAGCTCGACAGTGCTGTTCCGTACGGCCGGCGTTGAATCGAAGCGGGCTTCTCGGGTGGCGCACCTGGACGTCGACGAGAGCGACGAGGAGGGGGCTGCGAACCTTCCGCTGGAAGGGGTGGACCTGCCCGAGTCGCTGCTGCTGACGGGGGTTGGGCCGCAGAGTGTGCCGGACTCCGCGGCGGCGATCCGCGACGAGCGGGAGTTGGCGAAGACAGTCCGGCGGGCCGAAGGCGCCGAGGCGCCTGTGGACGGTGCCGAGGTACGGGCGGATCTCATGCCGGAACCTCCGATGCCGCCGTTGATCGTCCAGCCGGTGCCGGTCACCAGCGGCGGGCCGGCGGCGGAGACCGATGCGACCGATACGACCGAGGCGACGGAGAGCCGCGACGGCACCAGCATGGACCCGCCGTACTCGATGCGTCCGTTGCTTGAGGATCCGGCTCCCGCAGAGCAGGTGCAGTCCGCCGCCAGTCAAGGCCCGGCGCCTACCCGGAACGCGAGCGAGCCGGCGGACCCGGGTTCTGTGTCGAGCAGCTCGGCAGCGCCACACCCGGATACAACGACGGCTCTTGGCTTCCCGACCCTGCCCGAGGCGACCTGGTCGACACCGAACAGCGACCGGGTGGGGGTGGGAGGCTCCGCCGCGACGACGTCCCCAACGGTGGGTGGGTCTGTTGCGGATATTTTGTTGCCGGATGTTCATAACGCGCGGGCGCTGGAAACGTATCCCTGGTTAGCGTTGGTGAACCCGGACGGGGCCGCCACGAACTGCGTGCTCGTCGCGATCGCCGCCGACATGAGTCTGAAGCCGGGTGAGGCGTTGACGTGGACGGCTCCGGCGGAGAGCGCCATGCCGGAGTCGGACCTGGTGACATATCAGCGTCAGCAGTTGTATCTGTCCGATCAGGACAGGTCGCCGATTTTCCGTACGAGTATCGAATCGGTCCGTACCACGATGACGACGGCCCCGGCCGGGTCGCGGGGTGTGTTGTTGGTCCGCGACCCGGCTTCGGGTGCCGGGGTAGGGGCCTCACACGCGTTCAACGTGGTGGTCCGCGACGGCGGTGTAGTGGACTTCCTCGACGCTCAGCGCGCCGACTGGGCTCCGGAGCCGAACGAGTCTGAGGATCTCTATTTTCTCCCGATGGACAAAGAAATCGGCGTGCCGGCAGACTCGTATGCCGCCGATCCAGCCGAGTTGGACGGTTACGCCGAGGGGGTCGCCACCGAGGTCGAACGTTCGGCGATTGTGATGCTGCGCCCCGGGGTGGATCCTGAGTACAGTCCGGTTCTGGCGAGAAGGCGTGCGGGCGGCGCCGGCGTCGATATGCCGTACAGCATGGAAGTGACCCTGGACCAAAAGACGTATTACCAAGATTCCGACGGTCTCTTTTACCCAGACCGTGAGTCGGCACGTGGGCCGGGGCAACAAGAGCCCACCGGGACCACGTTCAATATTATTGAGGACAGGGTCCATCCGACGGTGGCCGATCCTCATGGGGACAGCGGGCGGCCGTCCTGGGACAGCGTCTTCCGGGAGATCCGTGGCGTGGGTGAACGGTTGGCTTCGGCGCCCCTTTACCAACCGGGTCAGCCTGGGTTGCCGATTGAGGTGCTCTATCCTCCCGAAGAAGGGTGGGAGATCGCGCCGGATGGTGAGGGTGCGCGAGTTTTCGTGCCATTCCGTGACGACAGCCTTTACGTCCAGTGGAACATCGGCCTACCCATTGGCGACGGCCTCGGGATGGCGAGATGGTTGGCATCGGACCCGAATCCTCCGATTCCCGAAGCGCGGGCACTCCTGCTCGGCGGTATAGAGTTCGGTCGAGATGTCGTCGCTCAGTACCTTGGTGTTTCGCCAACTGAGGCCGAGTCGTACCTGTACATGCCGGAAGTCGCGCAACTCTGGGACTTCATGGTGCATACATACACGCACGTCTCCGCCGCCGCCGAGCACGATGCCGCCAAGGTTGGCATGCTGGTAAAGAATCTACTCTCGATGGGTCTCAGGAATCCACTGGCGGTGGTCCGTCAGAAGCTACCGAACTCGGTGCGTCTGTTCCTTGAAGTCAACGCTCCGGCCATTAGGGGAATGTGGAAGACGCGCTTTCACAGACACATCACAAGTGAAAGCATTTACCGTCACCAGTACCTTCGGCGGCACCAGGGGCAAAACTTCGATAGCATCGACTACCTTCAGCTACAGACTCCGGAGGCGGAGAGTATCGACGATCGATACACGATCGGTGAATACCTCGACAATGCCCTGCTTGACAATCCTGAATTCGAGATCGAGCAGATGGTGGCTGTGGGCCTGAATAGCGGGTCGGGTTCGTTACCTTTCGAGAACCTTGACGATAATCGGGGCCGATCGAAGGAATCTGCCGTATACGAGATCCGGAGGCTTCGCCTGAACCGGATATCGCCGGACGAGATGAACAAAGATCATACGAGAATCGTCGGCCTACTCGGGGGTCTGCGCGCCGAGGGTGAGCGCCGGGAGGGCGAGGAATTACCGCAACTGCCGCTGACAAACCAAATTTCCGAGTTCCTTCGCACCATGAGTGGGCGGGTGGCCAGCAGCGGTCCCCTGATCGACGACAGCCATGCGGAGGAGATTTCCCGGCAGTTGGGGGCCATCCTCGTCGGCCCTGCCTACCCCTCGTGGCCGCGACCGCTGCGACAGACGCGGCAACAATTGGGAGAGATCGGCCAGCAACTTCAAGACTACGCAATTATGCCGGGCGCCGACGGAGACTTTGCATCGAGTAGGGCCCAGGAACTCCAGGAGATCCTGGGCGAGATTGACTCGTTGCTGGCATCCTCTGACGTTGTCGAATCGCTGACCGACTTGTACCTCCACGATGAGGTGGACGATGCCGCTCAAGACCCGGTGGGTCAAGACCCGGTGGGTCAAGACCCGGTGGGTCAAGACCCGGTGGGTCAAGACCCGGTGGGTCAAGACCCGGTGGGTCAAGAGTCGGTGACCGACTGGTTCTTGAGTGGTGCGGGTCCGGCTGGTGAGTTCACTGAGGTGATCGCGTCTGGGTTGGATGACGTGACCGTCCATGAGCGGTATCCGTGGTTGGGGTCGGTTAA
>NZ_JBITIH010000059.1:0-4095 GCF_044458865.1 Micromonospora sp. NPDC050417
TTAACCGACCCCAACCACGGATACCGCTCATGGACGGTCACGTCATCCAACCCAGACGCGATCACCTCAGTGAACTCACCAGCCGGACCCGCACCCGCCCAGCCGTAATCGGGAGGCCCGTCGGCCGGAGGCCACGTCGCCCCGAAGACGGCAGATGGCCGTGGTGGGTCGTACTGCGGCGGCGCGGCTGAGTCGTTGTCCTCGGAATCGTCCTGGTCAGGTGACTCGGTGAGGTCGGCGTCGTCCAGTCGAGATGCGGACCTTTCCCTCTCCCAGGCTGCCAGCCCAACGGTGTCCACAAGGTAGTACTGATCGGAGTCGACCTCGGTCACCCGGAGGAACTGCGAGGGAACACTGGGCGTGTAAGCGCCCGTTTCCGCGTCCGCCCATCGGACCGCCGCGACACCAGCCGGCTGCTCCAACCAGCGTAGGTACTCCGCCCGATCACGCACCGGCAGCGTAACGGTTATCGGGGCATCGATCCCCAGTTCCGGGGTGGTCTGGAAGACCCACCGTGCGGTGACCGCTGCCGGATTCGCGTAACCGACCCCGCCGATCGGCGCCGCCACGAGACGCCTCACCGCGTTGTACCGCGACATCACCGCCGGCTGCCCGGTAGCACGGGTCACTACCGTCGAAATATCCGAGTTAGGCGCAGAACGCCTGACCCGCCGTGCGGTATCGCTCCAGAAAATCCTCCGCCAGGTCAGGCTCACGACCGGCCCGTCCGACCCGTCTTCCATTCGCAACCGAACACGCTCTGTCGACACGACCGTGACATGCTGCGTGATGTGCTGAACAAACTCTGAGGCCACCTGCTCTTCGTCGGTCAGCGGATCAACAAGAAGGACCACCGGCCTCGGACCTCCCGGCGGCGCCGGGACCACCAACTCCCGTAGATACTCCTGCCCGGTCAGCCACCGCCCGTCCACCGGGCTACGCAACCTACTCAATGGCCTGACCCCGGGCAGGTCCCCCTCCCGGTTGAAACGCCCTGGTTCCACCACCACCTGCTCCAGCGCGTTGAACCCGATGGTGTCATGCAAATCCTCGGCGAGCCCCGTGAACACCCCATGGTTCGGCACCATCACCGCGACCAGACCAGTCCGGTACCGGTTGACCCAGACCTCATCGGCATCAGCCCAGAGCGTGAACACCTCACGCCCCGGCTCACCGTCAACACTGGACAACCGAAGACGGTACGGAGTGACGTTCTCGCCCAGCCGTACCGGCGTCGCCGCCGAGCCCGGCGGCGCGACCGGGAGGACAGTCCGGACCCGCAGGAACCCACGCGCCGCGTCAAGGCCGACAGCGCCCGTACCAACAACACCCGCACCAAGCGGCACCGCGACAAATCGCTGACTCTCCATCGGCACGGACGGTGCCACCGGACTCAACAGAGCCCGATACGCCGGCGGACCGTCCTGCTCCTGCCGCTCCTCCTCGATCCTCCGGTTGACCACCAACAACGCCAAGTTGTAATCACTGAACCAGGAACGGCCCTCATCGAGCCGGCCACGAATCTCGGTCTCCAAGTCGCGCGGAACAGCCGCCTGGCTGGCCTCCTGCACCGCCAACGCCAGCGTGGCGTAATCAGTCTGCTGTCGCGAATGACTACGCCACACAAACGATCCATCGCGTTGCCGTGAACCCGTCACCACTGCCCGAGGAGCGGGCAGACCCATCACCTGCCGAGTCTCGACAACCTCCGCCACCTCCCGCGCGAACAGGTCGAGCTCCTCAGCGGTGCCGACCGGCACCAGCACCAGCACCGACGGCCCGCTGTTGGTCTGGCTGTTGACCGGGCTGCTAAAGAACAGGTCGAGAAGCGCGGACACCGGCAGGTAAGGGTTCACCTCACCCGACACCGCCAACTGCGGCTGCGGATCGGACTCCGACCCCAGATTGACGAATTCACCGGTCACCACCACCGCCTCGTCAGGAACGGTGAGCGCCGATACCGAGGCGAGATGCGCGGTCACATGCGGCTGAACATCACCCGATTCTGGCTCTGTGGTCGGCGGAATCAACCACACCCGCTCCGCGAGATGGCGGGTGGACCGGCCGCCCTGCGGCGCCGCTTGCGCCCAGTCCACCAGTCTGTCCTGGGTAAGACGGCTCTGGAGCACATCGAGATGCCGCAACGCCTCGGCGCGGCCGACTCTTACTCTTGGCAAGGTTTGCTCTTGAAGTGGCTCAAGCCGCTCACGTAGTTGAGTGATCTCGTTGAGGGCCGTGTCAATGAGCTGCTGACGCGAGGCCGACCGGTCGTCGCTCATCACAGCATGCATACCAACGAGGATGTTCGCCGCCGCCGTCATCGAAAGGATCGGACGACTGTCACCCGCTTCCCCTTGCCCAAGCTCCGCTTCGATCCGTCCAACTGAGGTGAACAGCCCGTCGAGCGGCCCACCCGCCGCCCGACCTCGCCACCACCGAACAGCCTCCGTCACCAACCGCCCGCTCGGCTGCTGGCCACCCGATCTCACACGACCATTGAGCTCATCCAGCATATGACCGGCGAACTGCCACCGGAAATCATTCACACCGATCGGTGACAACAACCGCGCCGACTCATGCGGAACCGAATGAGCCGACCCCCGAGCGCTCAACGGCGACTGCACACTCAGCCGATGCGGCGTCACGGCACCCGACGACGAGGGTTGCGACGCCGGCCCACCCATCAACGACCGCGGCGACATCACCTGCCCCCAGGACAACCGCTGCCCCGAATGCCCACCGTCAGTCGGGGACAGCGAAAGCGCCAACCGAGGCGTCTGCGACCGCACACCACCAGAACCCGTACGAGTAGGAGCTGTACGCATATCCGGTGAGGTGATCACCAGACCAGGGCTGACAGGCCCACTCTGCGGGGTCGTGTCGGTATCGTCGCCACCCAAGCCGGTTTGTTCGCCGGTTCGGTCGACCCGGTCGCTGGTAGTGATGGGGCCGGTAATGCGCATCGCGACACCACCGTTCGCCTCCGGCGAGACGAACGCAACCATCTGATCACCATGCCGCACAGCCCAATAAGAATCAAAACCCACCAACGAATAACCCGCCGGCACCAAATCAGGAACACGAGTATCCACCCGAAGCAACTCAAGCCCGCCAACCTCAGCAAAACTCGCATCCCCATCAGCAATTACGGCGTACGCACGACCCGCAACCGTCTCCACACCAGGACCAGCAAGCACTTCGTTAATACGACCAACAAAGTCGTCGAAGTCACCCACCAAACGCCGATTCGTCTCAGCCACACCCTCCCCGGCAACCAACCCAATCTCAGTGTCCGACTCACCGGGAACTACGCCAAGGACATCCGGCGACACAATGGCGGGGCCAGTAATACGCATCGCGACACCACCATTCGCCTCCGGCGAGACGAACGCAACCATCTGATCACCATGCCACACAGCCCAATAAGAATCAAAACCCACCAACGAATAACCCGCCGGCACCAAATCAGGAACACGAGTATCCACCCGAAGCAACTCAAGCCCGCCAACCTCAGCAAAACTCGCATCCCCATCAGCAATTACGGCGTACGCACGACCCGCAACCGTCTCCACACCAGGACCAGCAAGCACTTCGTTAATACGACCAACAAAGTCGTCGAAGTCACCCACCAAACGCCGATTCGTCTCAGCCACACCCTCCCCGGCAACCAACCCAATCTCAGTCTGCCGACTGCCGCCGGACCGCCCGGCCAACTGGTTTCCCCCGGCGGGTGAACCGGACTGATCCGGTTCCGTGTCTGAGTCCGTCACGTAGATGTCATCGTCGTCGAACGTGGATGTCTGGTCGCCCTCGGGAGCCGACCAGTTCGCGGATGAAGCGGATGAACCGGGCTGGTCCGGTTCATCCGCGTCTGATTCCGACACGTAGATGCCATCAAGATCGTCGGGGTCGGCTGCGGTACGGCCCGTGCGGGCTTCGTCGCCGGCTCGGGTGCCGGGGCCGGTCGAGCTGCCTGCCTCCGACCCAAGCTGGGAGTTTGCGGAGGTGTTGTTGCCGTTCATGCCGGTGCGTTGACCGGTCAGGTCGTTCGGGTCGACAACGGTCGCGCCGGGAGGCGGGGTAATACCGTCGGTA
>NZ_JBITIH010000060.1:0-4049 GCF_044458865.1 Micromonospora sp. NPDC050417
AGTCATACCGGTAGTTCCGTTGTTCCATGTCCCGCCACGCCGCCATGACTATCCGCCGCCACCCGATCACCCACCGCACTAACTAAGCGGCATTGCGCGCACACGGCGTCGATGTCGGCCGCCCGGGAACGGGTGGTGGCCGGCGTCGCCCACGGTCCGATGGCGCTGGGCGAGACGGTCACCTGGGCGGCGAGGCACTTCGGGATCACCTGGCGGATGACCTCACGGATCAGCGCGTACGACCGGCCGTACCGGTTCGTCGACGAGCAGGTCAGCGGCCCGTTCCGGCACTGGTACCACGAGCACCTGTTCCAGGATGCCCCTGCCGGCGGCGCCGATGCGGCCGGCGGCACGGTGATGGTCGACCGGATCGAGTTCACCGCACCGGCTGGGCTGATCGGCCGGGTGGTGACGACGCTCTTCCTCCGCCGCTACATGTGCCGGCTGATCGAACGACGCAACGCCTATCTGTTGGACGCGCTCGACCGGGCGGGTCCGGCCCGCTGACCCACCGCGCGGGCCGGATGCCCCGCCGGTTCGCGCCGTTGCCGGGTGCCGCCGGTCCGTCGGGCAGAAATAGTTCGCGATCTGGGCCAGACTGAACACCATGAATGCGCCCGACCTGAATGCCTGTCCGTCGCGGTGGTGCCGACATGGGTGAATCCGACGACGCACTCGACGATCTTCGCGCGGAACTGGCGGTCGGGGTGCGGGCGTATCTCGGCATGACCGACCGTGATTCGGCCGCCGGCCAGGAACGGGTGCAGCGGGTCTGCGCCCAACTGGAATGGTTTCTCAACGGTCTGCTCCGCGAGCATCCCGGCTGGACCCGCCACCGGTACGTGGACGGCCTGTTGCCCGACACCGTCACGGTCACCTCGCCCGTCGCGCTTGAGATCCGGGCGATGATGATCTGGGGGAAGGGACGGAGTCAGTGGATCGAGCCGTTCCTCGGCGCGCTCCGGGTGGCGGCGACCGCGGATAAGATCGAGTCGTACGAGTTCTCGTTCGGCGACGCCGGGCAGGGTCTGGGTCGGACACAGTTCCGGCCGCGTCGCCGCCGACCGGCCGACCCGGCACAGTGGCTGTTCACGCTGACCAGCGACGACTGAGTCACCCCTGGTCCGGCGATCGAGGAGAGGACGCCGGATGTCGACGCGGGCGCCGGACGAGCACGATCTCACCGTACGTCAACTGGAGGCGATCGCCGAGGTCGTGGCGCTGGCCGAGCGGGAGCGGATCGAGGTCTGGCTCCGTGGCGGCTGGGCGATGGACTTCTTCCTCGGAACGCGGACCCGGGAGCACCTGGACGTCGACTGGTTCTGCTGGGCCGCCGACGCCTGGCGGCTGACGGTCGCCCTGGCCGAACTCGATTTCCGGCCGACCGGGACCGCGGCGCGGGAGCGGCAACGCGACTTCCTCCGGGGCGACGTGGAACTGGGCGTCGCCCTGCTCGGCCGGGACGCGACGGGGCAGGTGGTCGTGCCCGCCGGGCCGTACGCGGGTGAACCGTGGCCGGAGGGGATGCTCGACTCGCCGCCGGGCAGGCTCGGGAACGTCTGTGCTCCGATCATCGCGCCGGCCGCCCAAATCGAGATCAAGGAGATGATGCCGGTCTGGGTTCCGGGGATGCCGCGCCGGGACAAGGACCGGACCGATATCCTCCTGCTCCGCCAGGCGATCTCGCAGGGCTGAGCGGCACCACCCCACCGGCTGACGGGGCAAGGCGGCCGGGAACCGACGTCGGCGGGATCGGCCGACGCGCACCGAGAACGAGGTATCTCCGTGGAACATCCCAACGTCACCCTGCTCACCCGGTTCTATGCCGCCCTGGCCTCTGGCGACGGCGCCAGCATGGGCGCCAGCTATTCGGATCGGGCCCATTTCTCCGACCCGCTCTTTCCCGATCTCGACGCGCGCGAGGTACGGGGGATGTGGGCGATGCTGAGCTCGCGCGCTCGGGCGAAGGTCGAGGTCTCGGAGATCGTCGCGGACGACCACGAGGGTTCCGCGCGCTGGATCGCCACGTACCCGTTCGGCGGTCGGACCGTGCGCAACGACGTACGCGCGCGTTTCACCTTCGCCGACGGTCTGATCCTGAGCCATCGCGACGAGTTCGACGTCCAGCGGTGGGCGGCACAGGCCCTGGGCCTGAAGGGACGACTGTTGGCTCTCTCGCCGGCCGGCCGCCGGGTGCTCCGCAAGACCGGTCGGCAGCGGTTGGACGAGTTCCTGGCCGGCCGGGACTGAACCGCCGGGACTGAGCCACCACCGCACTGGGCGCGCTCCCACGGATCCGTGTTACATTGACCGCTGTCATTATATAGACGGTTGTCACCGTAACCAACGGGAGGATGGGAGATGAGAGGTCGCCTCATCGTCGGATTAGCCACCGCGTTAGGCGTCGGTGTCGCCGGACTGGTCGCCGCGAACGCGTCCACGACCGACGGAATCGGCACCAAAGCGATCGGAGACTTCGACTTCACCCGCCCCCAGGTGGTCGCCACCGGGCTGCAGACCCCATGGGGACTGGCGTTCCTGCCCGACGGCAGCGCACTGGTGGCCGAGCGGAACAGCGCCCGGGTGCTCCAGGTACGGTCCGGTCAGCCGCCCCAGCAGGTAGCCCAGATCTCCGGGGTGGCCGCTGGCGGCGAAGCCGGCCTACTCGGGCTCGCGGTCTCGCCGAGCTACGGACAGGACGGGTACGTCTACGCGTACTTCACCTCCAGCAGCGACAACCGGATCGTCCGGTTCCGCTTGACCGCGCCGCAGACCCAGCAGCCGATCCTCACCGGGCTGGCCCGGGCGACCGTGCACGATGGCGGGAGGATCGGCTTCGGGCCGGACGGAATGCTCTACGCCGGAGTCGGCGACGCCGGCCAGACCGCCAGCGCGCAGGATCCGCAGAGCCGTAACGGCAAGATCCTACGGATGCGTCCCGACGGCAGCGCGCCGCCGGACAACCCGACCGCCGGCTCGTTGGTCTACAGCCTCGGCCACCGCAACGTGCAGGGGTTGGCCTGGGACGCGCAGGGCCGGCTCTACGCCAGCGAGTTCGGTCAGAACAGTTGGGACGAGGTCAACCAGATCGTGCCCGGCGGCAACTACGGCTGGCCGACCGTAGAGGGCCGGGCCAACGATCCGCGCTTCCGGGACCCGATCGTCACCTGGACCACCGCCGAGGCGTCCCCCAGCGGCGCCGCCATCGCCGGCAACCGGCTCTTCGTCGCCGCGCTGCGCGGTGCCCGGCTCTGGACGGTGCCGCTCAACGGCAGCGGCGGCGCGGGAACGCCGGTCGCTCAGCTCACCGGCACGTACGGGCGGCTGCGTACGGTTGTCTACGCCCCCGACGGCTCGCTCTGGGTGACCACCAGCAACCGTGACGGACGCGGCACACCGGCGGCGACCGACGACCGGATCCTGCGGTTCCCGCCGGTCGACGGCACACCGCCGCCGACCACCCCTCCCCCGACCACACCACCGCCCACCACACCACCGCCCACCACCCCTCCCCCGACCACACCGCCGCCCACCACACCACCGCCCACCACCTGCACCGTCGGCTGGCAGACCAACCAGTGGGCGGCCGGGTTCACCGCGAACGTGACCATCACCAACCGTGGACCGGCGGTCACCTCGTGGACGCTGACCTGGGCGTTCACCGGCGGCCAGCAGGTCACCAACGGCTGGAACGCCCAGCTGACCCAGTCGGGGCAGAACGTCACCGCCCGCAACGTCAACTGGAACGGCTCGATCGCCACCAACGGCACGGCGACTTTCGGCTTCCAGGCAAACCACTCAGGCAACACACCGCGACCAGCCGAGTTCCGGTTCAACGGGACCGTCTGCGGCGCCGGCTGACCCGTCGTGCCGGCCGGTGCACCGCCGGCACGACGACAGCCGTACCCGGTGGGGGGGGGGGGGGGGGGGGGGGGGCGCCGGGGCCCGGGGGGGGGGCCCCCCCCCCCCGGGGGGGGGGGGGGGGGGCGCGCCGCCCCCCCCCCCCCCCCCCCCCCCCCCCCCCCCCCGCCCCCCCCCCCCCCCCCCCC
>NZ_JBITIH010000061.1:0-3294 GCF_044458865.1 Micromonospora sp. NPDC050417
CACGTCATCCAACCCAGACGCGATCACCTCAGTGAACTCACCAGCCGGACCCGCACCCGCCCAGCCGTAATCGGGAGGCCCGTCGGCCGGAGGCCGCATCGCCGCGAAGACGGTGGATGCCCGCCCACCCGGCGGGGCCAGTGAGTCGTAATGCGGCGGCGAGACCGAGCCGTCGTCCTCGGAATCGTCCTGGTCGGGCGACTCGGTGAGCTCCGTTATGCCAAACGGTGATCCGGTCCTTTCCCGCTCCCAGGCCGCCAGCCCAACGGTGTCCACAAGGAAATACTGATCGGAGTCGAGTGCGATCCCTCGAAGGAATTGCAGCTGGATATCGGACGTGTATCCCCCGCCATCCTCCTCCGCCCATTGGACCGCCGCGACACCAGCCGGCTGCTCAAGCCAGCGCAGGTACGCCTCTCGGTCAGGTACAGGAAATTCAACAGCAATTGGCGCGTCAAACTCCAGTTCCGGGGTAGTCCGGAAAGCCCAGCGCACTGTGGCCGCCGCCGGATCCGCATGGCTGACCCCGTCGGTCGGCGCCGCCGCGAAACGCGTCAGCGCTTCCCTCAGCGACATCGCGGGCGGCTGCCGCGTGGCGCTGGTCAGCGTCTCCGAGATATCCCCGCTGGGCTCACTGCGCCTGGTCCGCTGCCTGCTCTCGCTCCACCTGAGTACCCGCCAGGCCAGAACCTCCTCGACCGACCCCGTTTCTTCGTCGGACGGCCGGGCGTACTCCGCCGACACGACTGAGACATGCTGCTGCACCAGGTGCTGGATGAACGGCGACGTGCGCTGTGCCTCGCCGGTCAGCGGATCGACAAGCAGGACCACCGGTCGCAGACCTACTGGTGGGGTGGGGACCAGATCCTGCAGATACTCCTGCGCGGTCAGCCACTGGCCGTCCACCGGGCTACGCAACCTGCTGTAGGGGGCGACACCGGGGAGAACCCCCGCCCGGTTGAGGCGGCCCGGTTCCACCACCACCTGCTCCAGCGCATTGAACGCGATGTTGCTATGCAGGACTTCGGCGAATCCGGCGAACACCCCGTGGTTGGGCACCATCACGGCGACCAGACCAGGCTGGCCCACCTGCCGCAGATCGGTTCCTGCCACTCGGTGGCGAGGGAGGACCGTGCGGTATTGGTTGACCCAGATCTCGTCCGCATCGGCCCAGAGGGTGAACACTTCGCGCGCCGGTTCATCGCCGACGCTGGGCAGCCGAAGACGGTACGAGGTGATGTTCTCGCCCAGCCGCACCGGCATCGCCGCCGAGCCCGGCGGCGCGACCGGGAGGACAGTCCGGACCCGCAGGAACCCACGCGCCGCGTCAAGGCCGACAGCGCCCGTACCAACAACGCCCGCACCAAGCGGCACCGCGACAAATCGCTGACTCTCCATCGACGCGGACGGTGCCAGCGGACTGAGCAGAGCCCGATACGCCGGCGGCCCGTCCTGCTCCTGCCGCTCCTCCTCGATCCTCCGGGTGACCACCAGCAGTGCCAGGTTGTAGTCGTCGAACCAGGAGTGGCCCTCGTCCAACCGGCTGCGGATCTCGGTCTCCAGGTCTCGCGGAACGGCCGCCCGGCTGGCGTCCTGCACCGCCGACAGCAACGTGACATAGAGGTCAACACTCTGGTGCGGATAGACGTGCCCGCTGATCAATTGATTGGGTTGTGGTGAGCCCACGACCACCGCCCGGGGGGCGGGCAGCCCTATCACCTGCCGCGTTTCGACAACCTCTGCCACCTCCCGCGCGTACCGGCGGAGTTCCTCGTCGGTGCCGTACGGCATCAGCACCAGCACCGACGGCTCGTTCCCACCGGCGCTGCTGTTGGTCCGGCTGTTGACCGGAGTGCTGAAGAACAGATCGAGCAGTTCGGGAACAGGCAGGTAGGGGCGGTGCGGCTCACCAGCAGCCGCCAGTTGCGGCTGAGGGTCAGACTCCGGCCCCATGTTGATCAATTCGCCGGTCACCACCACCGCCGCGTTGGGCACGGTGAGCGCCGTTACCAAGGCGAGGTGCGCGCTCAGATGCGGCTGAACCTCGCCCGATTCCGGCTGTGTGGTCGGCGGAACCAGCCACACCCGGTCTGCCAGGCGGCGAGCGGAACGACCACCCTGCCGCGCCGCGTGCGCCCAGTCCACAAGCCTGGCCCGGTTGAGACGGTTCTGGAGCACGTTGGCATGTCGCAGCGCCTCGGCGCGGTCGACTGATATTTCTGGCTGTTGGAGTGATTCAAGCCGCTCACGCAGTTGGGTGATCTCGCCGAGGGCTGTGTCAATGAGCTGCTGACGCGAGGCTGACCGGTCGCTGTTCATCACGGCATGCACACCGACGAGAATGTTCGCCGCCGCTGTCATCGGGAGGATCCGACGGGAATCGCCCGCTGTCTGGAAAGCCTCGACCTGTCGGGCCTTGGTGAACAGCCCTTCGATCGGCCCACCCGTTGCCTGGCCTCGCCACCACCGGACAGCCTCAGTCACCAACCGCCCGCTCGGCTGTTGGTGACCTGATCTCTCGCGGTCATCACGCTCACCCAGCATCTGACCGGAGAACTCCCACCGGAAGTCATTCGTTCCGATCGGTGACAGCCGTGCCAGTTCACGTGGGGTCGAGCGGGCCGATCCCCGAGCGGACCCCAGCGGCGACCGCACGGTGAGCCGGTGGGGCGTCGAGCCGCTCAATGGCGAGCGCCGCCAGGCCGCCCCTCCCAGCGGCGACCTCATCGCCGACGCGGTCATCGGCGACCGTGGTGACATCGCCTGAAGTGGAGACAACCGCTGCGCGGCGGACCCACCTTCGGCCAGGGACGACGGGAGCGACAGCCGAGGCAGTTGCAACCGCAGATTGTCGGAATGGCTACGCGTAGGGATTCGACTGCCGGAGGTGCCCGCGCCGCTTGAGTCCAGGGTCGAGGAACTTCCCTCGCGAACCTGTTCTCCCGGCCACCAGGTGTCGCGCGAATCAGGATCCAGCCCCGCCGAAGTGGTTGCGTGATCAGGACTGGTAGGTCCGGTCCACACGGTCGGTTCGGTGTTGATGGGTCGGCCGGGTTCGGTTGGTGTTCTGGGAAGTTCTGCGTTCGCCCATGGAGGCTGGCTGGTAGAGGTGCTGGGGTTGGCCGGGCTGGAGGCACCTTCCGTGTCTGAGTCCGTCACGTAGATGTCGTCAAGGTCGTCAAGGTCGTCGTTGTCGGCCGCGGTACGGCCCGTGCGGGCTTCGTCGCCGGCTCGGGTGCCGGGGCCGGTCGAGCTGCCTGCCTCCGACCCAAGCTGGGAGTTTGCGGAGGTGTT
>NZ_JBITIH010000062.1:0-3195 GCF_044458865.1 Micromonospora sp. NPDC050417
CGTATCGCCGGCCGGCGATGTACGACGTCGTGTCCGGGCTGTGGCTGGTCGAGGTGGACGACGTCCAGGACGTCACCGGGATGACGGTCGGAGGGATGTCGGTGGCGGACTCTGGTGCGGTGTTGTTGCCGGACGACGCGCCGGAGCGGGGCAAGCCGTACGAGCGGCTGGGGTTCACCAGCTATCCAGGACGGCCGTTGGTCGCCGTGGCGCTGTGGGGCTGGACCGCGTTCCCGGCTGGTGTGGTCGGCGCGGCGAAGCTCCAGGTGTCGCGGTGGGCAAGTCGCCGGGACTCCCCGTACGGCGTGGCCGGGTCACCGGCCGACGGGTCGGAGCTGCGCCTGCTGGCCCGGCTCGACCCGGACGTGGCGACGACGCTGGCCGGGCTGTCCCGTAGGCGAAGGGTGGGCTGACCGTGAACGTCGCCGACATCGCCGACGAGGTCCGGGCCGCTCTCGACACCATCGAGGGCTTGCACGTGCCGGAGTGGGGCGTGAAGCGGGCCAGCGGGGAAACCGCCCTGGTGACCCTGCCGGAGCAGATCGAGTACGACACCACGTACGGCCGGGGCACCGACCGGATCCCGGACCTGGAGGTCATCATCCTGGTCCCTCGGCCGACGACACCGGAGGCCGTACGGGCGGTCGCGAAGTACGCCGACGGGTCCGGCGACCACTCGGTGAAGGCCGTAGTGGAGGCGTACGCGTACACGGCCTGCGACGCGGTTCGGGTCGCGTCCGCCGAGTTCGACGTCGCCACGTACGCCGGTACCGAGTACCTGGCGGCGCTGTTCCATCTCGATATCACAGGCCAAGGAGGCTGACCGTGGGGAACGTACACGGCAGGCACACGGTGATCATCCTCGATGACAACGACCTGTCCGCCTACTGCAACACCAGCGAGTTGACTCGGGGTGCCGACATCCACGACACCACCACCTACGGCAAGCTCGCCCACGTGCACGAGGGCGGTCTGCTCAACGGCACCGCGTCGATGGGTGGCCTCTACGACAACACCGCCAGCACCGGGCCCCGGGCCGTGCTCGCCCCGCTGCTCGGGCAGAAGGTGGAGCTGATTCGCCAGCCCGAGGGCGCCGGGACGGGCAAGCCGCAGGACAAGGTCGACGTCGTGGTTGGCCAGTACGTCGAGACGAACCCAGTCGCGGACATGGTCACGTGGACCTGTGACCTGACCCTGTCGGACACCGTCGACACCACCCCGCAAGCAGGGAGCTGACCATGACCAACGAAGACCTGAAGGCCCGGCTGCTACAGAAGCGTTGCCCGGAGGACGACGTACCGCTGGACGGTGTCGGTGTCGTGCGGGTGCGGGGACTGACCCGGGGCGAGGTCAAGGAGATCTCGGACGGCGTGAACGCGGGCCGGGACATGGAGCCGTACTCGCTGTCGCTGGCGCTGATCAGCCCGGCCATGACGGAGGACGAGGCCGCGGTGATGGCCAAGGTGGCGCCGTTCGGTGACATCCAGAAGCTCACCGCCCGCATCAACGAGCTGTCGGGGATCGCTCAGGGGGCCTCCAAGGAGGCGTACAAAAGCCTTCACGACTGATCCGGGGCTTGAATTCGATCACTTCCTGGCCGAGAAGCTGGGGATGACGGTGGCCCGGCTGCGGGCCGAGATGAGCGCGGACGAGTACATGCACTGGGGCGTCTACTACGCCCGCAAGGCACAGCGGGCCGAGTTGGACGCGCTGCGGGAGCGAGCGAGAAGCGGGGGGCGGCGGTGACGGAACCGATCCGGATCGAGGGTCTGGCCGCGTTCAACCGCAGCTTGAAGAAGCTCGACGCGGACGCACCGAAGGGCCTCCGGCTTGCCCTGAACGAGGGCGCCTCCATCGTGGTCGACGCGGCCCGGCCGATGATGCCGAGCCGTACCGGTCGCGCCCGGGCGGCGGTCACGGCCAAGTCGACCCGTACCGCGTCGCGAGTGTCAGCCGGGTCGAAGCGGGTGCCGTACGTGCCGTGGCTGGACTACGGCGGTGAGGGGCGAACCAAGGGCCGTCCGGCGTACCGCCCGTTCGAGAAGGGTGGTCGGTACGTGTACCCGGCGTACCACGCCAAGCGGGCCGACATCGAGACCGCGTTGGGCCAGGCGCTGCTGCGCGTCGTCGCCGACGCCGGGTTGGACCTGGACTGATGGCCGGCAACGCTGTCACGCTGACCTTCGCCGGTGACGCGACCCAGTTGCAGAAGGCCGCTGACCGGGCCGCTGCCGCGACCCAGAGCGTTGGTGACGCCGCCCGGGACGCAGGCCAGCAGATTGGCCGGGCGGACGCCGCGACGGCCGGCTATTCCAGTCGACTCGACCGGACCGCCGACATCGCTGTCGGTATGTCGACCGCCATCGGCGACGCCGGCGGCACGATCAGCACCCTGTCCGATCTCCAGCAGCTCGGCGCGAACCGGGCAGCCGAGCAGGCGCAGGCCCTGGCCGATGTCGAGCAGGCCGGGGTCGACGCGGACCAGGCACTCGGTGACCTGCGCCAGGCCCAGCTGGATCTCAATCAGTCGCAGCTCGACGCGAAGCAGGCCGGCGCCGACGCGGCGCAATCGCTGCTCGACATCGAGCAGGCCGGGATCGACGCCGAGCAGGCGCAGCGGGATTACAACGACGCGGTGAAGGAGCACGGCAAGGGGTCGATCGAGGCCCGGCAGGCTGCTCTGGATCTGAAGCAGGCGCAGGAGGATCTACGTCAGGCCGGGATCGACGGCGAACAGGCGCAGCTCGACCTGAAGCAGGCTCAGGAGGACGCCGCCCAGGCCGGTCGTGACGCAGCTCAGGCGAACGTTGACGCGAAGCAGGCGCAGCTGGACCTGAATGAGGCGACGCGGGCCGCGGACCCGACGGCGATGTCGGTGTGGGGGCAGAACATCGAGCTGGCGTCCAGTGCCGCACTCGGCCTGGTCGGCGCCGGGAACCTGCTGGTGATGGCGAACCAGTCGGTCAGCCTGTCGGCGGTCAAGGCCACGGCCGCCACGGTGGCGAGCCGGACCGCCGCACTGGCCGGTGCCGCCGCTACCGGTATCGCCACCGCCGCCCAGTGGGCGTGGAACGTGGCCCTGACCGCGAACCCGATCGGTCTGGTGGTGGTGGCGATCGGCGCCCTGGTCGCCGGCATCATCTGGGTCGCGACGAAGACGACCTGGTTCCAAGACCTCTGGTCGTGGACGTGGTC
>NZ_JBITIH010000063.1:0-3174 GCF_044458865.1 Micromonospora sp. NPDC050417
TCGGATGGTTTGCGGGGGCGGATTGTGTACGCGGCGGATCTGTTCGACGCGGCGGACGCGGAGATGCTGGCGGAGCGGTTCGTGCGGGTGTTGACCGCGATCGTGCGGGATCCGGACACAGTGGTGAGTCGGGTCGATGTTGCGGGCGACAGTGAGCGTGAGTTGGTTCTGCGGGGTTGGAATGACACCGGTCGGCTGGTGTCTGCGGTGTCCGTGTTGGACTTGTTCGAGGCGCGGGTGGTGGCAGCGCCGGATGCGTTTGCCGTGGATGGGGTTTCCTATCGGGAGCTTGATGCGCGGGCGGGTGGATTGGCGCGGTGGTTGGTCGATCGCGGTGTGGGCCCGGAGTCGGTGGTGGCGGTGGTGTTGCCTCGTTCGGTGGATCTGGTGGTGGCGTTGTTGGGTGTGTGGAAGGCGGGTGGTGCGTATTTGCCGGTCGATCCGGAGCATCCCGCTGATCGGGTGGAGTTGATGTTGGCGGACGCGGAGCCTCGGGTGGTGGTGACCGCCGACGTGTTGGCGTCGGTGGTGGCCTCTGAGGCTGGGTTCCGTCGTGTGGTGGCGCCGGATCATCCGGCTTATGTGATCTATACGTCGGGGTCGACCGGGCGTCCGAAGGGTGTGGTGGTCACCCACCGGGGCCTGGTGAACTACGTCGCTCGGGTGGCCGAGGTGTATCCCGGCTTGGACGGCCGTGTGCTGTTCCACGCCTCGCCAGCCTTCGACACCACGGTCACTTCGGTTTTCGGGGCGCTTGCGTGTGGTGGTCAGGTGGTGGTGGGTGATGTTGATTCGGTTTCTGGTCTGTCGTTCTTGAAGGTGACGCCTGGGCATTTGCCGATGGTGTCCGAGGTGCCGTCCGAGCTGCTGGTGATTGGTGGTGAGGCGCTTCAGGGTGGGTCCTGGAGGCGGGGCGTCGCGGCGGTCAACAGCTATGGTCCGACCGAGACGACGGTGGCGGTGGCGGATTACCGGTTGGGTGCTGGTGACGACGAGGGGCCGGTCCCGATCGGTCGGCCGGTGTGGAACACCCGTTTGTACGTGTTGGATGCCGGGTTGCGGCCGGTTCCGGTGGGTGTTGTTGGGGAGTTGTATGTAGCGGGCGTGCAGTTGGCTCGTGGTTATTTGAATCGGCCGGGGTTGACGGCGGAGCGGTTTGTGGCCGATCCGTTCGGTGGCCCTGGTGGGCGGTTGTATCGGACCGGGGATCTGGTGCGGTGGCGTGGTGACGGGAATCTGGAGTTCCTGGGCCGTGTCGATGATCAGGTGAAGGTGCGTGGTTATCGCGTCGAGCTTGGCGAGGTCGAGGCGGCGCTGCTGGCGTTGCCGGGAGTGGTGCAGGCGGTGGCTGTGGCTCGGGAGGGCCGGCTCGTCGCGTATGTCGTGGGGTCGGCCGAGCCGGCTGCCCTGCGTGGTCGTTTGCCGGATTACATGGTGCCGGCGGTGGTGGTGGCGTTGGATGCTCTGCCGTTGACGGTGAACGGGAAGGTGGATCGGAGGGCGTTGCCGGCTCCGGAGTTTGTCTCGGGTGATGTTTATCGTGCTCCGGGGACGCTTCGGGAGGTGTTGGTCTGTGAGGCTTTTGCTGAGGTTCTGGGGGTTGAGCGGGTTGGTGCGGACGATGATTTCTTCGGTCTTGGTGGGCATTCCCTGTTGGCGATCGCTCTTGTCCAGCGGTTGCGTGACCGTGGCGTGGCCGTCGACGTACGCTCGATCTTCCTGACCCCGACCCCGGCGGGCCTGGCCCGCACCTTCGGCAATGCCATCGAGGAGATCGCGGTGCCGCCGAGGCGGACCGGCGAGGCGTTCGCCCCGGATGCGTTCCCGCTGGTGGACCTGACCCAGAAGGAAATCGACGTCATCGCCGGCCGGATTCCCGGCGGAGCGGCGAACATCGTCGACATCTATCCGCTCGCGCCCCTTCAGGAAGGCATCTTCTTCCACCACCTGATGAGCCGGGAGACCGGCTCCGGCGACGTCTATGTCCTGCCGCTGACGCTGCGCTTCGACACCCGGGCGCGTCTTGACGTCTTCCTGGGCGCGTTGCAGCAGGTGGTCGACCGGCACGAGGTCCTCCGCACGGCGATCGTCTGGGAGGGACTGCGGGCACCGGTCCAGGTGGTCCAGCGGACCGCGCGGATCGAGATGTCCGGCGGCGACATCGACCTCAGCCAGGCACCGCTGATCCGGGTCGAGGTCACCGGCGACGAGGCCATAGTGCGGATCCACCACATCGTCCAGGACCACGCGGCGATGGACGTCCTGCTCCGGGAGGTACGGGCGGTCATCGCCGGGCGTGGCGACCACCTTCCCGAGCCGGTGCCGTTCCGCGATCACGTCGCTCGGGCGCTGGCGAGTGCGTCCCGGGACGACCATGAACGCTACTTCGCGTCGCTGCTCGGCGGCGTGGACGAGCCGACCGCGCCGTTCGGTCTGCTGGACGTGCAGGGTGATGGCAGCGGCATCACCGAGGCGACCGGCAAGCTCTCACCCACCCTGGCCCGGCGGCTGCGGACCGTGGCCCGCCGGACTGGCATGAGTCCGGCGGTGCTCTTCCACGCCGTCTGGGCGCGTGTCCTGTCGGTGATCTCCGGTCGCGACGACGTGGTCTTCGGCACCGTCCTCTTCGGTCGGATGAGCGGCGGCGGCGACACCCCGGGCCTGTTCATCAACACGTTGCCGGTGCGCGTCACCACCGACGCCGGTCAGAGCCTGACGCAGATGCTGTCCTCCGTACGGAACCAGCTCGCCGACCTCCAGACGCACGAGCACACCCCACTCGCCGTCGCGCAGCGTGCCAGCGGCGTCCCGGTTGGCACGCCGCTCTTCACCACGCTGCTCAACTATCGGCACACCACCCCTCTCGTGGCGGCGGACGGATTGGAGGGCATCACCCTCCTGGAGGTCAGGGAACGCACCAACTACCCGATCGCCGTCATGGTCGACGACCTGGGCGAGGAGTTCTCGATCTCCGTGCAGGCCGCTGCCCCGGCACCGATCTCGACGATGATCTCCGTCGCGGTGGAGAGCCTCGTGTCGGCGCTGGAATCCGCACGTACGTCGTTCCACGAGATCGATGTCCTCGGTGACGAGGTGCGTGATCGGGTGTTGTTTGGGTGGAATGAGACTGTGCGGGAGGTGTCTGGGGGGTCGTTGTCTGGTTTGTTTGAGGCT
>NZ_JBITIH010000064.1:0-3022 GCF_044458865.1 Micromonospora sp. NPDC050417
ACAGGCAGCGGTGGCGCACCCGCATCGAGCTCGCCAACGCGATCTTCGAGTACCTCGAGATCTTCCACAACCGGCAACGCCGCCACAGCTCACTCGGCATGCTCAGCCCGAACGAGTATGAAAGAGTCCGACCGATATCCCTGTCCGTGGCATGAGACCAACCACGACGACTCCATGAAACCCGGGGAACATCACCCGGGGAACATCAGGTGCCGGTTCGCCGGTTGTGGTGGTCCAACAGCCTAGACAGGAGCTCGGTCAACCGCTGTCGCTCCTCGGGTGACAGCGGGGCCAGCAGTTCGTCCTGGGATTCGGCCAGCTGCTTCTCCAGTCGCCGCAGCTGCCGCTTGCCCGCGGCGGTCAGCGAGATGATGTTGCGCCGCCGATCGGAGGGGTCCGGGGCGCGCTCGACCAGTTTGCGATCGGTGAGCTCGTTGATCGTCGCGACCATTTCGCTGAGGTGGATGCCGCTACGGCGGCCCAGCGCGGCCTGGCTGGCCGGGCCGAGATGCTCCAGCGTCGCCAGCAGGCGGTAGTGGTAGCCGCGGGCGTGGACGGACGAGAACCCGGCGGCCACCAGGCGGTGCGCGTGGTTGGCGGTCTGGGTGAGCAGCCAGCTGTGCAGGCTCTCCCAGCTGGCAGGCGTCTCCTCGGATGGGTTCTCCACGTGGCAAGTCTAACGAATCGTTGGGACCACCAATGACTGTGATATCGTTTGGGCACCGAACGTTACTTGCCCTAACGTTTGGGTGCCGAATGAAACCCCTGGAGTCATGACCATGATCAAGCCGTTCCGCATCGACATCCCCCAGGCCGACCTCGACGACCTGACCGACCGGCTCTCCCGCACCCGTTGGCCCAACGAGATCGCCGACGCTGGGTGGGACTACGGCTTCCCGCTGGCGCGGCTCAAGGAACTGGCCGAACACTGGCGCACCGGCTATGACTGGCGCGAGCATGAGGCCAAGCTCAACGAGCTTCCGCACTTCACCACCGAGATCGACGACCAGAACATCCACTTCGTCCACGTCCGGTCTTCGAAACCGGACGCGCTCGCGCTGATCCTCACCCACGGCTGGCCCGGTTCGTTCCTGGAGTTCCTCGACGTGATCGAGCCGCTGTCGCGCGACTTCCACCTGGTGATTCCGTCCATCCCGGGTTTCGGCTTCTCCGGGCCGACCCACGAGCGCGGCTGGGATATCGTCCGGGTCGCGCGGGCCTGGGCTGAGCTAATGCGCCGGCTCGGGTACGAGCGTTATGGCGCGCAGGGCGGCGACTTCGGCTCGGGCATCTCAACGGCGCTCGGCGCGGTGGCACCCGAGCAGGTCGTCGGGGTGCACATCAACTACCTGCCGACCCGGCCGGTCCCCGACATTGAACTGTCCGAAACGGATGAAGCTCGGCTGGGCAAGATCAGGCAGCTGATGGCGAATCGCCCGCCGTACCAGGCTCTGCAGGCCACCACCCCCCAGACCATCGGCTACGCGCTGACCGACTCGCCGGTCGGCCAGCTGGCCTGGATCGCCGAGCGCTTCGCACAGTGGACGGACCCTCGCTCGCCGATCAGTGACGAGTGGATGCTCACCGACATCTCGCTGTACTGGCTGACCGCCACCGCGGCTTCCTCGGCGCGGCTGTCCCGCGAGACTCCGCGGCGGATCGAACCGTGCCCGGTACCGGTTGGCGTGGCGGTGTTCGCGCACGACATCACGCAGTCGGTGCGACCGCTGGCCGAGCGGCTGTACGACATCAGGCACTGGTCGGAGTTCGAGCGCGGCGGCCACTTCGCCGCGATGGAGGTGCCCGAGCTGCTCGCCGAGGACATCCGGGACTTCTTCCTTACCCACATCAAGTACGAGTAACGGGTCGCCGCCGCGCTGGCCGGACCACCGTCAGGACATGCGTGACGATGGATGGGGCAAGGGCCGGAGCTTGGCGGCGTCGGCGATGTGGCCGGACAGCGCGGAGTTCTCGGCGGCTAGGGCGTGTTTCGTAAGTCAGGCCGGCAGCGTCGAGGTCACGGCGTGGCGGTGATCGACAACTGAAGAGGTCTCCGGTATCTGGTTCTGCGACCAAGCAAGAACTTCATACCGGAGACCTCGTGCCCAGCGTAGCGGTGACGAGGCGGCACGACCTGACCGACAGGCAGTGGGCGGTTCTGGCCCCGCTGCTGCCTGCCGCGTCGAGAACGGGTCGTCTCCGCCGAAGTGGGAGAAACGACAGCTCATCGACGGGATCCGGTGGCGGATTAGGATCGGTGCCCCATGGCGCGATGTCCCGGCCGAGTACGCGCCCTGGCCTACCGTCTACGGCCTGTTCCGCCGCTGGCAGCGTGACGGCACCTGGGACAAGATCCTGTCCGCGTTGCAGGCCGCTGGCGACGCGGCCGGCCGGATCGGCTGGACGGTGAGCGTGGACTCGATGACCAGCCGCGCCCACCAGCACGCCGCAGGCGCCCGCACCGACGGGCACCTGCAGAAGGAACCACCCGGCGGCGTGCACGACGAACCAGCCGACCACGCGCTGGGCCGATCACGCGGCGGGCTGACCACCAAAACTCACCTGGCCTGTGAGCAGGGACAGAAGGTCCTCTCCCTGATCGTGACCGCCGGGCACCGTGGCGACAGCCCGCAGTTCATCCCCGTCCTGCGTCGCATCCGCGTGACCCGCCTGGGCGTGGGCCGACCCCGCACCCGCCCGGACCTGGTCCTTGCCGACAAGGCCTACACCAGCCGCAGCAACCGCACCCATCTACGCTCCCGCGGGATCAAGGCCTGCATTCCCAGCAAGACCGACCAGGACGCCCACCGCAAGGCCAAAGGCTCCAAGGGCGGGCGCCCACCCGCGTTCGACAAGAACCTCTACCGGCTACGCCACGCCGTCGAGAACGGCATCAACCGGCTCAAACGCCATCGCGGCGTCGCCACCCGCTACGACTGTGAGGATGAGCGAGTGCCGCCCGGTACTTGGGTCTGACTCGCGCTACGACGGACCTTCGGTGTCTTGAGTTTGATCTGTCGAC
>NZ_JBITIH010000065.1:0-2531 GCF_044458865.1 Micromonospora sp. NPDC050417
AGGCGGTGTTGGTGATTCCGGGGGTCGAGGTTGCGGCGGTGCCGCTCGACGAGGTCGCCGCGATTCCGGCGAAGTTCGACCTGTCGTTCGAGTTCGCTGGGGATCGTGGACGGATCGTGTACGCGACGGATCTGTTCGACGCGGCGGACGTGGAGGTGTTGGCGGAGCGGTTCGCGCAGGTGTTGACGGCGGTCGTGCGGGATCCGGACACGGTGGTGAGTCGGGTCGACGTTCTGGGCGGCAGCGAGCGTGAGCTGGTCCTGCACGGCTGGAACGGCACCGGCGAGGCGCCGCGCGTGACCGTACCGACCCTCTTCGAACAACAGGTGACCGCCACACCGGATGCCGTGGCGCTGGTGTTCGAGGACGCCGAGCTTTCGTACCGGGAACTGAACGGCCGGGCGAACCGCCTGGCCCGTCACCTGATCACGCACGGCATCGGGCCGGAATCGTTGGTCGCCGTCGCGCTGCCGCGCTCACCCGACCTGATCGTCGCGTTTCTCGCGGTAGTCAAGGCCGGCGGCGCCTATCTGCCCATCGACCCCGCCTATCCCGCCGAGCGCATCGCCTTCATGCTCGGCGACGCCGCCCCGGCCGTGCTCATCACCCGCAGCGACGTGGGCAGCCGAGTCGGCGCCCCCGGCATCCCGGTCGTGACCCTGGACGACCCGCAGACGGCGACCGCGTACGGGGAACTCGTCGGCACCGACCTCACCGACGCCGACCGCACCGGTCCCCTTCTGCCCGCGCACCCCGCCTACCTCATCTACACGTCGGGCTCGACCGGACAACCGAAGGGCGCCCTGGTCCACCACCGTGGTGTCGCCGGGCTGGTGCTCGCACAGCGCGACCGTTTCGCGATCGAGCCGGAGAGCCGGGTGCTGCAGTTCGCGTCCCCGAGCTTCGACGCCGCAGTCTCCGAATGGGCGGTGACGCTCTGCTCCGGTGCCGCCCTCGTGGTCGAGCACGCCGACGACCTGGTGCCGGGGCCCGCCCTCGTTCGTACCGTGAAGGAGCGCGGCGTCACGCACGCGACCCTGCCGCCGGCCGTGCTGGCCGTGCTCGACCCGGACAGCCTGCCCTCGATCACCACCCTGATCTCCGCCGGCGAGGCACTGCCGGCCGAGGTCGCCGCGCGCTGGGCCGGCGGACGAACCCTGCTCAACGCGTACGGCCCGACCGAGACGACCGTCTGCGCGACGACAACCGCACCGATGACCGCCGTGGACATTGCCGCGCCCCACATCGGCACACCAATCGGCGGCCTGCGGGTCTACGTCCTCGACGCGGCGCTCGGCCCGGTCCCGGTAGGTGTGACGGGCGAGCTTTACGTGGCCGGAGCCGCACTGGCCCGTGGCTACCTGAACCGGTCCGCGCTCACCGCGCAACGGTTCGTCGCGAACCCGTTCGCCGGCCCGGGGGAGCGGATGTACCGCACCGGTGACCTGGCCCGGTGGCGGGCCGACGGCAACATCGAGTTCCTCGGCCGCGCCGACGAACAGGTCAAGGTGCGCGGGTTCCGGATCGAGCCGGGCGAGGTCGAGGCCGCGCTGCTCGCCGTGCCCGGGGTCCGGCAGGCGGCGGTCCTCGCCCGCGGGGACGTCCCCGGCGAGACACGACTGATCGCGTACGTCGTACCCGACGCCGGATCGGCACCGGAGCCGTCCGCACTGCGCTCACACCTGGCGGGAATGCTGCCCGACTACATGGTGCCCGCCGCGGTGATGTCACTGGACACCCTGCCGTTGACGGTCAACGGCAAGCTCGACCGGACCGCTCTGCCCGCACCGGACTTCGCCTCCGCCACGACCGGCCGTGCACCCTCCACCCTCCAGGAGGAGTTGCTGTGCGAGGCCTTCGCCCACGTGCTCGGCATTGACCGCGTCGGCATCGACGACGACTTCTTCGCCCTCGGCGGCCACTCCCTGTTGGCTACGCGGCTGACGAGCCGCATCCGCTCCACCCTGGGCGCGGAGGTGCCAGTGCGGGCACTGTTCGAAACACCGACCGTGGCGGGGCTGGCAGCACGGCTGTCCGCGGCGGCGCCCGCCCGTACCGCACTGACCGCCGGGTCGCGGCCCGAGGTGGTTCCGCTGTCGTTCGCGCAGCAGCGGCTGTGGTTCCTGGACCGCATGCAAGGTCCGAGCCCGACCTACCACATTCCGCTCGTACTGCGGTTGACCGGCCCGCTGGACGAATCCGCGCTCGCGGCGGCACTGAACGACGTGGTCGCACGGCATGAGGCGCTGCGTACCGTCTTCCCCTCGGCGGACGGAGCCCCTCGCCAGCAGGTGCTGGCCGTGGGGGAGCCGCTGCTGGACCTGGGGGTGCGCGAGGTCGACGACGCCAGGCTCGACGACGAGATCGCAGCCGACGTACGCGTGCCGTTCGACCTCGGCGCCGACCTGCCGGTACGGGTCCGGCTGCTGCGGCTGCGGCCGGAGGAGCACGTTCTCGTGCTGGTGGTGCATCACATCGCGGGGGACGGGTGGTCGTTGGCGCCGTTGGCGCGTGATGTGTCGGTGGCTTAT
>NZ_JBITIH010000066.1:0-2302 GCF_044458865.1 Micromonospora sp. NPDC050417
ACAGTACAAATCACTAGACAATTCTTGTATACAGATTAACAATTAGTTTGTAAGAGTTGTTCACCTCTTATTATATTTTTCACATAGGTTCTCCGAAACTTACTGACAAATTTTAAGATTTGTGCTAAACCACAATTGGTGTAGCTTTTTAAGTTATTATGTTCTTATCTAAAAAAATAAAGTCGCAATTTGTAATTTGTATAACTGCATTTAAAATTATGAGGTAAAAAACTTCTGTTGTGCAAAGAAAGCAATATTATTAAGATTAAGAATGTTTTAAGAGAAACTAACATAAAAGAATAGTATATTTCTAGTCGTTATAGGGCATTAACATTTTATCTTAGATGTTTTAATATTATTTTTCATTTTTAGATGAATTACAGTTTGACGTAGAATTAAACTTCTCTTCTTGACTAGCTATTCTTTTCTTAGATTTATCTTTTTGAAAACTATCGCTATGAGAAGTATTATTTTCATTATACAATCCTTCCTTTTACTCATTGTCATATTTATATAATCAGTAGTATGTTCTTCTAAATTATTTGTTTTGAATATTTTTATAAGTCCACATGCGCCATATTTTTTCTAATGGTCCTTGCTTAAAGTATTTTAACCATACTTTTGTTAATACAGACATTATCAATATCGTTATCACTGATATTAAAATCGATCGACTTGGTGTAGGACAACTAGAATTGAAGAATATTCTAATAATTAAATTTAATAATAGAATTTGTAATATAAAGTTGGTAAATGCGGTTTTGCCAACTTTTTCAGCTGGCTTTAACCATTGTCGAACCCTCTGACTTTGAGTAATAAACATCAGTAAAATAAAGTAAATAAAAGTTTGTAAAGGGGTTATTAAATATAATATTAAATTTTTATCAAAATCAAAATACATCCAATTTAAATCTACTAAAGTGATAATAATAAGTCCTATAATTAATGAGACTAAATATTGACGCTTATATTCCTTAAAATTAGATATTGTTCCACTTTGCCATAAAAATAATCCTAAGAGCATATCCAAAGTGATTGCAATATTAAGATGAAAGAAATTATTCTGATAAATACTGATAGCAATAAAAGATAAAATAACAACTATTAAGAATATTAGTGTTAATTTAGGTTTTTTTAAGTTTTCAACGAACATAATAATTAATCCTATGATAGCGTAAGGAAGAAAGGGGGTTAGAAACATAAAAGTCATAATACCCACAATTAAAAGGAACAACAGTCTCCTAAACATTAACTTTAAGGGTGATAAGTTTTTTCTACGTGCATTATCCATAAATATCCCCATACTAATGCCAAATAGTAGTGAAAATAAACCTATGAACTTATTTTCTATAAAAATTTCTTCAAGATTATAAATGATAGCATCTGTATGTGTCTCTATAATATTCTCACCAGCTACTCTAGGAATTACTTCTAAACTATTCATAAATACGATAAGATATATCGCTAAACCTCTAATAATATCTAAACTTACAATACGTCTTTGTTTCATAAGTTCTCCTTTATCATAAAAAATTTAATGGAATTCTGCATTTTAGTTAGTTTTTATAGATAAGTAATATCTAATAATACTACCCTATAATTTAATCAAAATTCTAAGACCATTAATTAGTGATATACGCTAGATTTTTTTCGAATTGGTCTTTAGATATATCATTGAAAATAGTTTTAATTTCTTTTTTTGAATAATCTTTTATAATCATTTCTAAAGTATGGTATTTTTCTAAAAACTTCTGTCTTTGTACATATTTAAAAACGGGGGGGATGTGACTACTCTTTTTATAATATAAGTAATACAATATAAATTTATGTTGTTCATAATAAGAATTAACTTCGTACTTTCTAGAAAGTAATTGTATTTTTCGTAAGGAATTAGTTTTTTTAAAAGCCTTTTTAATAAGTTTATGCTTATTATATTTTGGCAACGCCACACATAGCATCTCGTATTCAAGAAATGTTAGATCAAAAATTAAACTTTTTAGATAATATGTATCCATTTATTATACCTCCGATAAATTCTAACTTAGCTTATCGTGTGGTTATATTAACGATATGACTACCTTCTCTATTTCTATCTTCAGTATAAATTAATGAATACTTATGGTTAAAGTATTCTGACTATCCATATCCATTTTTGGCAAAAATTTTATATACGATGAAATACTAATATTGTGTGATATATTATCTAAAATCAAAACCACCCGTATGAAAGGGTGGTTTGTTCTACGGCTATAAGCCTTTCTTACTGGCCAGTCCTAAAAGGGCACTGATAGGTCAGCCAACT
>NZ_JBITIH010000067.1:0-2137 GCF_044458865.1 Micromonospora sp. NPDC050417
CTCCTGTGCGTCCAGTAGGGATAGGTGGTTGATCAGATGTTTGGTTGATGGCTTGTTTCGCAAGCTCGTCGTCGCTTGCCGGTGGAAGTCCGGTCCGGGTAACAGCCAGGTGGCCCGGTAGCAGGCTGGCGGTCTCGTCTGGAAACGGGCGGGGGCGAAGCCCAGCGTCAAGCGCCTGAAATGGCGTGCAACCGAACGGTCCGTAGCGTGAATCGAAGCCTGCCGCGTCGTTACATCACCTGCCCGGTAACGGGTGGGGCGAGGGAGTGCCGAGCCCGGAGGAGAAGGGCGAAGGCCATGGAAGCGGTGAAGAGCCTGGAGGCGCAGCCGTGAAGGACTCCCCGGCGTAAGGGGCGCGGAACGTTCGGATAGTGACGGCGGGAACTGGAGAGGCCCTCCCCGGCCCAGCGGGCTGCGCAGTGCTGCTGGAGCGCGGTGACCTATAACCGGCGACGAGCCGGGAAGTGGAAGCCAGCCGGAAGGGCGTCGGAGGTGGTCGTAGTACCGATCGAGCCGACCGGACAACAGAACCGGCGGTGAGGGAAGGGCCACTACTTCGTCGGTGCGTGTTGAGGTAGATGGAGGTGCCCGGTGAGTGCCGTATTGGCTAGTCCCGCCGACAGCGGACGTTCTCCGCTGGACAAGGTGCGTGCCCTGCAACACACGCTGTACCGGACGGCCAAGGCCGATCCCGGACGACGGTTCCACACGCTCATGGACAAGATCCTGCGCAGGGATGTCCTGTGGCGTGCGTGGGTCGCGGTGCGCCGTAATGACGGCGCCCCAGGCATCGACCGCACTACTTTGGCCGCTGTCGAGGAGTACGGGGTTACCCGGCTGCTTGATGAGGTGGCCGCCGAGTTGCGGGAGGGTAGGTATCGGCCGTTGCCCGCGCGTCGGGTGTTCATCCCGAAGCCGGGTACCAGCGAACAGCGGCCGTTGTCGGTCCCCGCGGTCCGGGACCGGATCGTGCAGGCCGCCGTGAAGATCGTGCTTGAGCCGGTCTTCGAGGTGGACTTTCTGCCGTGCAGCTTTGGGTTCCGCCCGAAGCGGGGGCAGCACGACGCTCTTCAAGTCGTCATCGATGAGGCTTGGCGGGGCCGCCGGTGGGTGGTGGAGACGGATATCGCGAACTGTTTCGAGGCGATTCCGAAAGACCGGTTGATGCGAGCGGTCGAGGAACGTGTTGCCGACCAGTCCGTACTCAAACTCCTGCGGGTGATCCTGCGTGCTGGGGTGATGGATGAGGGCGTGGTCCGGCATTCGGTGAACGGAACCCCCCAAGGGGGTGTGATCAGTCCCTTGATGTGCAACGTGTATCTGCACCGGCTCGACCGGGCGTGGGATCGCCGAGCGCATGGGGTGCTGGTCCGGTTCGCTGACGACGTGCTGGTGATGTGCGCTACCCGTGAGCAGGCCGAAACCGCCCTTGCGCGGCTGCGGAGCCTGCTGGCCGAACTCGGCCTTGCGCCGAAAGAGGCCAAAACCCGCATCGTGCACCTTGCGGAAGACGGCCCGGGGTTCGATTTCCTGGGCTTCGGTCACAAGTGGGTGCGGTCGCGGGGCGTGCGGGGCAAGCGCGGTGTCCTGTTCCTGGCCCGCTGGCCCTCGGACAAGGCGATGCAGCGTGCCCGGGACCGGATCCGTGAACTCACGGTCCGGTCGAGGCTGCTGCTCAGTGTCGAAACGGTGGTCGAGGACATCAATGCGTTCCTGCGTGGCTGGGCGGCGTACTTCCGCTACGGCCACTCGACCATCCGGTTCGACAAGATCAGGGATTACGCGATGCAACGGTTGACGCTGTTCATCGGCAAGCGGCACAAACGCGGGCGAGGCTTCGGCATGTCCGTGGTCGCTTACCTGTCGCCGGAGCGGTGTGGCCTGATCGGCCTGAACGGAATTGTTGTCGCACCCAGGGCGAACAAGCCCTGGCGGGAGAAACCGAATGCCGGCGGTGAACGGCGTCGGTGAGCCGTGTGCGGGAGAACCGCATGCACGGTTCGACGTGGCGGGAGCTGGAGCGGTGACGACCTGACCATGGGCACGGGAGAGCGCACAACCGACCGGGAAACCGGCGGCATGCAGGCCCTCGGCCCTACCGTCAGTGATCATCATCTCTCCAGTTCCCGACCCGACT
>NZ_JBITIH010000068.1:0-1897 GCF_044458865.1 Micromonospora sp. NPDC050417
AAAGGAAAATGTATTACTAATTTCATCCTTTTTTAAAATTTTTCCCGTATATTTTGAAATGTTACCGTCTTCCCAATATGTGATTGTACATAACTCATCATTTCTAATTTTTACTTGGAAAATCTGATCTAAATTATCTAATGAATCATATGTTAGCAATGGTTTTTCAACTTTATCTTGATACATTATGATTTGCTCTAAAATTTCAAACTGTTTTGGGAGAGTCGCAAAAGGTTGCCATTTGATTTTTCCACGCCCTTGAGGGATTTTAGGGTTTAAATATTTTCTTGGTATTTTTCTATAATCAGTTTCATATTTATATTCATCTGGCGCATTAGGATTTGGAATCATGTTAACCACCTCATCATCATTATAGAACGTATGTTCTTATTCGGCAAGGATTATATAATTTTTTAATGTGATTAATTAATTTAAAATAAGTTATTTTCTATATGGAAAAGTTGAGTAAGATTATCGAGCATTTATAATTACAGTAACTGGAATTATGATGTTTGGTATGTTAATAGTATTTTCTCTTTTAAAAATGTGAACATAAAAAAATAGAACATATATAATAATAAATAATATATATGTTCTTCGATATTATGAAGTTTTATGAAAGATAGAATTATATCAGTTTTTGTAGTACATTTAGACTATTAAAATTTGCTTATTACATTCTTGGCGGTTTCACTTATCAATTTATCATTAGGTTTATCACTTTTATTGTCTTTATTCGTAAAAATGACTAAAATAATAGGTTCAGATTGGTTCTTAGGATAAATAAAAGCTACATCATTTCTAGAAGCATATGTTATTGCTTGACCACTTTTATCAGCAACTTTATAGTCTTTTGGAACACCATCTTTAATTAAAGTGTCTCCGTTTTTATTATTTAACATTAAATCAAGTAAGAAATTTTTATTTTTTTTGCTTAATTTTCCATTTGCGATAAGTTTATTTAAAGTCTTGCCGAAAGCAGCAGACGTTGAAGTATCTTTTTTGCTCTTTGGTGAATAGTAATTTAATTCTATTTCATATCTAACTGGATTTGTTACTTTATCTCCCAATTTTTTTAAACGTTTTTTAATTTTTTTGATTCCACCGATTTCGTTTATAATTTTATTGTTTGCTGTATTATCACTGTACTTCATTGAAGCCTCAATAAGTTCTTTTAAAGTGATATCTTTTCCTACATATTTTTCTAAAATAGGAGAATAAGCAACTATATCATCTTTGTTAATATGTACTTTTTTATTTAACTTATTATAAGGTACTTGTTCTAACAAAATAGCACTATTTATCGCTTTTGAAGTTGAAGCATAGGCAAATCTCTTATCGGCATTAAATTTTACTTCCTTACCACTTTTAGTATCTAATGCATAGACACCAATATTAGCATTATATTTTTTTTCTAAATTATTTAACTCTTTAGTATGTGAACTGGTTGAATTACATGCACTTAAAACTAAAGCAATTGCAATTAAAAGTATTAACTTTTTCAAAATATACCCTCCAATATTACATTTGTAATTTCTATGAATCAATAATATTACAATTGTAATATTGGCGTCAATAGTTTATTATAAATATTTGAAAGAAGGTGTTGAAATGGCTAAGTTATTAATAATGAGCATAGTAAGCTTTTGTTTTATATTTCTATTGTTAGTATTTTTTAGGTACATATTAAAACGCTATTTTAATTATATGTTAAATTATAAAGTTTGGTATCTAACTCTTCTTGCAGGATTAATTCCTTTCATTCCTATTAAATTCTCTCTTTTTAAATTTAATAATTTGAATAATCAAGAGCCCACAGTTGAAAGTAATTCACACAATTTGAATCCTAACATAAATACCACTAAACCTGTTCATGAGTTTACAACAGACATCCATA
>NZ_JBITIH010000069.1:0-1638 GCF_044458865.1 Micromonospora sp. NPDC050417
CAATGCCGCTTAGTTAGTGCGGTGGGTGATCGGGTGGCGGCGGATAGTCATGGCGGCGTGGCGGGACATGGAACAACGGAACTACCGGTATGACTGTCGATCGACCAAGAAAGACTGTCTGTCCCGGGAGTTCCGTTGTCGGTTCAGTTTGCCATGCCAACGATGGGTGGCCCAGCCCGCGATCACATCGATCTCGGGGTGTTGACCAGTACCGTCCCGCCCGACCTGGTCGACGAGGTCATCGAGACGGCGGGCTGTCGAGAACAGCGACGGCGGGTCCTGCCCGCACGTGTGGTGATCTACTTCGTACTCGCGTTGACGCTCTTCAGCGCCGCTGACGGTTACCGCCCGCCGGGATACCGGGCCGTCGCACGGATCCTGGTCCTGCGGTGGCGGTGGCTGTGCCACGGGTGCGAGATCGCGTCGAGTTCGGCGTTGACACAGGCCCGGCAACGACTCGGCGTCAAGCCGCTGCAGATACTCTTCGACCGGGTCCGTGGCACCGCCGGTACGTCATCAACCGGGTCGACGTTCGTTCTCGGACGTCGCCTCGTCGCGTGGGACGCCACCACCCTGGCCGCTCCGGACACTCCCGCGAACGCCGCCGAGTTCGGCTACCACGGCCAAGCCCGTAACCCCACCAAGAAACCGGCGGACAGCTACCTACGCCGGCTCGGTAGCACCCCGCTGATCCGACTCATGACACTCATCGACTGCGGCACCCACACCGTCATCGACGCCGCGTTCGACGGAGTCGTCACCTCCAGCGAACTCACCCTCGCCCGGCGGCTCCTCGCCTCACTCACCCCCGACATGCTCCTGCTCGCCGACCGGAACTTCACCGGCCAGGACCTCTGGTCACACGCCGCCGCCACCGGCGCCGACCTCATCTGGAGAGCGAAGAAGAACCTCCACCTCGTCCCCACCACCCACCTCCCCGACGGATCATTCCTCGCCACACTCCCCACCAGACGCGAGATCGTCCGACTCGCCGGCGCCCGTGCCCGCGGCTGCCCACCCCAACCACCACGCCACGGCCACCCCATCCGCGTCGTGGAATTCACCATCACCACCACCAACGGCCACAACACCAGAACCGACGAATACCGCCTGATCACGACCCTGCTCGACCACCACCACGCCCCCGCGCAACAACTCGCCGCCCTCTACCAACAACGCTGGGAATCAGAAACCCACTACAGCTTCCTCAAACCCCGCCTCCTCGGCACCAACACCACCCTCCGCTCACACACACCCACCGGCATCACCCAAGAGATCTACGCACTCCTCATCACCTACCAAGCCCTCTGCCACCTCCGCACCGAAGCCGCCACCACCGCCAACATCGACCCCGACCGGATCTCCTTCACCCTCACCCTCCGCGCCGCCCGCACCTCTCTCTACCAACACCCCACCCACCACACCCGCGACCAAACCATCAGCGACATCCTCAACGAACCCCCACTCACCAGACGCAACCGCAGCTACCCCCGACAACGACGACCAACCTTCACCCCCTACACCCCAAAACCCCGCCGCCAACCCCGACCACCCGCCCACACCCACCACACAATCACCCTCACACCCAGCCAAACCACCAACAAGATCACCAAACAACGCCTTAACTAAGCGGCATTG
>NZ_JBITIH010000070.1:0-1621 GCF_044458865.1 Micromonospora sp. NPDC050417
ATCAGCGGGCGAGAAGAACGCGTTTGCGGAGCAGCGAGAGGCCGGCTCGGCCGAACATCTGCCGTTTGATCATCTTGATGCGGTTGATGCTTCCTTCGACGGGTCCTGAGCTGTGCGGCAGGGTCAGGCCGTTGCGGATCGCGTCGATGTCGCGGCGCAGGTTTCGGGCGAACCCGGCCAGCGGTGCCATGGTGTCGTTCTCGGCGGCGGTGATCCAGTCGTCGAGGCGGTCGCCGTGGCGGCTGGTCATCATCACCGCGAAGGCTCGGACATGTTTGACCAGGCGATCCAGGCTCTGGTCGCGATTGCGGATGTCGCGTAGTTTCGCGGCGTCGCGGGAGTCGACCCGGTCGGGGTGGGTCATGATCCATGAGGTGACCTGGCGGACGGTGGGTGGTTTTGGGCCCGGATGCGGGGCGTGCCCGCGGCCCTTCCGGAAGCTGCGAAGGTAACGCTGAACAGCGAGTTCGCCGCCTGGATAGCCTTTCTGCTGGATCTCGCGGAAGAGTTGGGTGGCGTTGCGTTCGTCCTCGTTCCAGCGTTGGTGCAGGTAGCCGGTGAACGGGCCGACCACATGGGTCCGCTGTTCGGTGACCGCGGTGAGGTCTTCGATGCTGCGGGCGTTGGCGAACTTGCGGACGGTGGCCTGGTGCAGGCCGAGCTTGCGTCCGATCGCCGCTTTGGACATGCCCTGAGCGGTTAACTCTTGGACGGCGGTGTAGTTCGCCCGCAGCCGCGTGACGATCTTCTTCTCGGGCAGCGGCTGCACCACTTCCGGTGCGGTGTCACCAGCCGGCGGCGGTGTTGGCGCTGCGAGCCCAGCCCGGTGGGCGTTGACGGTCTTCTCGACCGCCTGGCCCAGGTTCATCCAGAGGTGAAACCGGTCAGCGACCTGCAGCGCGTCCGGGGCGCCTTGCCGGGCTCCTTCGCCATAGCCGCCGGCCCGATCCCGGCAGATGACCTCGACCTCCGGATGTTGCCGCAGCCAGGCTGCGAGACTGTTGCCATCGCGGCCGTCGAACATCTCGATCGGGCGGTGGGTGGCCATGTCGATGAGCACGGTGCCGTAGTGGCGGCCTCGCCGGAACGCGAAGTCGTCGACGCCCAGCACTGTCACGGCTGTTGCCGTCGGGTCCGGCAAAACTTTGACCAGTCGTAACAGTGTGTCTCGTCCGGCCGGCATCCCGAGCACGGCAGCCAGCCGGGCCCCGGCGCGGCCTGCCAGTGCCAGACCGATCTCGGTGAGCGTCACCCGCAACCCGGGCGTGAAGCGGGCATGCGGGGTGGTCACTCCGTCGACCTGCTCGGCGAAGGTCACCACGGTGCAGGCGACGTTATCGCAGCGGAATCGGCGTACCTGGACCTGGAGGATCAGGCCGATCCCGGCGGTCGCGAGATCACGCAGTTGTCGCAGGTAGCGGCCGTGAACACGAGCAGAGGGCTGTTGGCAACCGTGGCATCGCGCGGTCGAGGACAGGACTCGGGTGGAGAGAATGACACCGCCCTCTCTATGCTCAACACCATCGATCAGTAGGCCGGACAGAAGAGGCAGTAGCTGCTCTACAAGCGAACACGCCCCACATGATCAACGGCCGCCGGTTGCTGCCGCTGCGACTGTCCA
>NZ_JBITIH010000071.1:0-1525 GCF_044458865.1 Micromonospora sp. NPDC050417
TCCTCGGTGACGAGGTGCGTGATCGGGTGTTGTTTGGGTGGAATGAGACTGTGCGGGAGGTGTCTGGGGGGTCGTTGTCTGGTTTGTTTGAGGCTCGGGTGGTGGTGGATCCGGGTGCGGTGGCGGTGGTGTGTGAGGGTGAGGAGTTGTCTTATGGTGAGTTGAATTCGCGGGCTAATCGGGTGGCTCGGTGGTTGGTGGGTCGGGGTGTTGGTGTGGGGTCGGTGGTGGCGGTGTCGTTGCCTCGGTCGGTGGATTTGTTGGTGGCGTTGTTGGGTGTGGTGAAGGCGGGTGGTGCGTATTTGCCGGTGGATCCGGAGTATCCGGCGGATCGGGTTGCTTTTATGTTGGCGGATGCGGCTCCGGTGGTGTTTCTTGATGGTGAGTTGCCTTTGTGTGGGGGTGTGGATTCTGATTTGGGGGTGTGGGTGCCGGCGGATGCTCCTGCGTATGTGATGTATACGTCGGGTTCGACGGGGCGTCCGAAGGGTGTGGTGGTGTCGCATCGTGCGGTGGTGAATCAGTTCGCGTGGATGCAGGATACTTTTGGTTTGGGTGTTTCGGATCGGGTGTTGTTGAAGACGCCGGTTGGTTTTGATGTGTCGGTGTGGGAGTTGTTTTGGCCGTTGGTGTCGGGGGCGTCGGTGGTGGTGGCGCGGCCGGGTGGGCATCGTGATGCGGGGTATTTGGCGGGGTTGGTTCGGGATCGGGGTGTGACGGTGGTGCAGTTCGTGCCGTCGATGTTGCGTTTGTTTTTGGCGGGTGGGGGTGCGGTGGGGTGTGTGGGGTTGCGGTTGGTGGTGTGTATTGGTGAGGCGTTGCCGGCGGAGTTGGTTGATGAGTTCGCGGCGGTGTTGGGTGGTGTGCCGTTGTGGAATTTGTATGGTCCGACGGAGGTGACGATTGCTGTTACGGGGGCGTTGACGTCGCCGGGTGCTGGTGTGGTGTCGATCGGTGGGCCGATGCATAATTCGCGGGTTTATGTGTTGGATGGGGGTTTGCGGCTGGTTCCTCCGGGGGTGGTGGGGGAGTTGTATTTGGCTGGTGTGCAGTTGGCGCTTGGTTATCTGAATCGGTCGGGGTTGACGGCGGAGCGGTTTGTGGCGGATCCGTTCGGTGTGGTTGGTGAGCGGATGTATCGCAGTGGGGATCTGGTGCGGTGGCGGGCTGATGGGAGTTTGGAGTTTGTCGGTCGGACCGATGATCAGGTGAAGTTGCGTGGTTTCCGTGTTGAGTTGGGTGAGGTTGAGGCGGCGTTGGTGTCTGTTCCCGGTGTTCGGCGGGCGGTGGTGGTGGTGCGTGAGGATGTGCCGGGGGATCAGCGGTTGGTGGCGTATGTGGTGGGCGCGGCGGATGTGGGGTTGTTGCGGGAGCGGTTGGCTGGTCGGTTGCCGGGTTACATGGTGCCGTCGGCGTTTGTGTGGTTGGAGGCGTTGCCGTTGACGGCGAACGGCAAGCTCGACCGGAAGGCGTTGCCGGTGCCGGACCTTACGCCGGTCGTGGCTCGTCGTGGGCCGGTCACGGT
>NZ_JBITIH010000072.1:0-1444 GCF_044458865.1 Micromonospora sp. NPDC050417
CTAGTAGTGCTTTGTCACGTTTTGGTTAAGGCTAGTGGTGATAGGTGAATCAGCCTCGTTGACACCACTATGGACGAGGTTGAGGTGCGCCGTCTTCGTGATGACCTGGCTGATTTCGTTGAGGACGTGTTCGGGTCCTTGACACGGGTCGGGTGGCAGGACCGGGCGGTGTCGTACCTGCAAGGTCTGATGATCGACGGGCGGCGTAAGTCGATCCAGCCGATGGCTGGCCGCCTCGACGGTGTGCACGACCAGGCGTTGAACCACTTCGTGACGAACAGCCCATGGGACGTGACCCCGGTCCGAGCCCGACTCGCCCAGCGGATGGACACCGTGATCAGACCAGTAGCGTGGGCGGTCGACGACACCGGCTGGCTCAAGTGCGGGTCCGCGTCACCCGCAGTGGCCAGGCAGTACACCGGCACGGCGGGCAAGGTCACGAACTGCCAGATCGGGGTCTCGGTCAACCTCGTCACCGACACCGCGTCCTGCCCGGCGAACTGGCGCCTGTTCCTCCCCGCCGCCTGGGACCCCGACACCTCCCCGGACCCCGACGTGGACCGGCGGCGGTCGCGGGCAGGGATCCCGGACAAGGTCAGGCACCGGGAGAAATGGCGTCTGGCGTTGGACATGGTCGACGAACTCACCGGATGGGGACTACAACCCCCGTTGATCGTGGCCGACGCCGGATACGGCGACGCCGCCGAGTTCCGCCACGGCCTGACCAAACGGGACATCCCCTACGTGGTCCAGGTATCCACCAACATTGGCGTCCACCGGCACGACACCGTCCGCACCACCCCGCCCTACCAAGGCGTCGGTAAACCACCCGCCCAGCGGTACCGGCAACCAGCCGTCTCGGTCAAAGACCTCGTCCTCACCGACGGACAGGCCCGAACCGTGGCCTGGCGAGACGGATCCCGCATCCGGGCCGGGAAACCGGTGAAGATGCGGTCCAGATTCGTGTTCCTCCGAGTCCGCCCCGCCGGACGGGTCCTCCTGACCGAGCACCGCGGCCAGGACCTACCCCAGGCATGGCTCATCGCCGAATGGCCCACCGGACAGGACGAGCCGACGAAGTACTGGCTGTCGAACCTGCCCACCACCACACCGAAACGCACCCTGATCCGCTGGGCCAAACTCCGCTGGCGCATCGAACACGACTACCGCGAACTCAAAACCGGCCTCGGCCTGCACCACTACGAAGGACGCACCTGGCGAGGCTGGCACCACCACGTCACCCTCGTCTCCGCAGCCCACGCCTTCCTCACCCTGCAACGCCTCCGCCACCCAAAAGCAGCAACGCCGGCCTGAGCCTCTACGCGGTACTCCGTGGACTACAACGTCTACTCGTCCGCCTCGCCGGCGTCTGCCCCACCTGCAAAACACGGTTCCCCACAACAAAACCCAACTACCCACTCAGATCATGACAAAGCACTACTAG
>NZ_JBITIH010000073.1:0-1401 GCF_044458865.1 Micromonospora sp. NPDC050417
AATCTCATAAAAAATCTAATTTAATAGGGTTCAAACATAATTTATATATGTATTATGTTTGAACCCTATATCTATTTATTTTTTACTAATATCATTTAAAATGTCTCGCAATTCTTCAATTTCTTTGTTATTTAATTCTTCATTTTTCGCAAAATTAAGCACTAAACTTTTCATATCCCCTCCATACAATTTATTAAGAAAGGTTTTAGCAGTTTTCATTTTAATATCATCTTCTTTAATAATTGATGAGTAAAAATAAATATTATTATATTTATATCGTTTTATAATCTCTTTTTTATATAGTCTTGTAATTAATGTTCTAATCGTCTTATCGCTAACTTCTTTATTTTTTTGAATCTCAACTACAATTTCATTAGCTGATACTGATTTTTTATTCCATATTATATTCATAACATCCCATTCAGCCATAGATATTTCAACTTGCTTATTGGCCATTTAAAACACCCATTTCTTTTAATATTTTTTCATTTATTAATTTAGCATTTTCACCAGAGGCTTTTTCATCTGATAAATGTGTAGAAAAATAATACTTATCATGATTTGTAATTACGTAACCTACAAACCACCCATTATTATATTTCCCGTTTACTATACCTGTACCTGTTTTCCCATACAATTCATAATTTTCATTTTTTCTAATCAATAACGAAGAAGATAATTGTTTCTTTTCATTTTTACTAAAATGGTTATTTTGTTCCATCATATTTTTTAAAACTATTACTTGTTCAAGATTAGATATTTTCAAACTATCTTCCAACCAATAGGCTTTATAACTTCCCAAATTTTTATTACCATAATTTAATTGCTTGAGTTGATCAGAAGTATAGTTCTTTGATAATTGATTACTAATACGTTCGAAGTACCAATTAACTGAGTTTTGTATTGCCGTATTTAAATCTTGATCCTTATTCCAAGAATCGAAAGGATAATGATTATGATTCCATGACATACGTGAATTTTTATCACTTATAATATGACGGTCAAGTCCAAACAGTGCTAAATAAATTTTGTAAGTTGAATCAGGAGAATATCTTTTTCTACTTTCTTTTTCATTATAAATATAGTATTTGTCTTTCTTCATGCTGTACATAACGAAAGATCCACTATTTGAACCAAAATTTTTACTTTCATCTAAAATTTGGTAATCGCTTTGCAAGGGCTTTTTATAATTATAATCAGTTAAGGATTGCCCCATTAAAAACTGGCTTTGAATTATCATGATAAAAAAAGTAAAAATACAAATAAAAATTAGAATTAATTTTGACTGCTTTTTCAAATTGGCTTCTTTTATATTAATTAATCTTCTTTTGAGTAATGATTTTTTACCATTAAATGAATGGCTTAATATATTTTTGTTGAAAAATGGGGTTTTTAGTACGG
>NZ_JBITIH010000074.1:0-1347 GCF_044458865.1 Micromonospora sp. NPDC050417
CCGCTACGACTGTGAGGATGAGCGAGTGCCGCCCGGTACTTGGGTCTGACTCGCGCTACGACGGACCTTCGGTGTCTTGAGTTTGATCTGTCGACTCGGGTTCCGGGCGGTGCTTGCTGCCGCCGGACCGGCGGGGTCGTGTCCCGATAGGGGCCTTGCGGCTATGAAGGCGCCATCACAGTCCTGACCAGCCTTGCCGGCCCGGCGACGGCCATCCGTTCCCAAGCCGTCAGGAGCCGAACAGCCTTGTCCAGCATGTCCTATCCAGCTTCGCCCGGCCAACATGACACGTCCGGCGAGGTGGTCCTCGGCGTCGATACGCACAAAGACGTCCATGTCGCCGCTGCCCTGAGCATCCACGGCGTTCTGCTGGGCAGCCAGAGCTTTCCCACTACCGCTGCCGGCTATCGTGCGATGCTCTGCTGGGCAGCCACCCTGGGCCAGGTCAGCCGAGCCGGAGTGGAAGGCACCCATTCCTACGGGGCCGCACTGACACGCCATCTGCACTCCGCGGGGATCGCGGTGATCGAGGTCAGCCGTCCAGACCGGGCTCAGCGCAGGCGCCGAGGCAAGACCGACACCATCGACGCCGAAGCCGCAGCACGCGCGGTTCTGTCCGGGCAAGCCACTGCTCTGGCCAAGACCAGCGACGGTCACGTCGAGCGCATCCGCCTGTTCAAGCTCGCCAAGACGTCAGCCATCAAGGCCCGCACGCAGGCAATCAACCAGCTCAAAGCCGTCCTCATCGGCGCCGACACGGCACTACGTGACTCCATGACCGGCCTGAGCCTCCCCAAGCTCGTCCGCCGCTGCGCTGACCTCGACCCCAGCAACGCCGACGATCTCGTATCCGCCGCGGCATACACCCTGCGCTTACTGGCCCGCCGTGTCACCGAACTCACCCACGAGGTCGACGACCTGAACCGCCGCATCACCGACGCGATCAACGCTCACACGCCCGAACTACTGCGTCGCCACGGCGTTGGCCCCGACACCGCCGCAGCGCTACTCCTGGCCGCCGGCGACAACCCGCGACGGCTCACCAGCGAAGCGTCTTTCGCCGCGCTCTGTGGCGTCAGCCCCATCGAGATGTCCTCCGGCAAAACCCAACGCCGCCGCCTCAACCGAGGCGGCGACCGCCACGCCAACTCAGCGCTCTACATCATCGTCCTCGCCCGGCTCCGCTGGGACACCCGCACCCGCGCCTACCTGGACCGACGCGTCTCCGAAGGCAAAACCCGACGCGAAGCCATCCGCTGCCTCAAACGCTACGTCGCGCGAGAGCTCTACGAGCTCATCACCCAACCCACCAGTTCCACAGCCGCTTGACATCCATAGGGGCATCAA
>NZ_JBITIH010000075.1:0-1290 GCF_044458865.1 Micromonospora sp. NPDC050417
CTAGGGATCGTTGCAACGCCTGATCGTGTCAGGGGTTGTGATGTTCGAGGTTCGCAGCGATCGTCGGCCGCAGGGTCGGAAGAGGTTGGACGCTGAGCGCCGGGCATATTTGGATCTTGTGGCGCAGGGTGTGAGTACGGGACAGGCGTGTCGGATCGTCGGGGTCAACCGTAAGACGGGGCACCGTTGGCGGTTCGGTAGCACCGGCCAGGGGGACGTCGGACAGCGGAGCGAGCGTTCTGCTGCCCGGCGTCTGCCCGTGTCGGGGAGGTTCCTGTCGCAGGGCGAGCGGATCGTGATCGCTGACCGGCTCCGGGAAGGCGCCGCTCAGGCGTCGATCGCGGCCGAGTTGGGACGGGACCGGTCCACGATCAGCCGGGAGATACGCCGTAATCGTCATCCCGGCAGCGGTGACTACCGGCCTTACGCTGCTCAGGAACGCGCTGACGGCCGTCGACCGCGTCCGAAGACGGGCAAGCTCGCCGCCCGCCCGGGGCTGCGTTTCCTGGTGCAGGCGATGCTGGGCTTCAAGCACAGTCCCGAGCAGATCAGCCGTCGGCTGCGTCGGGACTTCCCCGAGCGAAGCGAGTTCCACGTGTCCCACGAAACGATCTACCAGGCGCTCTACGTCCAGGGCCGGGGCGAGCTACGCCGGGAACTGACCGCGGCTCTGCGGACCGGACGAGCCGTGCGCCGACCTCGCCGGCAGCCGGGGCAACGCCAGCCCAGGTTCGTCGCTCCGATGCTCATGATCAGTGACCGGCCGGCCGAGGTCGAGGACCGGGCCGTGCCCGGACACTGGGAAGGCGACCTGATCATCGGTAAGGACAGCGCTTCCGCGATCGGCACCCTCGTCGAACGCGCCACCCGTTACGTCCTGCTCGTGCACCTCGGGCAGGGCCGGACCGCCGACCATGTCCGCGACGGTCTCCTCGCCACGATGGCCACCCTGCCCACCCACCTGAAACGGTCCCTGACCTGGGACCAAGGCGGTGAGATGGCACTACACCACGAGTTCAGCATGGCCACCGACATGCCGGTCTACTTCTGCGACCCGCACTCACCCTGGCAACGCGGCTCGAACGAGAACACCAACGGACTGCTACGCCAGTACTTCCCCAAAGGCACCGACCTGGCTACCCACAGCCCGCAACACCTCGCCGCCGTCGCCGCTGAACTCAACGGCCGCCCACGCAAAACGCTCGGCTGGGACACCCCAGCCGAGCGCCTCGCTAAGCTCCTAACCGTCACCGACTAACCACCGTGTTGCAACGACCCCTGGAATCCGCC
>NZ_JBITIH010000076.1:0-1126 GCF_044458865.1 Micromonospora sp. NPDC050417
AACACGAATCACGTCCTCGCGATACCTCAGATCAAGACGCTCAAGAATCTCACCAGCAGACACGAATCCACCATCCTCATCCTGTTTCGACGACTCTGAAACTCGGGACAACACGAGCAAACGCGGCGACGACAACAGCCGCCGACAACTCCTCCGAAACGGCGCCACAACCCAACCCGCAGTACAACGCCATCTCCTCGATCCGGCCCGTGGTCGCGACCGTCGGCACCGCAGCACTGAACCGAGGCACCGGATAGACCCGCCCCTCGACCACTGTCCGGCCGATGAAATTCTTGGGTTGCTTCGGATTCTCAGTCACGGGCGTGGCCAGCACGCGGTGCCGCCGGCCCGGCCACCCGATCTCGTAGACATCCGTGATCACGGTGTCAACGCCGTCGGCCGCGGTGACCGCCATCTTGAAGTGGGGGTGAGCCCGGGACTCTCGGGCAACGACGAACGCGGTGCCCAGCAACACGCCGTCGGCCCCGGCGCCAACGGCCCGCTCGGCGTCGGCGGGCGAACCGATCCCGCCCGCGGCGACGATGCAGGCGTCGGGTAGCCGATCACGCAGCCGGGCGACCAGATCGTCCCGGCCCGACACGCCGAGCAGGTGTCCCCCCGCCTCGGTGCCCTGTGCCACCACCACAGCACCCCGCTCGGCCGCCAGCACACCGTCCTCGACGGTGCCGACCTGGACTACGAGAACCCGGCCGGACGCAGCGACCCGCTCGAACACCGCGTCCTCGGGCATGCCGAACAGCGACACGTAGACGTACGGCGGCGTCTCGGCGAGCACCTGCTCCACTTGTTGGGCGAGGTCGTCGGGGCCGACCACCTCCGGGATCAGGTTCACGCCGACCGGCCGGTCCGTCCCCGCGACCAACCGGCCCAGCATGGCCGACAACGCGTCACCGGCGAGTTTGTAGCCACCCACGCAGCCAGCGGCGCCCGCGTTCGACACCGCACACGCCAACTCCGTGCCGGCGACACCGCCCATGCCCGCCTGCAACAACGCCACTTCGACGCCGAGAACCGTCGCCAGGCCGGTTCGCATCAGCCCAGACCCTCGACCGCGGACAACGCGGCCTCAGCACTACCGAACCGCGCCGTCAGAGTGTGCACCCAA
>NZ_JBITIH010000077.1:0-1024 GCF_044458865.1 Micromonospora sp. NPDC050417
TGCTGTACGACGCGCAGCACGGCCTGTACGACGGGTTGTCGGTCGGCGTCGACTTCAACCTCGACCCGACGGTCGGCGATGTCGAGTGGAACGAGAAAGACCAGGTCTACGACGTAAAGCGCGCTAGCTGGCGCGAAACGTCGTCAACCCCGATGCCCGCTTTTGACGATGCCCGCGTAACCAAAGTGGCCGCGAGCCGAACCCCGAAGGAGCCCGGCATGCCGGAGCAGAACGAGCCGAACGAGGCTCAGACCACGCCACCGGCGGCCGGTGGCGTCCAACTCAACCAGGACCAGCTGACCATGCTTCTGTCCCGGCCCGGCGCGATTCAGGCGCTCGTGGCCGCGCAGCAGCCGCAGACGCAGGCCGGCGAGCAGGTGATGCCGACCGGCGCGCTGACGCTGTCCGCAGAGCAGGTCGACGGCCTGATCCGCGCCGGCCAGCTCGGTGCACTGCTTGGCGTGCCGCACCTCGGCCCGGCGGCCCCGTCAACGCAGGAGCAGCGCGCGAGCGTGGACCCGACCCGGCGGACGATTGCGGCCAGCCAGGTTCGGGAAGCGATCCCGTACCGGTTCGACCGCAAGGGCAATCTCACCGCCGGCCCGCAGTACGATTTCTCCTCCGACCTGTGGCGCGCACAGCGCGGTGACGGCGAGTCGTACGAGCGGGCGCTGACCTTCGCGCGAGGGCAGATCGGCGGCTTCGTCGCATCGTCCGCGACCGCCGCCGAGTTCGAGACGGACATGGCCGACGTCGCCGCGCTCAACCCGTCCCGGCAGCGGCCGGATCTGTGGGTCGATCAGCTCGACTACGCGACGCCGCTGTGGGACTTCGTCAACCGTGGCCCCATCGCCGACGCGTCCCCGTTCATCGTGCCGAAGTTCTCCAGCTCGTCCGGGCTGGTCGGCGACCACACGCAGAACCAGGAGCCGACCGCCGGCACGTACGTCACCACCACCCAGACCATCACCCCAAGCCCCTTGTCCGGCAAGGCGGAGATCACCCGTGAGGCATGGGACCAGGG